>JAZBOA010000420.1:0-8450 GCA_036350935.1 Anderseniella sp. | reverse complement strand
GCGCTGGTTGCCAAGCTCAACGCTGCCTCGCGCGACGTCTACGAGGCGCTGCAGGGCGGCCTGCCGAAGGACCTGGAGAAGACCTATCGCGAGGGCGTGACGCAGGTTTACACCCATCGCCTGTTCCAGGGCCGCGGCCGCAAGCTGATGGACCAGGTGCGCGCTGCCTATCGTGACGAACGGCTGGTGCGCCAGCGGGTCGATGGCTTCATCCGCCTGTTCGAGCGGCTGCTGGACACGATCGCCGCAACAGATGCGGGCGAGGAACTGGTCGACCAGTGCCTGGCGTCCGAAACCGGCAAGGTCTACCTGATGCTGGCCGAAGCTGCAGGCCGGGTGAAGCACTGACCGGCTGCCTGGAAGGTACCTGATGCTCAATCCGGATAAATCCGGATACGACCGTGGCTACGCCGCGTTGCCGGGTTGAGCCTCCTGAAAATCCCGGGCAGCGTCGATGAGTTCGCCTGCGCCCTGCGCATAGGGATCGAGCATCAGTACCGCACCATCCTTGAACTTCATTGCAACGCTTCCCCAAACGGTCGGCTGTATCGCTGCGATGTCCTGAAACTCCCGGGTCTCTGCCTGTCCACCAAGGGTAAACCGCACAGACTTGCCGCGCCAACGGATGGCACGCCGGCCAATCATCCAGGCCTGCAGTCCAACAATGACTGACCCGCATCCGAAGGCAACAATGAGATAGAACAGGATTGTCATCTGGCTCTCGGCATCCGGTCGCGACGACCCGACAAAAAGCCAGACGTACGACATGAATCCTGTCAGAACTGCGCCCAAACCCAGACCAGTCCAGTGCAATGGCCCAGCCTTGACATGACGCCAGCCGCGTTGGTTAGCACCTGAATGCCTGCTTAAGGCATAAAGGCCGTACACCACACCGGCAGCGATCAAGCCGAACAGGATACGAGCCGGGAGTCCAAGCGTGGCGTCCATCTCCGGTCTCCGCATCTGCCTCGGAAGAGTTGCCTCAACTAAGCTTAGACCAGTTCAATTATCGGAGGTTTAACGGTGAGTGCCGATCTGGTTTCCATAATGAAAAATGCTCATCATGCCGCGCTACACGCCGTCACCCC
Organism: Anderseniella sp.; assembly: GCA_036350935.1. Taxonomy (GTDB): domain Bacteria; phylum Pseudomonadota; class Alphaproteobacteria; order Rhizobiales; family Aestuariivirgaceae; genus Anderseniella. Next base: position 7,362 of record JAZBOA010000420.1, on the reverse strand, counting down.
GGCGAAGGCCGGGGTCCACGCCTCGAGACACGCGCAAGCAGCGCCGCACGGATTCCGGCATTCGCCGGAATGACGTCAACCAATTGCTGATTGCCGATTGCCTCATCCCAAGCCATGCAATCTGGCTCTACCCGGCATGAAAGTCTGCCCTCTTGCGCAGTGCAGCATTCACCATGCTAAATGCCGCCTTCTCCACACAGACTGCATGAGTTGAAAGATGGAAATCGAACGCCCCTATCTCCTGTTCCTCGGTGACGTCCACGACCAGCTTGCGGCCAAGACCGCGCAAGGCGTCGTCGACTGGCGGCCCGAATGGTGCCTTGGCCAGATGCGCCTGCCCAACTGCCAGGCCGACACCGGCCTTGCCGACATGTCCATCGAGGAAGCCGTGGCCAAGGGTGCCCGCACCATGGTCGTCGGCGTGGTCAATGCCGGCGGCGTGCTGCCGGACCACTGGGTCGCCGAGATCGTCAAGGCCATCGAGGCCGGCATGAACGTCGCCACCGGCCTGCACAAGCGTCTGTCCTCCATCCCGGCCATCGCCGAGGCCGCCGCAAAGCACGGGGCCAAGCTGCACGACGTGCGCTTCTCCGACATCTCCTTCGCCACCGGCAAGGGCACGAAGCGCCCCGGCAAGCGGGTGCTGGCCGTCGGCACCGATTGCTCGGTGGGCAAGAAGTACACTGCCCTCGCCCTCGACGTCGAAATGCAGAAGCGCGGCATGAAGTCCGACTTCCGCGCCACCGGCCAGACCGGCGTGCTGATCTCCGGCCGCGGCGTGGCGCTCGATGCGGTCATTGCCGACTTCATCTCCGGCGCGGCGGAATGGATATCTCCAGCCAACGACGAGGACCACTGGGACTGCGTCGAGGGACAGGGCTCGCTCTTCCACCCCTCCTTCGCCGGCGTCACGCTGGGCCTGCTGCACGGCGCGCAGCCCGATTGCTTCGTGGTGTGCCATGAACCGACGCGGACGAAGATGCGCGGCGTCGAGCACCCGCTGCCCACCATCCAGCAGGTCATCGACCGCACCATCGTCGAGGGCCAGCTCACCAACCCGGACATCCAGTGCGTTGGCATCTGCATCAACACCCAGAAGCTGTCTGACGCAGAGGCAACCGACTATCTCGCCAAGGTCGGCAAGGAGCACGGACTTCCCTGCGTGGACCCGATCCGCACCGGCATCGGTCCGATCGTCGACGAAATCCAGAAGCGTTACCCGTCCTGATGGCGTCTCCGGTCAAACTCACCGTCACCCATGAGAGCTGGCCGATTGCCGGCAGCTTCACCATTTCGCGCGGTTCCAAGACGTCCGCCGAAGTGGTGCACGTGACGCTTGAGCGCGACGGCGTGGCGGGACACGGCGAATGCGTGCCGTACGCCCGCTACGAGGAAACCATCGACGGCGCCATGGCCGACCTTGAAGCCGCCCGTGCCGCCATAGAGGCGGGCTGCATCCGCGCCGGCGTGCCTGGCCTGTTGAAGCTTCACGCCGCCCGCAACGCCCTCGACTGCGCGCTGTGGGACCTTGAGGCAAAACTCACCGGCACCCCGGTGTGGAAGCTGGCCGGGCTGGCGGCGGAACCGCAGCCGGTCATCACCGCCTACACGCTGAGCCTCGACACGCCGGAAAAGATGGCCGAGGCCGCAGCCAGGGCATCCGCCCGGCCGCTGCTGAAGATCAAGCTGGGCGGCGACGGCGACGACGAGCGCCTGCGCGCCATCCGCTCGGCTGCACCAGCGACCCGGCTCATCATCGACGCCAACGAGGGCTGGAAACCGGCCGAACTGGACAATCGCCTCGCCGTATGCGCCGAGACCGGCGTTGAACTGGTCGAGCAGCCGCTGCCTGCCGGAAACGATGATGCGTTGAAAGGCCTTGGCAAGACGGACGTGCTGATCTGCGCCGACGAGAGCGCCCATGGCAAGGAAGACCTGCATCAGCTCAAGGGCAAGTACACCGCCATCAACATCAAGCTCGACAAGACCGGCGGCCTGACTGAGGCGCTGGCGCTGGCCAGTGCGGCGCGTGATCAGGGCTTCGAGATCATGATCGGCTGCATGCTGGCCACCTCGCTGGCCATGGCGCCGGGCCACATCATCGCGCAAATGGCGAAGGTGGTGGACCTTGACGGGCCGCTGCTGCTGGCGAAGGACCGCGACCCCGGCATCCGCTTTGATGGCTCACTGATGTACCCGCCGCCGCGCGAGCTATGGGGTTAGCCGCTTCAGCGCAAACGCCAGCACGAACGCCACCGCGCACATCGCCGACATCCACAGGTAGGCGCCGCCGCCTTGGGTTGCGTAGGCCCAGCCAGCCAGCGAGATCGCCCCGGTCATCACCACCCCGCCCGAGATCGCCCCGAACAGGCCTTGCGCCGTGCCGGCGAAGCCCGCCTCCATGTGGCGGCGGATGAAGTAGATGGTGCCAAGGTGCGTCATGCCGTAGCTCGCCGCATGCAGCACCTGCAACGCCGCCACCAGGGCCAGCGGCGGGTCTGCCGCCATCGCCCCCCAGCGCACGGCGCCAAGCCCTGCCCCGGCCATCAGCAGCCCCACCGGCCCGATCAGGTCCAGCGGCCGCTTCGCCCAGTTGAACAGCACGATCTCGGCCACCACCCCGATCGACCACAAGGTGCCGATGGTCAGCCCGCTGTAGCCGAGGCTCTCCCAGTGCACCGAGCCGAAGCTGTAATAGACCGCGTGGCCCGCCTGGGTGATGCCGGCCACGGCAATCAGCATGACGAAGCTGCCGGTCAGCAGTACGGTGCGCGCCGCCTTGAGCGACATATCGCGCCGTGCGCCACTTCTGGCTGCTCCCAGCTTCGGCAGCAGCAACCCGCTTGCCGCCAGCACCAGGTGCGTGGCCAGCAACACCCAGCCAAGCTGCTCCGCCGCCAGCACGCCGAGTGCTGCGCCTGCCCCCAGCGAGCCTGCAATGAAGGTAACCGACCCGGCGATGCGCACCTTGCCGTAGTCATAGAGGCCTGCTTCCGATTGCTCCACCGCCACCGTGTCGAGCATCGGCATGACCGGCGCCCATGCAAGCGCCGCCAGTACGATGCACACGGTTACCGGCCAGACGCCATCCACCAGGTTGGCCGCCAGCATCATCACGCACGCCACTACGCTCAACGCAATGATGAACCGCCGCCGCGCCTCCAGCCGGTCCGCCCAGTAGGTCAGGACCGGCATCGCCACCACCCGCACCACCGACTGCAGCGCCAGCGCCGTGGCCACCTCGGCGATGGAAAAACCCCGTGCCGCCAGCCACACTGGCAGGAACGGCAGCATCACGCCGATCATCAGCAGCAGCGAGCCATAGACGGACGCGGTGCGGATTGCCGGGCTTGCCGTCATCGATTGCCCCTGATTCTGCTGTCTGATCGCAAGCGCATGGCCTTTGGAAAGGTTTCGGTAACCATTTCGGTTAATATTGCTGTGGGTAAAGGGCGTTACGTGCGCGTACCTGGCGTGACAAGGGGCAAAATGTCAAAATCAACCGCCGTCGACACTGTTTCCGGTCTCGACTACGAGGAAATCGAGGAAGCGGTAATGGAAACCGCCCGCGGGCGGTGGTTCCTGACCGAATTCGCACGCCGCCAGCGCGCCAGCGATACCAAGATCCTGCTCGATGCCATCCGCCGGCTCGAGGACCAGCTTCTCGCCATCCCGGCAACCTCTTCCACATTACCCAGCCTTGGCCCCATGGTCGCCGAGGCGGAAGACGAACTGCAGCGCCTGTCGGGTGCAGGCGGCAAGGCGCACGGCTCGGTCAATGCCCGCGATATCGCAACCCGCCTTGCGGTGATCACCAGCAACCTGCGCGATGCCGCGCGCGCGCCTGCCGAAACCATCGCCGAACGCCTCAAGCCCGAGATCGACAAGCTTCAGGCCTGCGCCGGCGCGCAGGACGAACTGGCCGGCAAGCTGTCCCGCGCCGCCCAGATGGTCCGCCGCCTGCGTTCGTCGGAACCGGTTGACGACCAGGGCCGGATCGCTGCGCCGGAACGCCAGATTGCATCCCCTGTTGCAGACAAGCCCGCGCCAGCCCCCGCGGCTGCTGCCGTCGAAGCTTCAAAACCGGCCATGACTGCGGCCGTACCGGAGAAGGCGCCATCTGTTCCTGCCTTCGTACCATCCGACGACGACCTGTTCGAAACCGGCCCTGCGCAGGCAACAGCGCACATGCCGCCGCAACTTCCGCAAGCAAGGCAGATCAGCCAGTCCCCGGCCCGGCCGCCACAGGCCATCGGCCCCGATACGCTGGATTTCTCCGCCATCGAAGTGCCGCCCCTGCCCGACCGGGTCAGCAGCGATGATGAGGATGACGACGGCGCAATTGCCGGCAAGGCGGACGCTGCAGCGCAGGTCCAGGAAGCCCTCGAGCCAGAGGAGAGCCGCGAAGCCGAGCTCAAGGCCCGCGACCGCGTGATCCAGGTGACCCGCTCCAGCAGCGCCCGGCGCCAGCACGACTTCGGCACGCCGCCGATGCCGCCCGTCAATGGCCGCATCAATATGGCCAACCCGGTCGCCGCCAACCAGACGGCAACGGCTGCCGCTGCCGCGCCAGCAGGCAGCAGCGCCGCCAATGCCACTGACGGCAAGGACAAGAAACGCATCATCGTGATCCGCCGCCCCGCCGATGGCTCTGAAGGCATTCCGCTTGCCGGTGATCCGCACGGCGGCGACGGCGGCAGCTCCGGTGCCGCCTGACCGGCCCGGTCAGGCGCTGCCGAGAATTCCCGCGATCACCTCTGCATCCGCATTGCCGCCCGACAGGGTGGCCGCCACGGTCTTGCCGCTGCAGTCGATCTTGCCGGCAAGGATCGCGGCAAGCGCCACCGCGCCGCCCGGCTCCACCACCAGCTTTAGCGTCTCGAAGGCAAACCTGACCGCCCGCTTCACTTCTTCTTCCGACACGCTCAGCCCGCCCGCCAGACGCGGCTGGTTGACCGCAAACGTCAGCTCACCCGGCGTCGGCGTGACAATGGCATCACAGATCGACATTGGACCCGGCGCATTGCTGACCCGCTCGCCCGCCGCCAGCGACCGTGCGTAATCGTCGAAGCCTTCCGGCTCGCAGGCATAGACCGCAGCATCCGGCACCAGCTCCTTCACCGCGATGGAAATGCCCGCCGTCAGCCCGCCGCCGCCGGTGCACACCAGCACCGCGTCTGGCCGCAGTCCAAGCGCCTGCAGGTCCTGCACCAGTTCAAGCCCGGCCGTGCCCTGGCCCGCGATGATCCACGGGTGTTCGTAGGGCGGCACGATCTCGGCCTTGCGCTCCGCCGCAATGGCGCCGCCGATGCCTTCGCGGTCGCCGGTAAAGCGGTCGTACGTGACCACCTCGGCGCCGAGCGCAATGGTGTTGCGCTTCTTGATGGCCGGCGCATCCTCCGGCATCACGATCAGCGCTGGAAGCCCCATGATGCGGGCCGCCGCCGCCACGCCTTGCGCATGGTTGCCCGACGAATAGGCCACCACGCCACCGGCATTGGCCTCGCGGCTCAACCGGGAGATATAGTTCCACGCACCGCGGAACTTGAACGACCCGGTACGCTGCAGGCACTCCGGTTTGAGGAAAATGCGCCCGCCTGTCAGTTCGTCCAGAACGTCTGACCGGATCAGCGGCGTGCGCACGGCCCTGTTCTCAAGTCTTTGGGAAGCCTCAAGAATATCGCTGAACTCCGGCAATTTCGTTTGCGTTTGCATGGAATCTCGTTCCGCATGATCTTGAACCGCCGCAACGACCTTACCATATCCGTTTCGTCAGTTACCCCAAAACCGGAGGGATTATGCACATGACCACGATTGCTCGCCGCAAAGGCCGCTGGACCCCGCTTGGCGTGGCCGCTGTCGTTCTCGGCTTCGTTGCCTGGTGGCCGCTCGGCCTGGCTGTTGTCGCCTACATCATGTGGGGCGGCAGCATCGACGAGCTTGCCCAGAAGGGCCTCGACGAACTGAGGAGCGCGTTCAAGTCCGGTACTGCACCCCGCAGCACCACCGGCAACGCCGCCTTTGACGCCTACCGCGAAGAAACCCTGCGCCGGCTCGAGGAAGAGCGGGCCGAGTTCGACGCCTTCGTCGTCAAGCTGCGCGAAGCCCGCGACCGTGAGGAGTTCGAACACTTCATGGCAGACCGCAAGAAGGAACTCGCCAAGGGTTGACCTGCCCGGCAGGCTCAAGACACGAACCCACAGGCCCGGACCTAGCGTCCGGGCCTTTTTGTTGCTACCCGTTGGTACTGCAGAACAATCTCAAAGGGAGACACGCCTCATGGACCTCGGTATCGCCGGAAAGAACGCCATCGTCTGCGCCTCCAGCCGGGGCCTTGGCCGCGCCTGCGCCATCTCGTTGTCACGCGCTGGCGCCCACGTCACCATCAATGGCCGCAATGAGGAAAAGCTGAAGGAAGCCGCAGACCTGTGCATGGCGGCGGGCGCGCGCGGCGTGAACATCGTCAATGCCGACGTTTCCACGCCGGAAGGCCAGGACAGGCTGATGAACGCGTGTCCCGAGTGCGACATCCTCATCAACAACAATGGCGGCCCGCCACTGAAGGACTTCCGCGAACTGGGCCGCGAGGCGATCCTGTCCGGCGTCGAGCAGAACATGGTCACCCCCATCGAACTGATCCAGCGGGTGCTGCCGGGCATGCAGGCGCGCAAGTTCGGCCGCATCCTCAACATCACCTCGTCGTCGGTGAAGAGCCCGATCCTCGGCCTCGACCTGTCGTCGGGCGCGCGCGCCGGGTTGACGGCTTTCCTGGCCGGGCCTGCCCGCGCCGTCGCCGGAGACAACATCACCATCAACTGCATCCTGCCCGGCATGTTCGACACCGACCGGCTGAAAGGCTCAACGGTGACGCAGGCCAAGCTGAAGGGTGTGAGCGTCGAGGAAATGGAGGCCATGCGCACCCAGTCGGTGCCGGCGAAACGCTTCGGTACGCCGGAGGAATTCGGCGAACTGGCAGCCTTCCTGTGCTCGGCGCAGGCCGGCTACATCACCGGCCAGTCGATCCTCATCGACGGCGGCATGTTCAACGCGAGTATTTGATCGGACCTGGCCCCTCCCCCTTGTGGGGAGGGGTTGGGGTGGGGGTTGGCAGATCGGAATTGTCACCCCACCCTTGATCCCTCCCCATCAAGGGGAGGGAAAGGCAGAACTCACCAGCCGCGTTGGTCAAGGAACTCCTGCCCTGTCCACACGAGATCCTTGTCGATTTCGCCAATGTTCTCAGGATCCTTGCCGTCATAGTCGAAGCCATTCAGCACCACGCGGATGGCGTTGAGTCGCGCCCGTTTCTGGTCGTTGGCGTCCAGCACCGTCCACGGCGCATGTGGCGTGTCGGTATTGCGG
>JAZBOA010000419.1:0-3096 GCA_036350935.1 Anderseniella sp. | reverse complement strand
CGATGCTGGCAGATAGCGCGATCACAAGATCAAGACCGCGCCTCAACTCGGTGTTGGAGAAATAGTCTAGCACATGGCAGGCGTCTGCCTCGTTGCCGGCAGCGGTCAGCGCCTCCGCCAGTTTGATCATGCGCCCCGTTTCGGCTGCCAGTCTTGCCTCGCTGTCTTCGAGCGCCCGGGTTACTTCGGGCACGAACCTGCCGGCATCCTGCAGCATCAGGTACATCAGCCGCTTGCATTCGTGCACCGCGGAGCGTGTACCTTCCACCGCCTGGTTCACTTGCGACACGACATCGGGACCGAAACTGGCGTCCCGGCGCGGGTCCATGAAGCGGTGGTCCTCACCGGTCGTCAGGTAGCGGTGCTTGGCGAACTCCGGCGGCACGTTGTCTTGCCCGAGGAACACCGGTGCGAACGGGGCGGCCAGTGCGCCAATGGGGGCGTGCCACATCATGCGTGATGACGGGGATGCAGGATCGGTGAGTGGGACAACCTGGCCGTAACCCGCTGAATCACCGGTCAGCCTGCCGGTGCGGATTGCCCATATCATGTCGGCCAGACCAATCTTTTCCGGCCTCGCGGCGCGGGCGCGCATCTCGTTCTCGATCCAGGCCACGCCTTCCCAGCGTCCCTTGCCGTCGCCATAGATGGCGTTCACGTCGAACGGGCCGTCCTCGTACCAACCCATCTCGCGGGCGAAGCTGACCAGGTTCGGCGAGTAGAGGAAATCCGGGTGATCCGGTTCGTCCACCGGAATCGCCTGGATGTAACCGGGCCGCGATGCGCGGATACTGTCCGGCCCCAGCCGTTCAGCCGCCCACAGGCCCTTGCCGCCGGCAAACTGGATGACCACCCAGGCCTCGTTGCTGTCCGCCAGCAAGTGCGAGTTGCCGCCATAGCTGGCCTCGCCATGTTGGGCGATCAGTTCGCCCATCAGTTCGACGCCGTGCCGGGCGGTCGTGGCGCGCTCCAGGCAGACCCGGGCGAGGTCGGAATAATTGAGCCCCTTCTGATCCTTCGGCGTCATGGCCGTTAGTTCAGGGCGCGTCGGCGACCAGACATCCCTGACCGCCACGCCATGTTCGTTCAGCCCGCCATTGGTGATCGGGGCCGGAACGCCCTTGTAGTAGGAATAGCTGACGCGCAGATGCCGGAAGGTTTCAGCGGCCTGGGGCACGTCAATGCGCACGCCGGGCAGATCTGCCGTGTCGCCCACGCCGGCCCGGAAGGTGACGCCGGGCTGGTGCGTCATGCGCGGCACGATCTCCAGCCAGTGGCTGGACGGTTCATCACCATACCCCGCCAGCCACGCATGGCCCTCTGCTGTCAGGTTGCGGCCGACATAGATCGCGTAGCTCATGCGCAGTATCCGGAATTGTCTCGAAAGTACCTGAGGGGGCGGGCTTACATCACCGTGTTGCGGTGTCAAGCCATCGCGGCAAGCAGAGTTGAACTGCCGGACACCCGCGAAGGTGTCCGGCACACCGGTTGCTGAACCGTCAAGCGACCCACCAACGTTCGGCGATGCGGGCGCCGTCGAAGGTGGAACTGCTTTCGAGATCGCCATGGGCCAGCTTGGTGCTGCGCGCATAGACGTTGTTGGCGAACAGCGGTACGATGGCGCCGCCTTCGTCGCGCACGATCATCTGCATCTCGCGATACATTTCGGCGCGTTTGGCAGTATCGAGTTCGGCCTTGGCCGCAATGCGCAGCGCCTCGAACTTCTCCTGTGTCCAGAACGTGTCGTTCCAGGCGGCGCCGGGCGAGTAGCCGGTGGTGAACATCTCACTCTCGGTCGTATAGCCGCCCCAGTAGCAGGCGCAGAACGGCTTGTTCATCCAGATGTTGTCCCAGTATCCGTCATTCGACTCCCGGACCACGTTGATCTCGATGCCGGCAGGTGCTGCTTGCGCCTGGAACAGGACGGATGCATCCACCGCGCCTGTATAAGCTGCCTCAGCGGCGCTGAGATCGATCTTGAGGCTGCTCAGGCCGGCTTGCTGCAAGTGCCACTTCGCCTTCTCGGGGTCATACTCGCGCTGCGGGATGTCTGCTCCGTGATAGCGATAGGACGGGCCGATCGGATTGTCGTTGCCGATGGAGCCGTGGCCCCGCAGCACCTTGTCGAGCAGTTCCTGGCGGTTGATTGCGTGCTTCAATGCCATGCGGACGTTGTTGTCGTCAAATGGCGCCATGTCGGTGCGCATCGGGAACGTATAGTGCAATGGCCCGGTGGTTTCCTCGATGACGATGTTGGCATTCCTGGACAACAGGTCGACCGTCTTCACGTCGACCTGGTCGATGGCGTCCACCGAACCGTTGATAAGGGCATTGGTGCGAGCCGTAGCATCGGCGATGGTCAGCAACTCGACCACATCCGCATGACCCCGGTCGGTACGCCAGTAGTTTGGATTCTTGACCATCTCGGCGCGCACGCCGGGCTCGAACGTCTTCATCACGTAGGCGCCGGTGCCGTCGAAACCGGCGAAGTCGATGGTGCCATCCTTGGCCGCATATATGGCGAAGCCGGCGGAACTCAGCGAGGTCGGGAAGTCGGCGTTGCCGCCCTTCAGCGTGAACACCACTGTGAGCGGGCCATCGGCCTTGAGGTCCACGATCTCGTCGGCAATCGGCTTGACGAACGACTTGGAGTCTTCGCCGCGGTGATAGTTGATCGAGGCGATTACGTCGTCTGCCGTTAGCGGCTTGCCGCTGTGGAAGCTCACGCCGCTGCGCAGCTTGAAGGTCCAAACCTTGGCGTCGGGGCTGGCCTCCCAGCCTTCTGCGAGGCTCGGCACGGTCTCGCCGCTGGGCAGCGTTTCGGTCAGGGTGCTGGCGATGGCGTACGTCATGGCCCAGTGTCCGCCATGGGTCAGAAGGGCAGGGTCCAGGCTGTCATTCGTGGCGCCGTGGCGGGTCGCCAGCACCATGGTGCCACCTTTCTTCGGGCCCGCAGCAAGAACGCTGCTGGTCAAAAGACCGGTGATTGCAGGAACTGCAAGGCCGGCGGCGGCGGCGCGGCCGATGAACTGCCGGCGGTCCATGCGGCCGGTGCGGTGCATGTTGGCAAGCCAGGCAAGATAGGCTTTGGTCTGG
>JAZBOA010000418.1:0-2516 GCA_036350935.1 Anderseniella sp. | reverse complement strand
CGTCGCCTACCAGGTCAATGGACCGCGCCCGGACGTATCCGGGCATCGCAAACGCCATGGCCGAGCAATGGGGATGAATCAATCCTGTCGGCCGGCGTCGCCACGCTCGGCAATCTCCATCATGCGGCCGCCGATGTCGTCGCACACCTCGGCAATGGCCCGCGCCTTCTCCGGGTCGATCTCGCCGCTGGCGGCAATGGCGACCAGTTCCAGTGCGGCAGCGGTCAGCTCGGCGCTATCGGCCTCGCCAATCACCGCCATGCCTAGCAGCGTCCAGCCCATTGCGCGTAACTGCTTCTGGCGGGCCTTGCGTTCGGCTTTCGATTCTTTCGACATATGAGGATCTCCTGTGGAAAATTGGCGTGATGACTTCGAGGACTTTCGGACCTATATCAAAACACCAACCGGCATGTCATACCGTGAGTGGTTGGCAGAAAGAGAGGCGCAGGCTGCGGCCTGCCCGAGCCCGACCCTGCCCGCCAGCGGCACCCAGGTCGGCGGGCATCATTACAAGCTGCTGGCGATTCAGCCGAGCGAGTTCATTTTCCGCAACAATCTGAACTGGTGCGCCGGCAACATCGTCAAGTACGCGAGCAGGGCCGGCCGCAAGGGTCCGGCCGCCGAGGACATCAGGAAAATCATCCACTACGCCGAGCTTTGGCTCGAGTGGCTGGATGATAAGAACGAAGCCGACTAGACCGCCTCGCCGCGAAACACGAACGCATCGCCCTGCCGGTAGCAAAGCTCAGGCATCATCAACGTCTGTTCACTGAACGTGAACACTGCGAATCCCTGAACGTGCGGCTTGTCGCCTTCTGCATAATCGAAGGCGTCTGAATCCGCATCCGCAAGCGAACCCACGTCCGTCGAGTACCGATAGCCGTTGAACGTCGGCGCGACGTGTACGTTAAGCTGGTGCCGATGGCCGTGCGCGTAGTGCGTGCCGGCCTTCGCGCTTTGCAGGTGCGTCATTCCCGGCTGGTTGCGGTGCCGCACGACGAGCATCCCGGTCGTTCCAGTGTTTATCTCGACGGTCCAGGACAGCCACCAAGCCGGCAGCCAGTCCTCCAGCCGTGTGAACGGCAGATCCAGCAGCTCCGGGGCGTGGACGGCGATATGCCGTGAGAGCCGCACGTCGTGGTTGCCCAACGTCCAGGCCATCCGCGCTTTGCCAGCGGCACGCTGAATCTGACCCATGAACCGGACGCAGCATTCCAACTGTTCCCGCACACCGGGCGGCTGGTGGTGCCCCCGAACGGGCGGGAAGCGGCCAAGTTGCGTTCCATCCAGCACGTCGCCGCCGCAGATGACCAGTTCAGGCTTGACCCGTTCGATAACGGTGCAAAGCGCATCGACTGCGGCCCCTGAGTGGTCGGGATAGAAGTGCGGGTCTGAGAATACGACCACTGTGCCATTTGGCACGTCGAACAGCCTGCGCCGCTCGAAGTGGGCGGGCGGGGCGTAGGGTGATTCCCGCCCGGTTGTCTCGATGGTCGGGAGGATGATCCCCTGCTTCTCGAGCCGTCGCCTGCGGTCGTAGACGTTGCGGAGACTGAGCCCGGTCAACTCCGAAACACGGATAGGTGAACACGCCGCCTGCTGCCAGGCGGCCACAAATTCATCTGTCGTTAGTTTTTGCACGGGCTCGCTTTCGCGGCCGGCGGGATGGCCGGGGTTGAGATTTATTTCGCAGCTTCTCGGTCATATCGTCGTCTCGCCACCAGGCGACTTGAAGCCGTCCGTTGTGCATCCGCGTCATTACACGGTGGACCAGATTGCAGTCGCAGCAAACCTCGGTGGCGAATGATCCAACGTCCACCCACTCCCCGTCCGTTACCTGATGGACCTTCTTTGCGGCCATCTCATCACCTCGGCCGGCTTATGGGGCCATGCCCTAAAACCTCATGCTCTGCCTTCATGCGCCGAAGTTCCTCGAGAACGAACTGCTGCCGTTCCTCGATCCGCACCATCCGGCCTTCCATCATCTCGTTGCGCCGGGCCGTTTCCATCGTGGCGAATTTCTGCGCCTCGGCCATATCCGACAGCGACGACACGACCCACTTGGCCGAAATCGGCACCATGAGCGACCAGAGCCCGAAGGAAATAGCAGCCAGAGCCTGCCAGAAGTGTGTTCTGCGTTCTTCTTCAATGCTCACTACATACCCCTTACACGTCGGACAGGCTCTCAGTGACCGGCTTCATAGCGTGGACATACACTGACGGCACGTCATAGGTGAAGCCGTTGGAGTCGGTGAGCGTGACGAACAATCGGCCGTCCTCGATCACTCGAAAGGTGCGCTTCCATTCCCAGGTGGTGCCGACCCACTCGACGCAGTGATTTGGTTCTGCGTCCCACTGGTAATTGCAGCCGCCGTTCGGCTTGTCGCCAAAGAACTGCACCCGGCACTCGAAGATGTCCGAGGCGCGGCCGATGAAGCCCTGCGTCGGCTGGCCGGTGGCCTGGTCCACAATGCGCGGATCGGGTTTCTTCGTTTCGATCATGGTGCGGTATCCTT
>JAZBOA010000417.1:0-5881 GCA_036350935.1 Anderseniella sp. | reverse complement strand
GGTGTTCTTCAAGACCGACATGCTTTGGGCCCAGCTTGATGCGCTGTATCATGCCTATGTCGAGCCCGGGCACATCCCGCCCGGCGCCTTCGTACCAGACGACCGGAAGTGAGCCATGAGCCTTTCCGCCAGCAGGACCCGGTTGATGATGACCGCGCAGACAAGGCCGCGCCTGCCCTCGCACGTGCGCCTGCACCACGACCCCGTGCGCGGCGCCTGGGCGCTGCTGTCGCCGGAAAAGGTGATGTGGCCGGACGAGGTCAGCCTCGACATCCTGCGCCTGTGCGATGGCGCGGCAACCGCTGACGGCATCGTCGAACAGCTTGCCCTCGACTATGACGCTGATCCGGAGACGGTACGCGCCGACGTGATGGAGTTCCTGCAGACCTGGGCCGACCGGCGGCTGGTGACGGCATGAGCGCGCCCGGCCACCCCATCGGCATCCTGGCTGAGCTCACTCACCGCTGCCCGCTGCAGTGCCCCTATTGTTCCAACCCGGCGAAGCTGCTCAAGGCCAATGCCGAGCTCGACACCGCGACATGGCTGCGCGTGTTCAACGAGGCGGCAGACCTGGGCATCCTGCAGGTGCACCTGTCCGGCGGCGAGCCGACCTTGCGCACCGATCTCGAAGAGATGGTCGCGGCCCTGTCGGCGCGCGGCGTCTATACCAACCTGATCACCGCGGGCATCAACCTGCAGCCGCAACGCATCGCTGCATTGAAGGGGGCAGGGCTCGACCACGTGCAGCTGTCGGTGCAGGGCGCCACGGCGGAGGTGACCGAACTGATCGGCAACATGAAGGGCGCCTTCGGGCACAAGATGACCACGGCACGAGCCGTGCGCGAGGCAGGCCTGCCGCTGACGCTCAATGCCCCCATCCACCGCCACAACATCCACCAGGTGGAGGACTTCATCAACCTCGCCCTTGAACTGGATGCAGACCGGCTGGAAATCGCCAACGTCCAGTACTACGGCTGGGCGCTGCTCAACCGGACCCAGCTGATGCCGGCGTGGGACGACGTGATGGCGCAGGTCGAGCTTGTCGAGACGGCCCGCGACAGGTTACGCGGGGCGCTGCTGATCGACTTCGTGACGCCGGACTATTATGCGAAATTCCCCAAGCCTTGCATGGGCGGCTGGGCGCGCGATGCCTTCATGATCACGCCGGACGGCACCGCGATGCCCTGCCACGCGGCGCACACCATACCGCACCTAAGCTTCGACAATGTCAGGGACACACCGCTTGCTGATATTTGGGAGTCCTCGCCGGCCTTCGAAGCTTATCGCGGCACCGGCTGGATGAAGGAACCCTGCCGGTCGTGCGAACGCCGCGAGCAGGATTTCGGCGGCTGCCGCTGCCAGGCCATGGCCATTGCGGGCGATGCGGCGGCCACCGATCCGGCCTGCTCGCTGTCGCCGGATCACGCCGCCATGCAAGCACTGATTGCGCCCGGACCGGACACCGCAGCGGCTGACCAGGACTTCACCTGGCGCCGCATCGGCGGCGGTTCCGGAAAGGCTGGCCATGCTGCTGGCTGAATCCACATGGCCCGAAATTGAGGCCTATCTGGCCAGCTCGCGCACCGTGGTCATCCCCATCGGCTCCACCGAGCAGCACGGGCCGATGGGACTGATTGGCACCGACGCCATGTGCGCTGATGCCATTGCGCGTCGCGCCGGTGAAATGGGTGGCTTCCTGGTGGGCCCGGTCTTGCCCGTCGGCATGGCCCAGTCGCACCTGGGCTTTCCCGGCACCCTGTCGCTGACGCCCACCACGCTGATCGCCGTCATCCGCGATGTCGTCGCCTCGCTGACGCGGCACGGCTTCACCGACATCTGGTTTGTCAACGGTCATGGCGGCAACATCGCCACCGTCCAGGCGGCCTTTGCGGAAATTCACGCCGCCCGGTCCGGCCGGCAGGATGAGCCCGCCCTGCAACTGACCCTGGCAAGCTGGTTCGACCTGCCGGGTATCCGCAGCTTGCTGCGCGACATGTATCCCACAGGTCACGGTTCCCACGCCACACCGTCGGAGGTGGCCATCACCCAGTTCCTGTTCCCCCATGCGGTCAAGTCGGCCACGCTGGAACCAAGGATTGCACCCGATGGCGGGTTCAGCGATGCCGCCGACTTCCGCCGCCGTTACCCGGACGGACGCAAGGGGGCAGACTCGTCTCTGGCCCGCCCGCAGGACGGAGAGCGGCTGCTTGAGGCTGCGGCCAGCGCCCTGTGCAAGGCCGTCAACGATAGGTTGAACGCCGGTTCAGGTCTTTCCGGATAGCAGGAAACCGGCTGGCGTAGTACCCCGCTACTACCCTCCAATTTGCCGGTTACCGGATACTGACCTTTCAGCAAGGTCAGCTGAAATCAAAAACGAAACAGGGAGGATACCGGAATGCGTTACCTGCTTGCCGCCGCACTGATGGCCGGAGCCAGTTCAATGGCCATGGCCCAGAGCACTGACAACCTTGAAAAGCTGAGTGCGTTCAAGTCGACGGGCGTCACCGAGTTCACCTTCATCGAGCAGACCGGCCCGAACGCCGATGCGATCAAGGCCACGCTCGAAAAGATCAAGCTGCCCGAGGGCTTCAAGATCTCGCTTTACGCCATCGTGCCGGATGCGCGCCACATGGCTGTCGGCCCGCAAGGCATCGTGACCTTCGTGGGCACCCGCAAGACCAAGGTCTGGTCTGTAACCGACCGCAACAAGGACCGTGTCGCCGACGAGGTGAAGGACTTCGCGCCTTCGCTGTCGATGGCCATCCCCAACGGGCCGTGCTTCTCGCCAGACGGCTTCCTTTATATCGCCGAGCAGAACCGTGTGCTGGTCTATCCGGCTGCCGAGTTCTTCTACGAGAGCCCGGACGTGGCCGCCTTCAACGTGCTGAAGCAGGGCACCCTGGTTCCGCCGGATGAGGAAAGCTACAACCACACCGCCCGCACCTGCCGCATCGGGCCTGACGGCAAACTGTATATCTCGCTCGGCCAGCCGTTCAACGTGGCGCCGAAAGAGAAGCTTGAACTCTACGATAAGCACGGCATCGGCGGCATCATCCGCGTCAACACCGATGGCTCGGGCCGTGAGGTCTACACCTATGGCGTGCGCAACTCGGTCGGCATGGACTTCAACCCGGCCAACGGCGAACTGTGGTTCACCGACAACCAGGTTGACGGCATGGGCGACGACATTCCGCCCGGCGAACTGAACCGCCAGACGGCGGCAGGCCAGAACTTCGGCCATCCGTGGTATGGCGGCGGCACCGTCCGCACCAACGAATACAAGGATGACACGCCGCCGGAGGGCATCGTGCATCCGGTCGTCGAGATGGATGCCCATGCCGCAGACCTCGGCATGACCTTCTACACCGGCTCGCAGTTCCCCGCGAAGTACAAGGGCGGCATCTTCTCTGCCCAGCACGGCTCGTGGAACCGCACCACGCCGATTGGCGCCCGCGTCATGTTCACCGCCGTGAACGAGGACGGCAGCGTTGGCGAAACGACGGTGTTTGCCGATGGCTGGCTGGACAAGAACGGCGAGTATCTGGGCCGGCCGGTTGACGTTGCGCAGCTGCGCGACGGTTCGATCCTGGTGTCCGACGACCTCGCCGGTGCGATCTACCGCATCTCCTACGGCGACTGACCTGAACTGACAGCCGGCGCGCGAGACCTGCTCGCGCGCCGGCATCTTTGCCGCCGCCCCATCCAGCACGGACCCTGAAGAATGAAGAATGTTTCCCGCGCACTCGCCGTGGCCGGCATCGCCGCTGTCTTGCTTCCCGCCACGGCTCAGGCGGACGCCGCCGCCGGCAAGGACCTTGCCAAGGTGAAGTGCCAGGTCTGTCACGGCATCGACGGCATAGCGAAAATCCCGATCGCGCCGCATCTGGCCGGCGAAAGCCAGATCTATATCGAAACGCAGCTCAAGGCGTTCCGCACCGGAAAGCGCGAGCACGAGATGATGTCGGTGATCGCCAGGGACCTGAGCGACGAGGACATCACCAGCGTTTCGCAGTGGTACAGCTCCATCAAGATCACCGTTGAAATGCCCGAGTGACTGGTAACCCGCGTCAGCTGCCTTGCCGCAGCGGTTCCGGCGAAGCAGCGCGTGGCAGGAAGAACTGGCTGATGGCGGACGCCGGCCTTGCAGGCCTGACGCCGTTAAGGTAGCGGGCCTCGAAGCGCTCCACGATGGCGCGTCTTGACCGGGGCAGCAGCAGGCGGCGTCCGTTGATCTCGCGTGCGAGTTCGCGCAGCGCATGGCGCTTGCGCCGGTTGGCAAGCCGCCTTGCTAGCAGCTGCAGGTCCCGGTGATAGCTGAAATGCTTCCGGTAGAACTGCCGCTCCATGCGCGCCGCCACCTTGTTGAAACTGCATCGCTTCTGTGTTCCCAGAACGATCAGCTTGAACTGCTGCGCAAGCCTGTGGGAAATGAAGCAGAACCTGGCATGATGCCGGCCCAGCTCCGGATGTTCGCGCACCAGGTGATCCCAGCGGTCATCCAGCAACAACCGGATCGGGGGGCGGTAGCGTGTCTCAACGGACGAACGCTCCTGCTGCCGCAGCCGCTCGCGATAACGCAGATACTGCTCGCGCCTCTCCTCGTCACCCAGCAGTTCATAGGCTTCCTGAAGCTCCTGGAAGCGTTGTGTCGCCCGTTCTTCTCCATCCTGTTGGCGATCCGGATGGTACTTCTTCGCAAGCGCCCTGTAGGCGGCCTTGACCACTGCCGGGTCCGCTTGCGGGGCCACGCCCAGCACGGCGAAATAGTCTTTGCCAAGGTCAAAACGCATCGTACGCAACTCACCAGCAACCGCAGACAGAGAACCGGGAACTACTGCCCGGTATGGCTCATCAGGGCGTCATAGGCGCGCCGGGCATCCCCATTGCCCGCCTCGGCCGCCGCCAGGTACCACTCAAGCGCCACCGTCGCATCGGGCTTCAGGCCCTGCACCCCCATGCGGCGATAGATCAGCGGATCGAACGTCGAGCCTAGCCGCAGCGCCGCGCCGGGCCGGTCAGCCTCCAGCGCACGGACGTAGAACGCCCGCGCCGAAACGATGTCGCCCAACTGCATAAGCCGGTCGCCCCGCTCCAGCAGGTCGCGTGCCTCGGCATCCGTCAACAAAGCGGTGCGCGAAGCAGGCATTGCCGGCTCACTTTCCACATCCGCCTTAGCGGGAGCAGGATCAAGCGCGGCAACCACGCTGGTCTGCTGTTCAGGCGTATCGGCGTTGGCCGGCACAGCGGCAGATGGTTCAGGACCCGGCAATGTCGGCGCAGCATCGGCAACCGGCTCATCACTTGTAGCAGCGGTTGCCACCGTATCTCCGGAACGCCCACCCGATTGACCCGTCGCCTCGTCATAAAGCAGCCCGGGATCGGCCGCCGCCGTCTGCTCGCCCGCTGGCACGATGACATCGGGCGCGGCGGCCGCTGCAACAGCTGCTTGCGAGGCGGCGGCGGTTGCGTCCTTCGCGACAGGCCTGGCAAGTTGATCCGGCGGCGCCTCGGGTTCTCGCGCCGGCGGCACCGGCGACATGTAAACCGATCCGGACCCGGAGAGGCTGGCAACGCGCGTCTCTTCCGCCGGCTGGAAGAGATCGCCGAAATAGCCGGCCCCCTGGTCCTTCAGGATCAGCGGCGCCGCAAAGGCAGCCGCCGCCAGCACCACGACCGCGCATACAAACAGCCCTATCCGCACAGCCCGGCGGTTCTGCCGGGCAGTGGCGCGGGCGCGATGCTGATAATACTCGTTGCTGCGCCGGGCGATCTCGGCGCGCCTGGCGGCAATGCGATCTTCCGGCGTCATCGCTTCCGGTTGCCCCGCACTGCTGGCAGATCCTCTCGGGCTGGCCGCCGGACGCCACGCCGCATCGTGGCC
>JAZBOA010000416.1:0-15671 GCA_036350935.1 Anderseniella sp. | reverse complement strand
CCGCCGCCTATCCGCCGCCCCGCCGCAACAATTGTATCCAGCGCTAAAGTCACCTTTCAGACGCCACATTCAGAATAGCCTAACGTAAGCTTGAGCATCGCGCCGCGACAGCCCACTTGCAAGCAGCAACCGCCTGCCCCTAATTGAGACCCATGACAGACACCGTCCCAGCCCTGTTCGACCAGCCTGCACTCGCGCGCAACCTCGCCCGCGCCCATGCGCAAGGCTGCCTGCCGCCATTCTGGGAAACCATCGCCGCTGCCGAACTCGCCGATCGCCTGCAGCTCATCAAGCGCCAGTTCGCGCGCATCGGTCTGATATCCTTTTCCCCTGCCGGACTGGAGGCCGCCATCCGGCCAGCCTTGAAAGACGGGGCGGAGGTCATCTCCCTGCCTGTCCTCGACAGGCAAGGCCTGACCCTTGAATACCCCCGGCTGGAACCTGAAAGCCTTGACTGCCTGCTGGTGACCGCGGGCCTTGAATGGGTGAACGACCTGCCCGGCACCCTGAGCCTGCTGCGCCGGGCCCTCAAGCCCGACGGGGTGTTGCTGGCGGCGATGCTGGGGGGAGAAACCTTTGCCGAACTGCGCCAGGCGTGGCTTGCAGCCGAGGCTGCTGTCAGCAGCGGTGCTTCACCGCGCGTCGCACCGTTCGTCGATGTGCGCGATGCGGGCGGGCTCTTGCAGCGGGCGGGCCTCGCCATGCCCGTGGCCGATACCGACCGGCTTGCCGTGCGCTATGCGGACGCGCTTTCCCTCATGCGTGAATTGAAATCTCTTGGCCTGGCAAACGCCCTGTCCGACCGCCGCCGCGGTCTCACACCGCCCGCACTGCTGGCAGCGGCCTGCGCGGCCTACCATGATGTCCATGCCGATGCGGACGGGCGCGTGCGCGCCACCGTGCAGCTGCTTTACCTGACCGGCTGGTCGCCGCATGAAAGCCAGCAGAAGCCGCTGCGGCCGGGCTCGGCCAAAGCCAGCCTTGCCGATGCTCTCAAGGTAAGTGAAAGGAAACTGCCGCGCGGCTGAGCCTGCCGGTTCAAACCCCGGCCAGCGAGCCGCCGATCACCACCAGCGTGGTCAGGATGGCAGCCATCATGCCCACCGCCAGCATGGTGTAGTCGCGCATTACCGGGCGGCGCATGTCAGCCTGTGCCCGTGCTTCGATCCTTGAAGTCTTCATTGTTCTAACGTCCCTGTACTCAACTGACCCGTTTCAAAGTGCGGCTGCCGTTCAAGCGGCAGGCCGTCGTCTTGGGACGTGATCGGGAACGCCGTGGCCGTCAGACCAGGTCGATGAGGTGCGCAATCAGCGGCTCATCGGCCGGCGGCATCGGAAACTCGCGCAACCGGCTGGGCTTTACCCAGCGCAATCCGCTGTGCTCGTGGCCCCTGACTTCTCCCTTCCACCGTCTGCACACATAAAGTGGCATCAGCAGGTGGAAGCCGTCATAGCCATGACTGGCGAACGTCAGCGGCGCCAGGCAAGCCTCGGTCACATCGATGCCCAGCTCTTCCTTCAGCTCGCGAATGAGCGCGGCTTCCGGCTGCTCGCCCGGTTCAACCTTGCCGCCGGGAAATTCCCACAAACCGGCAAGAGCCTTACCTTCAGGCCGCTGGGCGATCAGGACCCTTCCATCCGGGTCGACCAGCGCGCAGGCAACGACGAGAACGAGTTTCTTTCCGTTCATGTCCGCGAACCACCATGGGGCCAGAAAGTTAACAGGGCGGGTAAAGTTCTAACCAGTCCAGCCGCATGCGGACCGGTTTGTCCATTCAGGGTTACCAAATCGCCAACCGGGCGTCAGCTGCGATACGAACCGTTAATATCAATGTAGGCATGGGTCAGATCGCAGGTCCACACCGTCGCACGGCCCTTGCCGATGCCCACGTCGGTCTCGATGCCGATATTCTGGCCCTTCATGTGCGGAACCAGCTTCGCCTCGTCATAACCAGGGTGAATGCCGCCCTTCGAGGTGATCAGGATCCCGCCGATCTTCACCTTCAGCTTGTCGCGGTCAGCCTTCTCGCCCGACTTGCCTACCGCCATGACGATGCGGCCCCAGTTGGCGTCCTCGCCGGCAATCGCCGTCTTGACCAGCGGCGAATTAGCGATTGCCAGGCCGATGCGCCGCGCCGCGCCGTCGTTCTCCGCGCCTGTCACGGTAATGGAGATGAACTTGCTGGCCCCCTCGCCGTCCCTGACGATCTGGTGGGCAAGATCCTGCAGCACATCGTCCAGCGCCTTGCGGAACGCCTTCAGCTTTGCATCATCGATGGAGCGCAGGCCCTTGGCGTCATTGCCGGCCTTGCCGGTCGCACACAGCAGCAGCGTGTCCGAGGTCGAAGTGTCGCCATCCACGGTGATCGAGTTGAAGCTGCGGTCACAGCTGTCCGCCAGCAGCTTCTGCAGGATGCCTTTCGGAAGCGCCGCATCGGTGAACACGAAGCCCAGCGTCGTCGCCATGTCGGGTGCGATCATGCCGGAACCCTTGGCGAAGCCGTTGATGGTTACCGTCTTGCCGCCCAGCCTGGCCGTTGCAGTGGCGACCTTGGGAAACGTGTCGGTGGTCATGATCGCCCGGGCTGCCGCCATCCAGTTGCTGCCCGTGGCCGCGGCAGCCATGGCCTGCATCCGAGACGCAATCGGCGCAGGGTCCAGGTTCATCCCGATCACCCCGGTCGAGGCCACGAACACCTCCGTAGCGCTTGCCCCGGTTGCAGCAGCCGCCGCCTTGACGGTTTCGGCGACTGTCTTCTCGCCAGCCTTGCCGGTGAACGCATTGGCGTTGCCCGCATTGACGACGATTGCCCGCGCCTTGCCGCCCTTGAGATTGTCGCGGCACAGGTCGACCGGCGCCGAGCAGGTCTTTGACCGGGTCAGCACGCCGGCTATGACCGTGCCCTTGTCGAGCACGCACAGCAACAGGTCGTCACGGCCCTTGTAGCGGGTGCCGGTTTCGGCAGTCGCCAGCCGCACGCCGTCAATCACGGGAAGCTGTGCAAACGTTTTTGGTGCAAGCGGTGAAACGGGAAGGGCCTTGGCCATGCTGGTGTCCCCTTGAGGTCATTCCAATTGGCAGGACCTGGCAGCCGCCCGGCCTGCTTGCTGGCGCGCACATTGCCGTCAACAGCTTGCGCCGGGCAAGAGGCAAGTTGACAGTGTCCCGGAAACAGAGCCGGCCCCGGGCAAGTCTGCCGGGGCCGGAATTCCTGCGGCATCTGCAGGCGGACGCTTACTGGGTGTCGCCCTTGTCGGACTTGCCGCCGGTCGTCTGCGGTACAGC
Source organism: Anderseniella sp. (assembly GCA_036350935.1). Taxonomy (GTDB): domain Bacteria; phylum Pseudomonadota; class Alphaproteobacteria; order Rhizobiales; family Aestuariivirgaceae; genus Anderseniella. Next base: position 12,385 of record JAZBOA010000416.1, on the reverse strand, counting down.
CCCTGGAGCAGCCGGCGCCCTGCTCTGCGCCTGCAAGGCCTCGCGCTTCTTCGCGGCCTCCTCTTGCATTTTCTTGAGGTCCTCGTCGAGCACCTCGATCTTGCCGGCAACGCGCAGCTCGACCACCTTGTCCTGAACCGCCTTGCGCAGCATGACGAGCCGGATCGGTTCCTTGACCCGGTCAAACGGCTGCGCCCCGCCTTCCTGCAGGTCCTCAAGCTTGATCACGTGCCAGCCGAAATCGGTCTTTACCGGTCCGGACACCTGGCCCTTCTCCAGCGCAAACACTGCCTTGGAGAATTCCGGCACCATCTCGCCCTCGGTAAAGAAGCCGAGATCACCGCCATAGTCACGCGAGCCGTCCAGCGACACCTGTCTTGCCACGTCCTCGAACTTCTCGCCGGCCTTGAGGCGCTCCACCACGGCCTTGGCGTCATCCTCGGAATTCACCAGGATATGGCGCGCCCGGGCCCGCTTCTCGGTCGGAACCTTCGCGGCTTCCTTTTCATAGGCCTCGCGAACCTGCTCTTCCGTCACCGTCGAGGCGATATTGTTGGTGAAGTAGGCATCGCGCAGCGCCTTGGCCTGATAGAACTTGAGCCGCTGCTTGTATTCCTCGCTCTCGGTGATGTTGAACTTGAGAGCTTCCTGCGCCAGCAAGTGGCGCTCGATCAGGTATTCGACGACAAAGGCGAAGCGCAGGTTTGCAGGGATCTGCTCAAGCTGCGGGCGCAGGTCGTCGGAGGCCAGTTCTACTTCCTTGACCGTGATATTGTAGCCGTTCACCTTGGCGATGACCTTGTCGGCGCCTTCCTGTGCGACAGCAACGCTGCTGCACAGTGCAATGGCCAACGCTGCAACAGCGTATCTGAATTTGAAACTTTTCATTCCTGGCACACCAACCTCGAAAGCTGCCTGATGAAGCGCCGGCGGCGGCTGGCAGCTGCAGCATCGCCGGTCTTCCGGAAATGGGCTAATGCCCCGAAAATCAGGCGACAATAAGCCAATACCCGACGCCTTGCCGCAACCCATCCGGTTGAAGTTACGATTTGTCGCCGCACATTGCTCATATTTGCGGGCTTCGTTCAAGGGCAGCTACCATGCCGCGTGACAAACCGGCATCCGGTAAACGGGCCTTTTTGCAGCTTGAAACTGCAATTTGCGGGCATTACCTGCTCAAAGCGCCGGCATGGCGTCGCGCCGGCAATGCGCCACGCATGGATTTTTTTCGCATTCGTTGCTGATTTGCCACAGTTGTTGCGGCTTATAAGCAACTTGACTAAACAGTACGCCAGATGCCGGGACAGTCAGCACCATTGTTCTGCCTGGCGCACGACAGACAACTGCGCCGGACGCCTGCCGGCCTTCTTTCAAAGCGATCCTCGCAAATTAGGGACTTCAAATGTTCGGACTGGGCTCACTCGCCGCCAAGGTTTTCGGCTCGTCAAACGACCGCAAGGTCAAGAAGTATCGCGCCCGGGTGGACGCCATCAACGCGCTTGAACCCGAGCTTCAGGCATTGAGCGATGAAGCCCTGCGCGCGCGCACGGACGAGTTCCGGAAGCAGTTCGCCGAAGGAGCCACGCTGGAGGATCTGCTTGTCCCGGCCTTCGCCACGGTCCGCGAAGCATCGAAGCGTGCCCTTGGGCTGCGCCATTTCGACGTGCAGATGATCGGCGGCATGGTGCTGAACGACAACTCCATTGCCGAGATGCGCACCGGCGAGGGCAAGACGCTGGTTGCCACGCTGCCGGTTTACCTCAATGCGCTTACCGGCAAGGCCGTCCACGTCGTCACGGTCAACGACTACCTGGCCCGCCGAGACTCGGAATGGATGGGCAAGGTCTACGGTTTCCTTGGCCTCACCACCGGCGTCATCGTGCACGGACTGGACGACGCCCAGCGCCGCCAGCAGTATGCCTGCGACGTCACCTACGCCACCAACAACGAACTCGGCTTCGACTACCTGCGCGACAACATGAAGTTCCACCTGGATGACATGGTGCAGCGTGGCCACCACTTCGCCATTGTCGACGAGGTGGACTCGATCCTCATCGACGAGGCGCGCACACCCCTCATCATCTCCGGGGCGCTCGAGGACAGGTCCGACCTATACAGCCAGATCGACACGTTGATCCCGCAGCTCGCCGAGGGTGATTTCGAGCTGGACGAGAAGAACCGCTCGGTGGTGCTTACCGAAAGCGGCAACGAAAGGATCGAGCAGTTGCTCGGTGAGTCGGGACTGATGAAGGAGGGCTCGCTGTACGACGTCGAGAACGTCGCCCTGGTGCACCACGTGAACCAGGCCCTGCGCGCCCACAAGCTGTTCCAGCGAGACCGCGACTATATCGTCAAGGATGATGAAGTCATCATCATCGACGAGTTCACCGGCCGCATGATGCCCGGCCGCCGCTACTCCGAAGGCCAGCACCAGGCCCTCGAGGCCAAGGAGCACGTGCGCATCCAGCCCGAGAACCAGACGCTCGCCTCCATTACCTTCCAGAACTATTTCCGCCTTTATGAGAAGCTGGCCGGCATGACCGGCACCGCCGCCACCGAGGCGGAGGAGTTCATGGACATCTACAAGCTCGACGTGCTCGAGATTCCGACCAACGTTCCCGTCAGGCGTATCGACGAGGACGACGAGGTCTACCGCACCGTGCGCGAGAAATTCGCGGCAATCGTCGAGGCCATCAGGGATGCGCAGGAACGCGGCCAGCCGGTACTGGTCGGCACCACCTCGATCGAGAAATCGGAGTTGCTGGCAGCCCACCTGAAGGAGCTGGGCGTCGTGCACAACGTGCTGAACGCCCGTTACCACGAACAGGAAGCCCAGATCATCGCCCAGGCCGGCGTACCGGGGGCCGTCACCATTGCCACCAACATGGCCGGCCGAGGCACCGACATCCAGCTCGGCGGCAATGCCGACATGCGCATCGCAATAGAGCTGGCCGATGTGCCTGAAGGCAAGAAGCGGGACGAGGCGGTGGCGAAGATCCGGGCCGAGATCGCCGAAGCCAAGCAGAAGGCGCTGGAAGCTGGCGGCCTGTTCGTGATCGCCACCGAGCGGCATGAGAGCCGCCGCATCGACAACCAGTTGCGTGGCCGCTCCGGCCGCCAGGGCGACCCGGGCAGGTCACGTTTCTACCTGTCGCTGGAAGACGACCTGATGCGCATTTTTGGCTCCGAGCGCATGGATACGATGTTGAAGAAGCTGGGTCTTGAAGAAGGCGAGGCCATTGTCCATCCCTGGATCAACAAGGCGCTCGAGAAGGCCCAGCAGAAGGTCGAGGCCCGCAACTTCGACGCCCGCAAGAACATTCTCAAGTTCGACGACGTGATGAACGACCAGCGCAAGGTCATCTTTGAACAGCGCATCGGCATCATGAAGGGTGAGGAAGTGGCGGAAACCGTGGAGGACATGCGCCACGAAGTGATCGACGCCACGGTCCACACCTTTATTCCGCCCAACGCCTATCCCGAACAATGGCGCTCGGCAGAGCTTCGCGAAAAGCTGCGCGAGGTGGTTGCCATCGATTTCCCCGTGGAAGACTGGGCAGCGGAAGAAGGCATTGCCGAGGAGGAAATCCGCGAGCGCGTGACCGAGGCCGCGAACGGTCTCTACGCCGAAAAGCGCGAGAAGTACGGCGACGAGATCATGGGCTACGTGGAAAAGGAAATCCTGCTGCGCACTCTCGACCAGTTGTGGCGCGAGCACATCATCACGCTTGAGCACCTGCGCCAGGCCGTGGCGCTGAGAGGCTATGGCCAGCGCGATCCGCTCAACGAATACAAGTCGGAAGGTTTCACCCTGTTCGGACAGATGGTGGACCGGCTGCGCGAACTTGTTACCGGCCAGCTGATGCGCGTCGAGATCACCCAGAACCCGCAAGCCATGTTCGACGAGGACGAAGAGTTGCCCGACATGCAGATCGAGCATTTCGACGCCGGGGGGCACGAACTGCCCGGCGGCGACTTCGACCCCGACAACCCCGCAACCTGGGGCGATGTCGGCCGCAACCAGTTGTGCCCGTGCGGCTCTGGCAAGAAGTTCAAGCACTGCCACGGCGCCTACGCCTGATTCCGGCGGGGGAACGCCCCCGCGCGATGCTAGTTTAGTTTGCCGTTAAGTCATTTCTGGCATAGGTTTTGCTCGCTCCCCGTTCACCTGAACAAGCTGACCCGGAGACTTGCCGCATGACCCGCGCCATGAACCGCAGACTGATACTCACCGGCCTCGCCGCCGCCGGCCTTGCTGTGCCATTGCTGCCGCAAGCTGCGATTGCCGCCACCAGCAAGAAAAAACAGAAGAAAAAGAAGAAAAAGGCAGCCGCAGTCCGCAGCAACTACGTGCCGATCGAACGCACCGCTCTGGAGAATGGCGAACCGCTACACGTGGTTGTATCGCTCAACGAACAGAAAGCCCATGTCTATGCCGGCACCCGGCTGATCGGCTCTTCGCCCATCTCCTCCGGCAAGCCTGGCCACGAGACCCCGCAAGGCATCTTCACCGTCATGGAGAAGCGCCGGCACCACAAATCCAATCTCTACTCCAACGCGCCGATGCCCTACATGCAGCGCCTCACCTGGTCCGGCATCGCCCTGCACGAAGGCCACCTGCCCGGGCGACCGGCCTCGCACGGCTGCGTGCGCCTGCCGCGAGACTTTGCCGCCGACCTGTTTTCGCTGGAAACACGCAATCGCCACGTGATCATCGCAGGCGGCATGCCAGCGGTTCACCCGGTTTCCAGTGCACGGCTGTTCCAGGCGCGCCTGCAGGAAACGGCCAGCCTGGATCCGTCCTCAGGCACTGGCCAGTCCGCCGCCAGCAACGAAGGAACTGACAAGCCGCTGCGCATATACCTGACCCGTCATACCGGCAAGCACCGGCTGGAGCGGGTGCAGCACATGCTGTCCCGGCTTGGCTTCTACAGCGGCGAGCAGGATGGCCTGATGGGCCGTCAGACCTGGCGGGCACTGGTCGACTTTCAGCTGGCAGCGGGCCTCAAGCCCACCGGCGTCATCAAGGGCGCCACCTTGCCAGTGCTGGAAACCGCCTTCGGCATCGACGAAACGCCGGCCGGCCACCTCTATGTGCGACAGGCCCAGAAACCGGTGTTCGACATGCCGGTGCACCTGTCAGACGCCCACGAGCCGCTGGGCACGCACCTGTTCTCGATGGGCAAGCCCGATGCCTCAACCAACCGGGCGGACTGGGTCGCGCTCACCGTCGAAGGCGACACGCTTGGCGGCACGGGTGCCGCGCTGGCCGCGCTGAGCCGGTTCGACATCCCTGCAAACGCCATAAACCGCATCGAATCGTTGCTGACGCCACATTCCTCGCTCGCCATCTCCGATACCGGGTTGGGTCCGGAGACCGGCAAGGGTACGGACTTCATCGTGGTGACGCGCGACTGGTAGGCGCTCTGCTACCGCTCGCAGCCCGCGCGCAACAGGGACACCACCTGAAGGCTTGGCAAATCGGCAGCAGCCGCTAACGTTGCAACTGCCATGACGACCGACCAGATCATCCTTTTCATCATCATGGGCAGCGTCCTTGCGCTGCTCATCTGGGGCCGCATCCGCTATGATCTCGTGGCGTTCTCGGCGCTGGCCGTCGCCATTATCCTGGGCGTGGTCGACAAGGATGCTGCCTTCGAGGGCTTTGGCCATCCAGCGGTCATCATCATTGCCCTGGTGCTGATCGTATCGCGCGCCCTGTCACAGTCGGGTGCGGTGGACCTGCTGACGAGGAATGTCATTTCCGCCAGCCGCGGCATCACCGCCCACATCTCGGTCATGGGTTTCGTTGGCGGTGCGCTGTCCGCCTTCATGAACAACGTGGCGGCCCTTGCCCTGCTGATGCCGGTCGACATGCAGGCCGCCGACAAGGCCAGGCGGCCTCGCGCCCAGACACTCATGCCACTGTCCTTCGCCACCATTCTTGGCGGCATGGTCACCCTGATCGGCACACCCACCAACATCGTGGTGGCGCAGTTTCGCGGCGACGCCACCTACAAGGGCGAAGACATGGGCGCGGCCTATTCGATGTTCGATTTTGCACCCGTCGGGCTGGCCTGCGCCTTTGCAGGGCTGGTCTTCATTGCCCTGGTTGGCTGGCGTTTCACCCCCGTGGACACCCAGCGCAGCTCTTCGGCCAAGGACCTGGAAAACCTCGAAGGTTACGTTATGGAGGTGCAGGTGCCGGAAGGTTCCGAGGCCATCGGCAAGAAGGTACGCGACATCTACCCGATCGCCGACGAGAATGACGTCTATATACTTGGCCTGATACGGCGTGGAGAACGGCTGCCCGGCACAGCCCGCAGCGTCGAGATAAGGAAGGGCGACACGCTGGTTCTGGAGGCAACGCCCGAAGCGCTTGAAAGCTTCGCCAATGCCATCAAGCTCGCCTATTCCAGTTCCTCGAAGCACTCAGGCCCGTTGATCGGTGCGTTGGCCATGACCGAATGCGTGGTTCCCAGGGACTCGCGCATGGAAGGCCGCTCTGCCCATGACGTGCGCCTGCTCTACCGCCAGCAAACCATGCTGCTGGGCATCGCCCGCCAGGGCAAGCCCACCCGTGAGCGCATCCGCCGGATGCCACTGCACGCCGGTGACGTCCTGCTGCTCATGGGCCCGCGCGACGCCCTGCCTGACGTCGTTCACTGGCTCGGCTGCATGCCACTGGCCAATCGGGACCTCACCGTCACCCAGCGCGACAAGGCAGCCTTCTCCATTGCCATCTTTGCTGCTGCCATTATCGCCTCAAGCCTTGGATATATCTATCTGCCTGTGGCGCTTGCCGCATGCGTGGCGCTTTATGCCCTGCTGCGCGTCATCACCCTGAACCAGATCTACGACGCTGTCGAATGGCCTGTCATCGTGCTGCTGGCCTCGCTCATACCCATCGGTGCGGCAATCGAGGCGTCGGGCGGCACCCGGTTGATCGCCAACGGCATCGTCACGCTCACCGAAGGCTGGCCTGCCTGGGGCGTGCTGCTGCTGCTGATGGTGGTCACCATGACCCTGTCGGATGCACTCAACAACGTCGCCACGGTGTTGGTGGCAGCCCCGGTGGCCATCAACATTGCCGAGAAGCTGGACGTTAATCCCGACGCCATGCTTATGGGCGTGGCGGTCGCAGCGTCATGCGCGTTCCTCACCCCCATTGGCCACAAGAACAACACCATCATCATGGGGCCGGGCGGCTACCGTTTCGGTGACTACTGGCCCATGGGCCTGCCGCTGGAACTGATCATCCTCGCCGTTGGCCTGCCAATGATCCTGCTGGTCTGGGGGCTGTGACCTGGCATTGACGCCCAGCTTGTGGCGGATGCCAAGGCACTGGGTCTGAATACCCTTATGTCAGGTTTGATCGCGGTGACTTCGTGCTGAAGGCCGGGTTTGCAACGGCGGTGAATGTTCGCGAACTTGGCCAGACGATAGGCAACATAGCCGGAGACCGCGACCACATTATCGCCGCCATGGAGATGCTGGCAGCCGGGATCTGATGTCTGCGGCAGCGACCGCTACTGGATCTGGCCGGGACCCCAGCCGCGGATGAGCTGCGGTGCGGCGGGGTCCGTGAAGCCCGCCTGCTGCACCTGCACGAACTCCTCAGGCACCGTCACGTTGTGCGGGAAGAAAACGTAACGGAAGTCCTTCACGCCCACCACCGGCGGCTGCCGGAACTGCTCGAAATAATCATAACCGGCTTTCAGGTCACGCCAGTAGGCCGCGTGCTGACTGGCGGCATGGCGCAACAGGTTCTGCTCCGTCATCCGGAACGGAAAGGCGTGTACAGGAAATTCCTTCTGGCCATACAGGAAGGCCTCGCGCGCCAGCGAGAACAGCTCCTGCACCTGCTCGTCGTTGATCGCATAGCAGCCCCGTGACGAGCAGCCGCCGTGTACCATAAGGTGCGTGCCGGTGCGCCCGTGCGCCTTGTCGAAGGCGTTGGGATAGCCGATGTTGAATGACAGGTAGTATTTCGACTTGGGGTTCATCTGGCGCTGCGACACCATGTAGAAGCCTTCCGGCGCTTGCCGGTCGCCTTCCTGGAACTTCGGCCCCAGCACGCCAGAGCGCGAGCAGATCTGATAGGTGCGGAAGTGCACGTAGGGTCCGTACTCCTGCTGCAGCCATACCTCCATCTCGTTTTCTTCCTTGAAGATGCGCACCAGCAGCGGTGCGCCGACCTTCAGGTTGTTGGCAGCCAGATCGGCCATCACCTTTGGCGACAGCGGCTCCAGCGAGTGATGGGTATTCATGCTGCACGCCGGGATGAGCGCAAGCACGCCGGCCATACCGGCGGCGGCGAAGCCGCGCCTGGTCAGGCTGGGTGAATTTTGTCTGGTCGAGTTCATGCCCGGAATACCGAAAGAAACGCCGCCCCAAGGACAGCGGGCAGGAGTGTGCGCCAACATCCGCTAACGTTCAATTAACCACAACGCGCCGCCAACATGATGTTTGATCGAGAGGTGTAGCCATCCTCGGAACTCAAAACGTCGAATTTTTGACCGCGCCAGGCATGCAGGGCAGATCAGGCCGTTGACTTTAATTCGATATCGAATTATATAGTTCGATATCGAACTTAACAGGAGTCCTGATCATGAAGCGTCGAACCTTTATAAGGCTTGCCAGTGGCGGCATCGTGCTGGCGGCGGCGGCGGGCGGCATTTATGGCTATGCCCGCAGCGTGTCTCCGGTGCCTGCATCGGCAACTGCGGCGTGGCGCGAGGCAGGCCAGCAGACCGACCCCCGCCAGCATGCCCTGGCCCATGCCATCCTTGCGCCGAACCCCCACAACATGCAGCCGTGGAAGGCAGATCTGACAACCTCCAGAGAGATCTCGGTCAGCCTCGACGAGCAGCGCCTGCTTCCGGCAACCGATCCATTCGGCCGCCAGATCCTTATGGGCCTGGGCGCATTCGTCGAACTCCTCAAGATGGCTGCGGCGCAAACCGGCCATGCCTGCGAGGTCACCCTGTTCCCCGATGGAGAGCCCGGAGAATACCTCGATGGACGGCGCATGGCGCGCATCGCGATGATTCCGCAGCAAGGCATCGAGACAGACCCCTTGTTCGCCGAGGTTCTCAATCGCAGGACTGATCGCCGTGCCTATGACATCAGCCGACAGATCACCGGCGCAGAAATCTCCGCGCTTGTTGCTGCCGCCGCACCCCATGATGTCAAGCTTGGCGTGGAGGCGGCTGCAAAGCTGGACGCCATCAAGCAGATCGCCCGTGAGGCCTGGTTCATCGAACTTACGACAGAAGGTCCGATGATGGAATCCGTCAAGGTGCTGCGCGTGGGCAGCCACGAGATCGACACCCACCGGGACGGCATTGCTATCGACGACCCGCTGCTCGTGCTGATTGAAAGGGCAGGACTTTTCGACCGCTCCTCCATGCCCGCACCAGACTCCCAGGCGGTACAGGCGCAGCTATCGGAGTTCGATGCAGTCACCACGGCCACGCCGGCTTATCTCTGGATAACCACGCAGGGAAATTCCCGCCGCCAGCAGGTGGAGGCCGGCGCTGCCTATCTCCGCGCCAACCTGGCTGCGACCGGCCTCGGCCTGTCGCTGCATCCAAACCAGCAGGCCTTGCAGGAATATCGCGAGGTAGCGGCACAATATGCAGCGATCCATCAACTGCTTGATGCGCCCAGCCCGCAGTTTACTGTACAGATGCTGGCGCGGCTCGGCCACATCTTGCCGGGAAGCGGAGCAGTACCACCAGCGCCGCGGCGGGGATTGCCGGCGCTGCTGGGGTGACTGGATACGGCGGTGGAAACGGTGGATGACACAGGCAAGCAGACGGTACTTTGAACTATTCAACGAGATTGGCATCATTGCCCAACTCACCCGGACCATCATGGAGCAGCGGCTGCCCGACGGGTTGTCGCAACCCCACTTCACCGTATTGAATCATCTCGTAAGGCTGGGCGATGGCGCGACACCGGGGGGGTTGGCGAACGCCTTCCAGGTGCCGCGCAACAGCATGACCAACACGCTGGCGGGGCTGGAGAAACGCGGCCTGGTCGAAATCCGGCCAAACCCCGATGACGCCCGCAGCCGCCATGTCTTCCTGACCGAAGCCGGCCGCAAGTTCCGTGAGCAGGCAATCGATTCCCTTTCGGAAGACATCAACCGGTTCGCGGAAAAAGTACCGCTGCAGGACATCGAGGCGGTGATCCCGGCGCTTGCGAGAATGCGCAAGGTCCTCGATGAAAACCGCCGCCAGTGACCACGATCAAGGCATCGCAGCATCCGGACGGCGGCAGCGGCCTGCCCCGGCTTCATTTGACCACATAGGTCTTGCCCGCAACCTTGACCTGCGGCACCCGGCGTTCGCGCTCGAAGGCGTCATAGGCGGGCTGCAGCATGGTCCAGAACCGGTGCCACTTGCCGCCCTTGTGGCGGGCGAGCCTGTCCCGGTCGAGGCGGAACGGAAACGCATGCACGTCCACCTGTCTCTGGCCTGCCTTGAGCGCTGCCTCAACCAGCCGGTAGACCACTTCCACCTCGTGGTCGCGGATCGCATAGCACCCGGCGGAGGTGCAGCCGCCATGCACCATCAGGAATGAACCGGTGCGGCCGTGCGCCCGGTCGAAGCGATTGGGAAAGCCCAGGTTGAACGAGAGGTGATGGCGTGAATTCGGGTTAAGCTGGCCGGCGGTAACCGTGTAGAAGCCTTCCGGCGCCTGCTTGTCTCCCTGCTTCAGCTTTGGCCCGAGCCGGCCGGACCAGCGGCAGATTTCGATGCGCCTAGCCAGCTCCCAGCCGCGCGCACCCTTCATCCACAATTCCATCTCGGAGGTCTGCTTGAAGATGCGGATGAACACCGGCATGCCGGCCTTCAGCCCGCGCACTTCCAGTTCTGCCAGGGCCGTCTGCCGGTGCGCTGCCGGATCGGGCGGCATCACCCGCCCGGCCCAGCGGCCCGGATCCGGCAAGTGCGCAAGCGCCCACACACCAGCGGCAAATGCCGCCAGAACAACAATGAATTTCAGTGACTTTTTCATGCCTGACGCCATTGAAAGCACTTTAATTCGCTTAAACTCTACCGGCAAAACGGCAGGTTTGCGGCGATGCCGGCGGGGCTCAGACGCCCAGCGAGCGCCCGATGGCAAGAAACTTGTCGCGCCGCTGCTGGCGAATTTCAGCCGGGCTCATCTGCTTGAACGGCATCAACGCAGCTGCGATTTCCTCCGCCGCACCTGCCATCGCAACCTTGCGCGCCCGGTGCGCCCCGCCAACCGGCTCAGGGATGATCCTGTCGATCACGCCAAGTTCCTTGAGATGCGCCGCGGTGATCCGCATGGCGGTGGCGGCTTCGCTGGCGCGGGCGGAATCATGCCACAGGATCGACGCCGCGCCTTCCGGCGAAATTACCGAGTAGATGGAGTGCTCGAGCATCAGCACCGCGTTCGCCGTGGCAATGGCGACCGCACCGCCGGATCCGCCCTCGCCGATGATGGTGGCGACGATTGGAGCGCCAAGTCCCAGGCAGGCATCGGTGGACCGGGCAATGGCCTCGGCCTGGCCGCGCTCCTCAGCGCCGATGCCCGGATAGGCGCCGGCAGTGTCCACGAATGTCAGCACCGGCAGCGAGAACCGCTCGGCCAGTTCCATCAGCCGCACCGCCTTGCGATAACCCTCGGGCCGCGCCATGCCGAAATTGTGCTTCAGCCGCGACTTGGTGTCGGAGCCCTTCTCCTGGCCGATCACCACCACCGGCTCACCCTGGAAGCGGCCAAGACCGCCAATGACAGCCTGGTCCTCGGCAAACTTCCTGTCACCTGCAAGCGGGGTGAAATCGGCGATCAGCTCAGCAATGTAATCGCGGGTGTGCGGCCGGTCCGGATGACGCGCCACCTGGGTCTTCTGCCACGGATCGAGATCGGCATAGAGCTCGGCCAGCGACTTGGCGAGCTTGCCCTCCAGCTGCTTGACCTCCTCCGAGATCGAGACGCCATTGCCGTCGCCCTCACCGATCGACTTGAGCTCGGCAATCTTGCCCTGCAGTTCGGCAATTCGGGTTTCAAAATCGAGAAATGTCTGCATTTTTTCTGGATGCCGGTAGCCTGGTCAATTGCCCCGCAAACTGGCGAGACGCCCCCGGCATGTCAACAGCCGAAATCACTGCGCCAGCGGATGATGGCTTTCGACCACGTCGCGCAGTTTCTCCGGCAGCACGTGCGTGTAAATCTGCGTGGTCGAGATATCGGCATGCCCCAGCATCTGCTGCACGGCCCGCAGATCCGCGCCGCCCTGCAAAAGGTGACTGGCAAATGCATGGCGCAGCACGTGCGGTGAAACCAGCGCCGCGTCCAGCCCCGCTTCACGGGCCAGATCCTTAAGCATCAGCGCCAGATGCTG
>JAZBOA010000415.1:0-3002 GCA_036350935.1 Anderseniella sp. | reverse complement strand
AGCTTTGCCCGCATCATGCCGCCTGGACAAGCGATCCGGCTGCGCGGTGAAGATCTGATGGAGGACCCCGAGCTGTACCTGCGCCAGATCTGCCAGTGGCTCGGCATCAGTGAAGATGCCGCTGCCATCGATGCCATGAAGCGGCCTGAGGAATCCCCTTTTGCCTGTCTTGGGCCACCGAATGCAATGTTCGGAAACAATGCGGATTTCCTGCGTAATCCAGGGCTTCGAATAGGTAGACCGTCGACGCCCGCTATAAGCACGGCACTTCCATGGCTTGCGGATGAGGGCTATTTTGGCCGCCAAACGATCGAGCTAGCGCGCCAGCTGGGTTACCGGTAGCGATGAGGCGCCAGGGATGGGTTGATGGGACTGGATCGTGCGGCGGCCGCGATGTCATCGTGCATGACAAGGTTACTCATGAGCGATTGTTAGGGCGTGCCAGGTTAAGGGAGGTTAATTTCAAGCCAGTGTTCTTGGGGGAACAGTCGTTCAAATCGGATATTGCACGGCCGGGTGGTCATCCGTGCGGTCCTCCCTCGGGATGGTCGGCGCCCTCGCCGAGCCATACCTGAAGGCCGCCCTCGTCATCGAAGCCTTCCAACTGTGCCGGCGTCCGCCCACTGGCAATAAGCGACCGGCGCTTAAGCTGAGAATGGTCGTCCGAGCCAATCACGAGGCCGTGCGGGGTCGAAACCAGGGTGCGGACACCGACCGCATAAGGACTACCGAAGCCGTTCTGGGTTACGGGTTGCCAGTCCTCGCCGTTGCGGGTCGCCCAGAGATGGAAGCCGCCCTGCGGGTTTCGGACGTCGTCCAGAGATGTATTGAAAATCTCCCAATGGTGCGTTCCTAGATACAACCAGCCGTCGTGCACGGCCATGCGCCAGATTACTGAGTTGTGAAAGTCGTCGAAACCCGGCCCCATCAAGGAGATGGGTACTTTCAATCCGTCGGGGGAAAAGCGGGGCTGCCCGACGACAAGGTCCCACGAACCGTCCGGGCGGAGACGCAGCAGCACGGCGGCGGCGGGGCCGACGTCGTTGGCGCTGTCATATCCGAGCCCTGGTAGGCCAGTTCCGATGTATAGTGCGCCACAGAATTCAACCATTCCGCAGACGCTCTCGTTGAGATTGAAGCGGCCGGCACCCGTCGTGAGTGCTCGTTCCCAGCTGAAAGGAGGCTTACCGTCGGCCTCCGTCCGCCAAACGTCGAAGCCGCCTTGCGGGTTTCCGGTTCCGGCGTAAAGGTGGTCCCCGAGCACGGCCATGTTGAACACGACCTGGTTTCTTGGATCGCCGAATCCTGCGGGACTCGCTTCTTCCCAGCGGCCGTTTGCGGGGTCGTCACTCACCATGACCACAGGCCGGTTTGTTCCGTTGCGGTCCAGAATGTCGCCCGTGTTATAGCCGATCGGGGTGGTGAACAGGCGACCGCGAAAAGGAACCAATGCTCTGAAAGATAGCAATTGGTCGTCCCCAAGCCCAGGGGCGGATACCGGCTCGAAATTCTCTCCATCGGATGAGCGTAACACCACCCCGCCCCAGTTCGAGATGGTGCTCACGTACAATGCGGGGCGCGAGTCGCTTTTACCTTGAAACACGGCCATACCGCGAAAGCCGCGGTGCACCGGTACCTGCGTGGTCGGCATGGCCTTGCGTTTGTATCTAAGGACGTCTATGGCCGTCGAGCGCAAATCTGGCTGCCGAAGTGGCGACGTATAGACCGTCTGCCACTGCCCCTGCTTGCATCGGTGCCGAAGGATCCGCCCGCAGTCGCCCGGAGAGTCACCCGAGCCATGGGTGGTTCCCATGTAAAGGTTGCCCTCGAAGTAGGCGCAGGCGTGAGCGACGCGGGCGGCCGGGTTGCCGAGGCCGCGGTCACCGATAAGGCGGAACTGCTCCGCCGTAATGCAAGTCGTGCCGTTCGTCTTTTTGCTTCGCTCCATGGTCGTGCGCGGATCAGGCATACCCGAAGGTGCGGGCGAGCTTCAGGGTTGCTGCGCTGAACTGACCGCCTCCTCGATTCGCAAGCCATTCTAGCTCTCCAGGTAGCTCGACTTGTGTTATGGGGCGCAGACGGAATTCAGGATGCTCAAGGAAATTCGGGTCGTTTCCAAATTGAGCCTTTGCGGGGCCGAGGCAAGCATAAGGAGACTCGTCGGGATGCTTCATCGCTTCGATAGCCTCTGGGTGTGTCCGAATGTCGAGCCACTCTGCGATCTGATGCAGATAGTTGTCAGGGTCGCCAAGCAGCATCTCCCCTTGGATGCGCATGCCCTGGCCCAGGGGCAGTTGTTCGATAAAGTCCGAGGCATTCTTGTTGGTGCGGAGCCACACACGCTCCGGGTCGATCAGCTCGGCGATGGGGCGGCCGCTCGGTCGGATGCCGTCATTGCGTCGCAGCAGTTGGTAAATCGAGTTGCCGACTGCACGGGGGTGACGTACCAGATGTAAATACGAAGCTTTGGGGAAGTGGCGGTGCACGCGGAGAAGAAAGCGCCTCTCTTTACAGGTGATCGGGCTCTTCTCCACCAGTATGCGGGGCGCGACCAATTCGGCGATGTGCTCAAAGACGCGCTTCGTGGACCATTCGCGGCGGCTACTCAGCCACCCCACCGCTTGCGCGACCGAAGCGTCGCTCTGCTCGCCGAACTGAAGCTCGGCCAGCGCACGAAGGAGCCCATGCATGCCATGAGGGCGATTGCGGCGCCGGTAGTATTGAACCATCTCTTCAATCGTGTCGGCAACAGAGAGATTCAGCTCGGGAAGCCCATATAGGTCCGGATGCCGCCCCAGCATGGTGCTGACCAGCGAGGAATATGACCGCATGGTGCAGAGAATGATGAGGGGTTGCGGATACGGCATGTTGAGCAATATCAATCGTTCGACTAACGGCCCTGCAAGTCTAGCATGTGCACCTTGAAAAAAGTCGATGTTCAGTAAGTACGCGCACCAGAAATCGGCAGCCAGTGCTTGGCCGATTGCATCGGGAGCAATGGT
>JAZBOA010000414.1:0-9113 GCA_036350935.1 Anderseniella sp. | reverse complement strand
TGTCGCGCTGGTAGCTGTAAACCGCAATCTGCGAGAGGCTGATCATCGTCTTGATGAAAAATGCGCGCTTCGGATATTCGAGCGTCTTGCGGTCGTTGTGCAGGATTGCGCGTAGCGGGCCGGCATCAGTCAGCTTGATCTGCGTTGACTTTATGCACATGCCCCTGTCAGCCGCCGCTTTCAGGGCATGTGCGACGGTGCCGGGACTGTTCTCGTTGCTGGACTGGTTCTTGGGGATGACGAGCTTGTTGTCACAACTCGCCCCCCGTTCAAGCCGGTGCATCGTCGCTTTGGCGGCGCTGTCAGGCTGGGTGCTGCCGCGGGGCAATTCCGCCGCAATCCAGGCCGCGATCTGCCTGCTCAAGAGCAGGTCTAAGCAGGTGTTGAAGCACTTCTGCGACGAGCCGGAGCGTCTGAAAACCGCCAGGGTTTGTTCGGGCTTCAACGGTTCAACAGCCGCTGCGAGGTCGCCTGAAACCAGGCTGGCCACAGCCCGCTTCACCTGGAAATTGTACAGTAGCGGCACGGCCAGCATGATCAGGAAGGCAATCAGGAACGAGCGCGCAATGCCAAGGCCCGTCCATTCAGGCCTGATGCGGAACACCGCATACGCGAGCACCACCACGAGGCAAACCGTCGGAAAGGCCGCAGCGATCAGGGCGAGCGGGATGCCAACGACCGAGATCATGCCGATGACATAGATAATCGGCACCACGGCCACCGAGATCAGGCCGAGAACGGCAGCAATGAGTGCAATCATGCCGAATGGAAACTGCATGATGTTCCTGCTCAACGGATGGCCAACATGACTGGGTCTGCCTGTTCAACTGATCGCCGCGTACCGCCAAGACTCACCGCGGCAGCATTGCCGATACGGCAGTATTACCCTATTCGCGTCTCATGACCATGATGGGGAACGGTAAAACTCGACTGAAGTGCATGACTGGCAGTCTCAGCCCCTCCAACCGGCTGGGTCGCATTCCGCCGCCGCTGACCCCCGTGCAGCAGCCGTTCACCTTGAACGTCTAAAGTTGCTCCAGCAATTTGGAATCGGGCATCTTTATCCGGTCAGATGATTCAATCTGATCGGATGATGCTCTAGCCAGGCCGGGTCGTGGACCTGACCGCCGATACTGCCCTCGACAGGAAGTCCCTCAAACGATCCTGCCATTCCGGTTCCTCAGGCAGTTCCAGAATGATCCGGGAGACCTGGTCTCCGGCAAGCTCCACGGCAACCAGATCGAGGCCGCTGAAATCAAGCCGGTCGCCGACACCCAGGGCATCGCCATACTTTCTTTCAAAAGCTTCAGCGACGGTCAGGCCGCTATACTCGCCGGGCAACTCGAACTTGTACTCATCGGCGAGCGAGCGCAGCTTCACGTCGCCGGCAAAGGCAAAGCCGAGCAGGTCGGTGGTCTTCAAGGGGGTGGCAGCTGAGTCGAACAGGGCGTCGAGTCGTCTTATCTTTTCGGGCGGTACGAGAAAGTAGCCGTAGTCGCCCGGAGAGAGCGGACCAGCCTGTTCGGGAGATACAACCTCATCGTTGCGCACGACGAAGACCGGCTTCAGCCACACCGGGGAATAGGAAGTTGACAGATAGGGAGAACCGGCCTCAACCGGATAGGCGACCAGTTCCAGCTGCTGTTGACCAGGCAGGTCTATCTCGAAACGCTTTACGCTGTGTGCCGTGTCCGGCAAGGCCAGGTTGAGGCGCCTGGCAGTCCATGCGAGGGACGTTCCCTGCAGCAAAAGCGAAACCAGCACCACCATGAAGGCCAGGTTGAAGAACAACTGGGCACCGGGCAGGCCCGCCAAAACCGGCAAAGTGGAAAGGAAGATGGAAACGGCGCCGCGCAGTCCGACCCATGAGACGAAGACAGTTTCGGCTGTCGAGAACCGGAATGGAGCCAGTGAGACGAGTACCCCCAGCGGCCGGGCCACCAACATCAGGAAGACCGCGATGAGGATCGCCGTATAAGCATATTCCGCCATCTTGCTCGGGGTTACCAGCAGGCCCAACACGACGAACATGACCAGCTGTGCCATCCAGGTAGAGCTGTCCATGAAACTGAGAAGGGAAGGAAAAGCCCGCACGGGGCGATTGCCCAGTACAAGTCCAGCCAGGTAGGCTGCGAGAAACCCGCTTGCGTCCAGCACAGATGAGGCGGAGAAGATGACGATCGCAGCGGAAAGAACGAAGAGTGGCTGCAGACCTGCCGGCAAGGGCAACCGGGACAACATCCACACCAGCAGGTAACCTCCCGCCAGACCGATCAGGGCGCCAAGTGCGAATTGCTGGAAGAACAGAACCCCCATCCCGGCCAGCGTGCCGTCTGCCTCCGGCACGTCGCTGAGCAGGGCAAGCTCCAGCAGTGCGAGCGTAAGGAACAACGCCATGGGGTCGTTGGTGGCGGATTCCGTTTCAAGCACCGCTGAGACCTTGCCGCGAAGCTTGAGGCCACCGGCCTTGAGCAAGAAGAACACGGCGGCTGCATCGGTCGACGCAATGATGGCGCCCAGCAGCAGGCTGATGGTCCAGCCCAGCCCGATAACGTAGTGGGCGAAAACACCGGTCAGGCCTGCAGTGATAACAACACCGGCAGTTGACAAGACGAGCGCTGGTGCGGCAACCGAACCAATGGTGGACAGATGCGTCCGCATGCCGCCATCGAACAGGATAACAGCGAGTGCGGCCGACCCGATAAGGTAGGCTACAACGTAGTTGTCGAAACTCAAGCCGCCCGGTCCGTCCTCGCCGAGCAGCATGCCGATGCCGAGGAAGACCAGGAGCAATGGCGCGCCAAACCGCAGCGCCGCGATGCTCGACAGGATGCCGAGGACTATGATGCCTGCGGCAGACAGCAGTACCAGGTTGTTGGCAACGAACTCTTGCATTGGCTACCAGGGTTTGCATGAGACGGCGGAGCTGGTGTCCAGTCTACCGTACCACGATATCCATGGTTGCCGATTCTGCTTGCAGATTTCCGGCGCGCTGTTTCCAGTCCAGAATTCCGCACAGGCCCGCTGGTCAGTCTAACGCCTTCCCGTACCCTCCACCGGTCGGCGTCTGGATGATGATGGCGTCGCCGGGGTGAACCACGGTCTGGTCACAGGCCTTCAGCTTTTCCATCGTGCCGTCCTTGCGGCGGCACCAGTTCTGGCCCACCTCGCCCGGCTCGCCGCCTTCCAGCCCGAACGGTGGCACGCGGCGGTGGCCGGTCAGCAGCGAGACGTCCATCTGTTCGAGGAAGCGCACGGTACGCCTGATGCCGCCGCCGCCGGACCACTTGCCGTGCCCGCCGGCATTCCTGCGGATGTGGAAGTCTTCCAGCACCACCGGATAGCGGAACTCCAGGATCTCAGGGTCTGTCAGGCGGGTGTTGGTCATGTGGGTGTGCACGGCCGGCGTGCCGTCATAACCGGGGCCTGCGCCGGTACCGGAGCAGATGGTCTCGTAGTACTGGTACCTGGCGTTGCCGAAGTTGAAGTTGTTCATGGTGGACTGGCTGGCGGCCACCGCCTTCAGTGCGCCGAAGAGGCAGCTCGTCACCGCCTGGCTGACCTCCACGTTGCCGGCTACGACGGCTGCCGGATACTCCGGCGACAGCATGGTGCGCGGCGGCGTGATGATGGTGATCGACTTCAGGCAGCCGGCGTTCATCGGTATGTTGTCGGCGACCATGCAGCGGAACACGTACAATACGGCAGCGTTGGTGACGGGCCGGGGCGCGTTGAAATTGTTCGGCTGCTGATCGCTGGTGCCGGTAAAGTCAACGGTGGCCGAGCGGCTGTCGCGGTCCACGGTGATCTTCACCTTGATGTGCTGGCCTGCATCCATCTCGTAGTTGTATTCGCAGTCGTGCAGTGCGCCGATCACCCGGCGCACGCTTTCCTCGGCATTGTCCTGCACGTGGTTCATGTAGGCCTGCACCACGTCGAGGCCGAACTGGCGCACCATCTTGCGCAGCTCCTGCACGCCCTTTTCATTGGCGGCGACCTGGGCTTTCAGGTCAGCGATGTTCTGGGCCGGGTTGCGGCACGGGTATTCGCCCGAAGTCAGCAGCGCGTACGTCTCTTTCTCGAGGAACGTACCCTTGTCGACCATCTTGAAGTTGTCGATGACGACGCCTTCCTCGTGGATGGTGGTGGCCAGCGGCGTCATGGAGCCCGGCGCCATGCCGCCGACATCGGCGTGGTGGCCGCGGCTGGCGGTGTAGAACAGGATGTTCTTGCCGTCCGTATCGAACACCGGCGTCACCACCGTAATATCGGGCAGGTGGGTGCCGCCATTGTAGGGCGCATTGAGCATGAACACATCGCCGGGGTGCATCACCGGGTTGTTGGCGATGATGGTTTCCACCGACTTGTCCATGGACCCCAGATGCACCGGCATGTGCGGCGCGTTGGCGACAAGTTGACCATCGGCGTTGAACACCGCGCAGGAGAAGTCGAGCCGCTCCTTGATGTTCACCGAGTAGGCGGTCTTCTCAAGCGTCACGCCCATCTGTTCGGCGATCGACATGAACAGGTTGTTGAACACTTCCAGCATGACCGGATCAGCCGTGGTGCCGATGGCGAACTCGCGCTTCGCTGCGACGGCGCGGGTCAGCACCATGTGGTCGCGGCTGGAGATTTCCACCTGCCAGCCCGGCTCGATGACCGTTGTATTGTGGGGCTCGATGACGAGCGCCGGGCCGGTGACCATCATGCCGGGCTTGAGGCCGGCGCGATCATACAACGGGGTTTCATGCCACTGGCTACCGGCATAGATGCGGGTGGTGTCCCTGGGAGTTGCTTCGCTGCCAGTGAGTGCGTGTTCCGGTTCGGTGGACTCAGACCCGCCGCCGACGGATTCCACCGTGACTGCCTCGACGATGATGTCCGTACCGGGCGAGGTGAAGCCGAATTGCGCCTTGTGGGTGGTCTCGAAGGCTTCGCGCATGGTGGCAGCGTCTGCGAGGTCGATGTCGAGCGCGGAGTCGGTGCCCTTGTAGCGCAGCAGCGTACGAGGATGGGTGGCGACGTCGCTTGCCGGAATGCCCTGGTCCGCCAGTTCCCTTTCGGAGTCTTTTGAAAGGCTTGCAGCGATTTCCTTGAGGCGTGATTCAATTTCCGGCGCGAGCGTTTCCTCCACCGCGAGCTGGCGGTGGGCGCGGATGTCGGCCAACCCCATGCCGTAGGCCGACAGCACCCCGGCGAAGGGGTGGATGTAGACGGTCTTCATCCCCAGCGTGTCGGCGATCAGGCAGGCATGCTGCGCGCCGGCGCCGCCGAAGCAGTTGAGCGCATAGCCCTGCACGTCATAGCCGCGCTGGACGGAAATCTTCTTGATGGCGTTGGCCATGTTCTCCACCGCAATGCGGATGAAACCCTCGGCCACGTCCTCGGCTGACTTGCCGTCGCCGATCTGTTCTGCCAATGCGGCGAACTTTTCCCGCACCACGTCCGCGTCCAGCGGCTCGTCGCCATTGGGGCCGAACACCTTGGGGAAGTAGGCCGGGTTCAGCTTGCCGAGCATCACGTTGGCATCCGACACCGCCAGCGGTCCGCCACGGCGGTAGCAGGCCGGGCCGGGATTGGCGCCGGCCGAGTCCGGGCCGACGCGGAAGCGGGCGCCGTCAAAGTGCAGAATCGATCCGCCTCCTGCGGCCACGGTGTGAATGCGCATCATCGGCGCGCGCATGCGAACTCCCGCCACTTCAGTTTCGAAGGCGCGCTCGAACTCGCCATCGAAGTGGGCCACGTCGGTGGAGGTGCCGCCCATGTCGAAGCCGATCAGCTTGTCGAAGCCCGCCATGCGGCCCGTTTCGACCATGCCGACCACGCCGCCCGCCGGGCCGGACAGGATGGCGTCCTTGCCCTGGAACAGTTCTGCCGCCGTCAGCCCGCCGGAGGACTGCATGAACATGAGCCGGCAGTCGGTACCTTCGGTTCCAAGCTCGCTTGCGACCTGGTCGACATAGCGCCGGAGAATGGGGGAGAGGTAGGCATCGACCACGGTGGTGTCGCCGCGGCCCACCAGCTTCATCAGCGGCGATACCTCGTGGCTGATCGACACCTGCGTGAAGCCGATGTCGCGGGCGATCTCGCCGGCGCGGGCTTCATGGTCCGTGTAGCGGTAGCCGTGCATGAACACGATGGCCACGGCGCGGATGCCAGCCTCGTAAGCGGCCTGAAGCGCGGCTCGCGCCCCCGCCTCGTCCAGCGGCTGTTCCACCGTGCCGTCGGCCAGCACGCGCTCGCTGACCTCTTCGACGCGTTCGTAGAGCAGTTCAGGCTTGATGATGTTGAGCGCGAAAATGTCGGGCCGGGCCTGGTAACCGATCTCCAGCGCATCACGGAAACCGCGCGTTGTGAGCAGCAGGGTGCGGTCGCCCTTGCGCTCCAGCAGTGCGTTGGTGGCGACTGTGGTGCCCATCTTCACGGTGTTGATCTGTCCGGCCGGGATGGGCTCGCCACGCCCCACGCCCATCAGGTCGCGGATGCCCTGGATGGCGGCGTCCTTGTAGGCCTCCGGGTTCTCCGACAACAACTTGTGCGCCTGCAGTGTGCCGTCCGGCTTGCGCGCGACAAGGTCCGTGAAGGTGCCGCCACGGTCGATCCAGAAGTCCCATTTGGTCATTTTCTTGTTTCCCTGTCGAAGACCGCGTTCCGCGCTCTTCTCCACGCCTCTTGTTTGTATCCCTGTCAGAGCTTCGCTCTTCCACGCCTCTTGTTCTGCTTCCCTGTCGGAGACCGCGCGCCGCGGTCTCCTTTACGGCTCTTGTTTGCCTTGTGTCCCGGCCTTGTGCCGGAACCCAGGCCGTGCCCCTGACTGAACCCGGGGCGCAGCCCTTCAATACGCTATTGCCAACATCAACAATTTATCGATAAATTGTCAACATGAGTGATGACGAACCTCACAAGCACGTCCCTGTCGTGTCTTCCTCGCAGCTGGCGCAGGGCGCGATGCCGTCGCTGTCGGAGTTCGAATTCGGACTGATCATGGCAAGTCACGCCTTCCATCGCTGGATGGTGCGCTGCATGGCGGCAGCCGGTTATCCAGGCATGTCGGCGCTCGACGTGCTGGTGCTGTTCTCCATCCACCACCGGTCACGGGCGAAGCGGTTGGCCGATATCTGCCTGGTGCTCAATGTGGAAGACACCCATCTCGTCACCTATGCCATCCGCAAGCTGGAAGCGGCTGGGCTGGTCACGTCCGGCAAGTCCGGCAAGGAAAAGACGGTGACGCTGACGGAAAAGGGCGAGCAGGCCTGCGTCAAGTACCGCGAGATTCGTGAGGACCTGCTTGTCGGCACCATCCGCTCGCTGGGCCTCAAGCCAGAGGCGGCGAGCGAACTGGCGCGCGAACTGCGGGCGCTGTCCGGCCACTACGACCAGGCTGCGCGCGCGGCTGCTTCGATTTAGTTCGCGGCGTTCATTGAATCTTAACAATTCATCCCCATATTCAACCTCAATAACAACGAGGCCGGATGTACGCCCGTTGTGCTGAAACCGATCTTGTTGCGGCAGCTGCCGCCAACTCGATCGGTTTTTTGGTTTCCGGGGCAGCCAAGCGCGATTGACCTGACCGGCGGGGCGCGTACATAGTCCCAACCATGAAAACCCTGATCACGATCTTTCTGCTCGTTTGTCTTGGCGCAATGCCCGCTAAGGCGGACGGCGTTTCGCTGGCCGGTTCCGAATGGGGCTTCGGCGACGGCGACAAGCGGTTCATCCAGTTCGGCGCTGACGGGCGGGTGTCCGGTCACGCCGGGTGCAACCGGTTCTTTGGATCCTACCAGGAAGGCGGGGGGCGCCTGCTCATCGGCCAGCTGGGGATGACGCGCATGATGTGCCCGCCGCCGGACATGGAACGCGAACGGGCGCTCACGGAGTTGCTGAAAAACACCCGGCAGTTCGAGGCCTCTCACCTGAAGCTCACGCTCTACTCCGGCAGTGGCAAGCTGCTGGCCACCCTGCAGCGGCGCGATTTCGATTAACGGAGCATGCAAATGGATTACGTGAAACTGGGCGCCTCGGGCGTCAAGGTGTCGAAGCTTTGTCTCGGCATGATGAGCTATGGCACGGCAGGCTGGCCGCACCATCCGTGGGTGCTGGGCGAGGCCGACGCGCAGCCGTTCCTGAAGGGTGCGCTGGACGCTGGCATCAACTTCTTCGACACCGCGGACTTTTATTCGGCCGGCGCGAGCGAGCAGATCCTCGGCAATTTCGTCAAGGCCAACATGAAGCGGTCCGATGCGGTCATCGCCACCAAGGTGTGCCTGACCATGGGCGACGGGCCGAACGACAGGGGCCTGTCGCGCAAGCACATCATGGAGGCCCTCGACGCCTCGCTGGCGCGGCTCCAGACCGATTACGTGGACCTTTTGTACATCCACCGGCTCGACCATGACACGCCGATGGAGGAAATGGCTGAGGCGCTGAACGATGTGGTGCGCTCGGGCCGCGCGCTCTACCTCGGCGCCTCATCCATGTGGGCCTGGCAGTTCGCCAAGCTGCGCGAGATGCAGCGGGCCAATGGCTGGGCGCGGTTCGCGGTGATGCAGAACTTCTACAACCTCTGCTATCGCGAGGAAGAGCGCGAGATGATCCCATACTGCAGGGCGGAAGGGGTGGCGCTGGTGCCGTGGTCGCCGATGGCGCGCGGGTTTCTCGCCGGCAACACACCGAAGGATGGCAAGGGCAAGACGGCGCGTGGCGAAACCGACAAGCTGGCACAAGGCTATTTCGGCACCAAGCAGGATTATGCCATTCTCGCGCGGGTCGAGAAGCTGGCGGACAAGCTCGGCGTGAAGCCGGCGCAGGTTGCGCTGGCCTGGGTGCTGGCAAAGGGCGTCACCTCGCCGATCATCGGGGCCACCAAGCCGCACCACCTGGCGGACGCCGTGGCCGCGCTCGACATCAAGCTGACGGATGCGCAGATCGCCTCGCTGGAGGCGCCTTACGCGCCGCGTGCCGTTCAAGGCCACTCATGACGAAACGCCTGCTCATCGTCGCGCACGCGCCATCGCCCAACACGGTGGCGCTTCGCGATGCGGCGGTGCGCGGGGCATCGTCGCCGGATGTCTCCGGCATTGAGGTGGTGTCAAAGACGCCGTTCGAGGCGGGGG
>JAZBOA010000413.1:0-11246 GCA_036350935.1 Anderseniella sp. | reverse complement strand
TCGGGATCGTGCAGCTTGGCACTTTTTCCATGGCCTCGATTGTCAATGACGATGGCCTGCCGGCCTGCCTTGGTCAGCAGTTCGACCCATCCGGTCGAGCCCCAGTTGACCTTCCCGTTGGAAGCAAACCCGTGGATCAGCAGGATCGGCTCGCCTTCGCCATGGACTTCATAGGCTATCTCGACATCATCTGACATGAAGCTGGGCAATGGATAACGCGCTCCGGTTGGCGTGACAGGACTTGGCCGTGGGCGCAAAGGTATGCTATCGCCAGCATCGAGGTCCACCTGTAGCGGGCCTCCATCAACACCCAATTGACGCCGGCCTTCCGGCGCTCGGCAACAGGTCTCTACAATGGCAACGACCGGCACACCAAAATTCCACAACGAGATGGGCGTCGCCCAGATCGAGATCGGCGCCAGGGAATTCCAGTGCACCGGCGCCCACGCCCCGTTCGACCATCCGCACGTCTTCCTGGACATGGGCGACGACAACGAGATCGTCTGCCCATACTGCTCCACGCTGTTCAAGCATGTCCCCGGGCTGAAGCCCGACGAGGCCCGCCCGCCGGAAGCAGTGTTCCACGACTGATCAGGTTCTACTGGTTGAAAATGACGACGGCGGCGCTGGCCCCTCAACCAGCACCGCCGTCATTCGCGTTCGCGCCGCCTTGGCGGACCGGGGCCCTCACCCCTCAGAAAGGGCTTGCCGGTCCGGCGATTAAGTCCAGCGAGCGGCGCTGAACTGAACGCTTGAGAACACTGTCGCACCGCGCCCCTTCCGTTACAATTTGAATTGAATTTTACGGTGAATGGAGACTTAACATTCACCATGTCTCAAGCTCCTGAAATTCGCGACTATGTTGACGCCGACGAGGACGCCCTGATCGGACTGGTCAGGCAACTGCAGGTCCATGAAGGCCGGTACTATGACCGCATGCTGCCGCCGGAAGACATCGCCGGATGGTATGTCGACGCCCTGAAGGCCGACTGCCGCCAGCACGCCGGCCATATCCGCATGGCCTGCATCAATGGTCGCGTTGCCGGCTATTGTGCCATTCTGACCCGCGTCGAGGCCGACGACATCGACGAAACGCCCTATACCTACGCCTATGTGAGCGAGCTTGCCGTGGCCGAGCATGCCCGCGGAAACGGCATCGGCAAGGCGCTGCTGGCCGATGCCGAGCAACTTGCCCGCACGGCCGGGGCGCGCTGGCTCAGGGTATCGGTGCTGACGCGCAACACCCTCGCGCACGAGGTCTACAAAAGCTATGGTTTCACCGATCGCCTCGTGAACATGGAAAAGCCGCTCTCATGAGACTTGCAGGAAAGACCGCCATCGTCACCGGCGGCGCATCGGGCTTCGGCGAAGGTATCGTGCGCCGCTTCGCTGAAGAAGGCGCGAACGTCATCATCGCCGACATAAACGACGCGCTTGGCGAACAGGTCGCCGCCGATATCGGCGGAAATTGCGTCTATTGCCGTTGCGACGTCACCAGCCAGGCTGACCTGCATGCCACCGCCACACTGGCGATGGACCGTTTCGGCAGTCTCCACATCATGGTCAACAATGCCGGCATGCCGCAAACCAACCAACCCTTGCTGGACGTGGATGAAGCCACCTTCAGCAAACTGTTCGACGTCAACGTGAAGTCGGTTTTCCTCGCTGCAAAAGCCGTCGTGCCCATCATGCGCGATCAGGGCTCGGGCTCCATCATCAACACCGCCTCCACCGCCGCGCTGAGGCCGCGTCCGGGGCTCGTCTGGTACAACGCCTCCAAGGGCGCCGTTACCACCATGACCAAGGCCATGGCCGTCGAACTGGCGCCTGACCAGATCCGCGTCAACGCGCTCTGCCCGGTGGCAGGCGAAACGCCGATGCTGGGTGCCTTCATGGGCGGTGAGGTCACCAACGAGATGCGCGCTGCCTTCATATCCACCATTCCCATGGGCCGCTTCTCGACCCCCAAAGACATGGCCAACGCCGCGTTGTTCTTCGCCTGCGACGACAGCGCCTTCATCACCGGCGTTTGCATGGAAGTGGACGGCGGACGCTGCATCTAGTGGTCAAGCCTGACGCCATAAGCCTGAAGCAGGCACGGCGCATTGCGCTGACTGCGCAGGGGCTTTCTGGCGCCCAGCCGGAACCCAAGGCGACACGCTGGGCCACGCTCGGGAAGGTCATCGACGATCTCAACCTGTTGCAGATCGACAGCGTGAACGTGCTCTCGCGCTCGCACTACCTGCCGCTGTTTTCCAGACTGGGAAGTTATGACCGGAACATATTGGACCGCCACACATTGCACGACCGCAAGCGCCAGTGCTTCGAATACTGGGCGCATGAGGCAAGCCTCCTGCCGCACCGCTTCCAGCCCCTGCTGCGATGGCGCATGGACGATGCCAGAAACGGCAAGGGCATCTACAAGGGCTTGACTCGATTTGCCAGCCAGCAGCCGCAAGTCATTGAGCGGACTCTCGAAAAGGTGCGCGCCGAAGGACCTCTCAGACCCCGGGATTTCGGCCAGCCGGCAGTCAGGTCTGGCGAGTGGTGGGGCTGGAACGACCACAAGACTGCGCTGGAATACCTGTTCTGGACCGGCGACGTCACCACGGCGCGCCGGGACGGCTTCGAGCGGGTGTATGACGTGCCCGAGCGGGTGTTGCCTGAAGCCGCGCTCAATGCCCCGACGCCTTCACGCGCTGACGCAGTGCGCGAACTGGCGCGGCAGTCGGCCCGCGCCCTGGGCATCGCCACAGAGACCGACATCCGGGACTATTTCCGGCTTCCGGTTGACGATGCGCGCCGGGCCGTGAGCGAACTGGCTGAAGCAGGCGACATCCGCGAAGTGCAGGTGGAAGGCTGGAGCAAACCCGCTTTCATCTGGAGCGATGCCCGCCCCGCCCGCAGGTTCGACCGGGCCACGTTGTTGTCGCCATTCGACCCGCTGGTGTGGAACCGCGACCGCGCGCACCGGCTGTTCGGCTTTCATTACCGCATCGAGATCTACACCCCGGCGCCAGAACGCCAGTACGGCTATTACGTGCTGCCGGTTCTGCTGGGCGAGGACCTTGTGGGCCGGTTTTGCATGAAGGCCGACCGGCAAGCGGGCACCTTGCGCATCAATGCCGCCTGGCACGAGGACGATGTCCGGCCGGACACGGTGGCGGAAGCCATCGCCCCCACCCTTGCAGACATGGCGCAGTGGCTGGGGCTGGAACGGGTGCAGGTGGCGGACAGGGGAAACCTGGCGAAGGGGCTTGCCTCCAGTCTTACCAGCTTCCCTCGGGCTTGACCCGAGGAAAGCACCATTCGAATACAATCAGACCAAGCCTTCCCTGACCAGTTCGTCAGTGATTTCGGAAATCGCCCCGCGCAGGGTTTCGACCAGGAAATCCGCCTCGTCGCGGGTGATGGTCAATGGCGGCGACATCACGTCGAGATGGCCCATCGGGCGAACCAGCAGCCCGCGCTCCTCGCACAGGTTGGAAATCCGCTTGGAAATGTTCACCTCGTGCGGAATGTGTGCCTTGGTCTCCTTGTCGGCGACATACTCCACACACATCATCATGCGCTTGCCGCGCACGTCGCCCACCAGCGGCAGGTCTTCAAGCTCCATCAGCCGGTTCTCGAAATAATCGCCGACGTCGCGCACGTGCCCGCAGATGTCCTCGCGCTCCATGATCTCGATATTCTTCAGCGCCACAGCACAGCCGATCGGGTGGCCGGCGCAGGTGAAGCCATGGGCAAACCAGCCGTCCGGATTGTCGGTGGAGACGACCTCGTGGATCTCGTCCGAATAGAGGGTCGCGCCCATCGGGAAATAGCCCGAGGTGATGCCCTTGGCCATGACGATCATGTCCGGCTGGATGCCGAATTCGTCCCACGACGCGAACATGTGACCAATGCGGCCGAACGCCGTCACCACCTCGTCGGCGATGAACAGGATGTCGTGCTGCTTGCACACTTCCAGCATCTTCTTCAGGTAACCCGGCGGCGGCGGCACCACGCCTCCCGACGCCTGGATCGGCTCGGCGATGAAGCAGGCAATATTCTCCGGCCCCAGTTCGGCGATCTTGTCCTTGAATTCCTGCACCAGGTCTTCGGTGAACTGCTCCGGTGTGCGCCCTGCCCCGAAACGGTAATAGTAGGGCGACTCGAGGTGATGGATGAAGCTCGACAGGTACTGGAACTCATCCTGACGGTCGCCGTCGCGCAGGCCGATGGAGGCGGTGAGCACCGTTGAGCCGTGATAGGAGTTCTTGCGGCTGATGATGTGCTTGCGCGAAAAGTGTCCCTTCCGGCCGTGGTAGTACTGCGCCATGCGGATTGCGCCTTCATTGGCCGCAGAACCGGTAAGCGAATAGATGACCCGGTTGAGACTTCCAGGCGCCAGCGATGCAAGCTTCGACGCCAGCATGGCGGCGGGCGGGTTGGACACGTCCACAAAGGTGTTCGAATAGGCCAGCTGCATGGCCTGGTCCGCCATCACCTGGGCCAGCTCCTGACGGCCATAGCCGACGTTCACGCACCACATGCCGCCGATACCGTCGAGATAGCGCCGCCCTTCCGAGTCGGTGACGTGGCAGCCCTCGCCCTTGGCGATAACCAGCGATCCTTCCCTTTCAAAGCTTTCGAAGTGGGTCCACGGATGCAGGAAGTGGCTGCGGTCCATCTCCCACAGCTGGCCGGGGTTGAACTGGTTGTGAAGCGGGTTAAGCATTTGGGCACCTGTAAGCTGGTCGCATTCGTTTTGAATGTACGTTCAAAATGCCACATTTGCCTGCAGTGGGCAAGCTGCATGTTGAATGTGTGTTCAAAATTCGCTCAAGGCATCGCTTTCCGGTCCCAATTCGCTCCGCTTCCAAAGATTTGAAAAATTCTAAACTATTGGAACTATTGAATTTTAAAGTTGACTGAACAAGTCGGAAAATGACAGTCTGCGTAACTCTCGGGGGCTTGCTCCAGCAACAGCTTTTTCAAGCCAAGGGCTCTGCATGATCGTCTGCCACTGCAATGTGATCACATGCCAGGACATCCGTGATGCTGTCGGCGACATGCGCGGCGGTGATCCGTACTGTATCGTTACGCCGGGCCGGGTGTTCAAGGCCCATGGCTGCAAGGCCAATTGCGGCGGCTGCATGCCGCTGTTCACCTCGGTGATCGAGGAGGCCGTAACCCTGCATGGCGGTATCCGCAAGCGGGCCAGGACCCGCCTCATCGACGCCAGTTCGGTTGCCGGAATAGCAACCGGCTCCAGGAAAATTGGTTCCGCCAGCCACGCCCCGGCTGGCAATGACGACGCCTCGCACTCAGCAAGCCAAGGAGATTCCCATGAAGGGCAACAAGGACGTTATCGAAGCGCTTAACAAGGCGCTGCGGCTGGAACTGACCGCCGTCAGCCAGTACTGGCTGCATTACCGCCTGCTGGACGACTGGGGATTCAAGCGGCTGGCCAGGAAGGAGCGTGAGGAGTCCATCGAGGAGATGAACCACGCCGACAAGCTCATCGCTCGCATCATTTTCCTTGAAGGCCACCCGAACCTGCAACAGCTGGACCCGCTGATGATCGGCACCAATGTGCGCGAAGTGCTGGAGTGCGACCTGAAAGGCGAGCACATGGCCCGGGACCACTATTCCGCCTCGCGCGACCTGTGCCACGCAAAGAAAGACTTCGTGTCGATGCAGATATTCGAGGAACTGCTGAAGGACGAGGAAGGCCACATCGACTTCATCGAAACCGAACTGTCGCTGATGGACTCGATCGGCGAACAGAACTACGGCCAGTTGAACGCGGCATCGGCAGACGAGGCGGACTGATCTGCGCCGCTTCTTCTGCCTTGATCAAGCCGATTGCGGTGCCGGCGCGATGGCGTAGCCGGCATCGTCGATATATTGCTGGATGCCGCGGCTGAGCTCGGGAATGTCCCGGATCATGGCGTGCAGCACTTCCTTCTTGATCCTCAGCACATGCACCATGGTGCGGGCCACCACGCTGGCCACCCGCGGCGTGTTCTTCATCACCGCGATCTCGCCGAAAAGCGCATTGCGGCCAAGTTCGCGCACCAGCTTGTCCTCCCCGTCCGACATGATGCGAACATCGGCCACCCCGTCCAGCAGCACGTAGACGGCATCGCCCGCTTCGCCCTGCTCGATGATTGTGTCTCCCGCCATGTAGACCGCATGCTCGCTGACCACGGCGAGCAGCTTCTGCTTGACCGGACTGAGCGCAGCAAACGGCGGAATCTGCTGAAGGCAGGCAATCTCGTCATAGATGGTCATGCGTATCCTCCCGCCACAGGTGATGCATGCGAACCTCAGCGCTGTCAGCCAGCGGACAATATATGTCAACTTCCCCGTATGTGCCGCAGGTATTTTTGGCAACGGCGTGCTGCACTATTCCCGATTGTATCTTGCAGCATCTCCAAGATCGTCATTCCGGCGAAAGCCGGAATCCATGCCTCGCCGCTGGTGCAAGCCTCGGTACATGGAACATCCTGCTTTCGCGGGGGGTGACTGTCAGGGAGCCAGTCACCCTCAACTCCACGCCTCGTCCGGCGGGCTGGCGTTGATCTCGGCCGGGATTTTCTCCACCTCGTCGGCGGCAGCGTTCATCCGGTCCTCGTCGCGTGAGCGCACCACGATGTTGGTGCCATAGCGCCCATCCGGCTTCTCGAAGGGATAGGACCCGATCATCACGCCTTCGTGGGCCTGCTGGATTTCCTTCAGCCGCTGCGCCACGTCGCCTTCGCCCAGATTGAGCGGCACGGTGCGCGACAGCATCTTCCTGCCGCCCGTGAGTTTCGGCGTGATGGCTTCCATCATCGAATGCATGATCTTGGGCACACCGGCCATGACGAACACGTTGCCGATGTGGAACCCCGGCGCCTTCGACACCGCGTTGGGGATCAGTTCGGCGCCGTCGGGAATGCGCGCCATGCGCATGCGGGCCTCCGTCTCTGGCAGGCCGCGCGCGGCAAAGTGCTCGCGCAAGATGGCGACCGCTTCAGGGTGATGGCCGATCTCCACGCCGAACGCCCTGGCTACCGCATCGGCGGTGATGTCGTCATGCGTCGGGCCGATGCCGCCGGTGGTGAACACGTAGCTATAGCGGGCACGCAGCGCATTGAGGGCGGCAACGATGTCGGCCTCGTCGTCGGACACCACGCGGGCCTCCTTCAGGTCGATGCCGAGCGCCGTCAGCCAGTCGGCGATCCAGCCCAGGTTGGCGTCCTTGGTGCGACCGGACAGTATCTCGTCGCCGATCAGCAATACTGCGGCTGTGGGTATGGTCTCGCTCATGGCTGGAAACGTCGCCTCTGGTATGACACATCAAGGGGTGGGGCGAGTAATGTCACAACCAGGTTGAAGGTCAAGCAAGCACATGCAGATTTCCGACAGGCCGCTCAAGCGCGGCAAGCTGATCCGGCGCTACAAGCGCTTCCTCACCGACGTCGAGCTGGACGGCGGCGAGGTAGTGACGGCCACCTGCCCCAATACCGGCTCGATGATGGGCCTGCTGGAGCCGGGCAACCCGGTATGGCTGTCGGTGTCGGACAACCCCAAGCGCAAGTATGCCCACACCTGGGAAATGGTGGAGGCGGTCAACCCCGGCGGCCTGCCCGCCCGTGTCGGGCTGAACACCGGACTTCCCAACAAGCTGGTAGAGGAAGCGATCGTCGCTGGCAAGGTGGCGGCGCTTCAGGGCTACGCCACGCTGAAACGCGAGCAGAAATACGGCAGAAACAGCCGCATCGACCTGCTGCTGTCGGACCATGCGGACGGGCGGCTCGCCTATGTGGAGGTCAAGAACGTCACCCTGTCGCGCGAGGGCGGCATCGCCGAGTTTCCGGACGCGGTGACCGAGCGTGGCGCCAAGCACCTGATGGAGCTGGCGGACATGGTGCGCGATGGCCATCGGGCCGTAATGGTGTACCTGGCCCAGCGCTCCGACGCGCAAGCCTTCCGGCTTGCCCACGACATCGACCCGGCCTACCTGGAAGCCTGGCGCGCCGCCACGCAGGCGGGCGTTGAAAGCATCGCGCTGGCGTGCCAAATGGGAGATCATGAAATTTTCGTCGACCGGACGATAGACCTTGACGTGAAGTAACCAGTTTGCGGTATTGAAGAGCATGCACACCACTTATGTCGACGCGGCCACGGCGCCGCTGGCAAACAACGGCCAGATCAAGCTGCACGGCGAGGCGGACTTCGCCGCCATGCGCAAGGCCGGACGGCTGGCGGCGCAGGCGCTGGACCTGCTGGTGCCGCTGGTGCAGCCGGGCGTCACCACCGAGGAACTGGACGATGCGGTGATGGCCTTTGCCAGCCAGCACAACGCCATTCCCGCCCCGCTCAACTACCGCGGCTTTCCCAAGGGCATCTGCACCTCGATCAACCATGTTGTGTGCCACGGCATTCCCGGTCCGAAGCCGCTCAAGGAAGGCGAGATCGTCAACATCGACGTGACGCTGATCGTTGACGGCTGGCACGGCGATTCGAGCCGCATGTACCCGGTCGGCGAGATCAACCGGCGCGCCGAACGCCTCATCGAGGTGACCTACGAGTGCCTGATGCGCGGGCTGGAAGTGATCCGCCCCGGCGCCTTCACCGGCGACATCGGCCACGCCATCCAGACCTTCGCCGAGGCCGAGCGCTGCTCGGTGGTGCGCGACTTCTGCGGCCACGGGCTGGGCCGGCTGTTCCACGACATGCCCAACATCCTGCACTATGGCAGGCCGGGCGAAGGGGTGGAGCTGCGCGAAGGCATGTTCTTCACCGTCGAGCCGATGATCAACCTTGGCCGCCCGCACGTGAAGGTGCTGTCGGACGGCTGGACAGCGGTCACCCGCGACCGCTCGCTGTCGGCGCAGTTCGAACACACCATCGGGGTTACCGCCGGAGGCTGCGAGATATTCACCTTGTCGCCCGCCGGGCTTCACTGCCCGCCCTGGCACACCTGACGGGCGCGGGCGATGGGCTTCAAGGACGCGCAGGGCTTCAAGGTTCCCGGAACTTCCCCCGGCAAGCCTGCAACTAAGCCCGCGGGCCCGAAACCGGCCGAACCGGACGCCCCGCACTATCTTGGCCATCGCGAGCGCCTGCGCGACCGCTTCATGGGCGGCGGACCGGACGCCCTGCCCGACTACGAGATGCTGGAGCTGATCCTGTTCCGCGCCATCCCCCGCCAGGACACCAAGCCCATCGCAAAGGCATTGCTGGCCCGCTTCGGCAGCTTCGGCGACGTGCTCGCCGCCCCGCCTGACCGGCTTAAGGAAATCAAGGGCGTCGGCGACAAGGTGGTGTTCGAACTGAAGCTCATCCATGCCGCCGCGGTGCGGCTGGCCCGCAAGTCGGTGCTGGACCGCCCTGCGCTTTCCAGCTGGACGGCGCTCATCGACTATTGCACCGCCGCCATGGCTTACGAGAACCAGGAACAGTTCCGCATCCTGTTCCTCGACCGCAAGAACGTCCTGATCGCCGACGAAGTGCAAAGCCGCGGCACCGTGGACCACACCCCGGTTTATCCACGCGAGGTGATGAAGCGCGCGCTGGAACTGTCGGCCACCGCCCTCATCCTGGTGCATAACCACCCCTCCGGCGACCCGACCCCCAGCCAGGCCGACATCACCATGACCCGCGAGATCGTCGAGGTGGCGGGCAAGCTCAATATCGCCGTGCACGACCACCTGATCATCGGCCGCAACGGCCACGCCAGCTTCCGTGCGCTGAAGCTGATGTGACAATCTTGCCGCTGACGCAAGGTTGAATAGCTGCAGGCAGAGCCCCACCTCAGACCATTATGGTCACCAAAGAGGAGAGGCTCATGAGCAACGACAACACCCTGAAGAACCTGCAGACGGCACTGCAGATGGAGATGACCGCAGCCCACCAATACCAGTTGCACGCCCACGTTCTGGATGACTGGGGCCTTGACCTGCTGGCCGCGCAGATGCGCGAGGAGATGCAGGAAGAGATCGGCCATTCCGACCAGTTCATCGAGCGCATCATGTTCCTGAACGGCAAGCCGGAGGTGGCCTTCGCCAAACAGCCCAGGGCGGCCTCTTCGCTGGAGGACATGTTCAAGGCAGACCTCGCCGACGAGGAAGAGGCCATCCGCTTCTATACCGCCGCCGCGCAGCAGGCCGGCGAGGTGGGCGATATCGGCTCGCGCACGCTGTTCGAGCAGATCGTGCTCGACGAGGAAGGCCACAAGAGCTGGCTCGAACAGCAGCTCAGCCTGATCAAGCGGCTCGGCGAACAGGCCTACAGCGCCAAGTTCGTGTCCGGCGCCCAAGCCGGAAACGGCAGCGCCGAATACCTTTCAAGCATCCGGCCAGGGCGGCGGTGGAAAACCCGCCCCGCCTGGTCCGGGCCTTGCCGCAACCATCACACGTCAGAGTTGATTGAGATCAAGGAATGCTGAAAACTTCTCCGTGTACGCTTCATAAGGGGCGGATGTCACTAAACGAAGCTACCCGGAGGAGAATACCTTCATTCGATCCATCAAACCCATCCTGCTGGCCTCGGCGCTGGCGTTTTGCGCTGCCATTGCGGCAGGCGCGCCAGCATCGGCAGCACCCGTTAACGGGCTGACTGCCAGCATCGCAGCCCCGCAAACTTCCGCTGCCGGCCTTTTGCCGGTGGAACAGGTTGCCCAGCGCCGTTATAACCGCAATCGCCATGGCCATCGTCACCGCGCTCGGCGCGGACGCCATGTGCACTTCTATCAGGGTTACTGGTATGCCGTTCCGTGGTGGCTTGGCGCTGCCCCCTATCAATACAACCGCTGTGAGCGTTGGCGCCGGGAATGCCGCCAGCGCTGGGGCCGTGGAGCCAACTATCGCGGCTGCATGCGCCACCATGGCTGCCGCCCCTGACGGCTGACAGCATCGCATGACAAAATCGGCCAGGTTGCAGTTATGCAGCCTGGCCCTTCTCATTGCTGGCGAAGATGTCAGTTGCTCGGCGTCGTGGCGGTTGCCGGCCTGTAATCATAGTGCCACGGCTCGTCCGGGTTTTTCAGCGGGCCCGAGAATGACGGCCCCGCAGCCGTCATGCTGGCCTTGAGTTTTTCGTCCCACCCTTCGGCGCGCCAGACGCTGTCGACCTGCTTCGTGTTGGCGCCGGCATGAATTTGCCCGTCCTTCATCACCTGGAAGTCGATTGCGTGGGCGCGGCCATGCAGCGTCAGGCCGGGGGCCGCGAGGCTGGCGCGCTTCGACGGCTGGAAGCGGCGCAGCCAGGCG
>JAZBOA010000412.1:0-2722 GCA_036350935.1 Anderseniella sp. | reverse complement strand
GATGGCGTACCACTCAGACTGCACGATGTTGCCAGCGTATCCAGTGGCCAGGAACTGCGCTCGGGCGCGGCCACCCAGAATGGCCGGGAAGTGGTCATGAGTACAGTGTTCATGCTGATCGGCGAGAACAGCCGGGAAGTAGCGCAAGGGGTGGCGGCCAAACTGGAAGAGGTACAGGCCAGCTTGCCTCCGGGCATTACTGTGAGGGCGGTCTACGACCGCACACGTCTGGTGGACAAAACGCTCGCGACAGTGCGCACCAACCTGCTTGAGGGCGCGCTCCTGGTCATCGTCGTGCTATTTCTGTTTCTGGGCAATATTCGCGCGGCTCTGCTTACCGCGGCAGTGATTCCGGTCGCGATGCTGATGACTATCACCGGTATGGTACAGAGCCGGGTGAGTGCAAACCTGATGAGCCTCGGGGCGCTGGACTTCGGTCTGATCGTCGATGGGGCGGTCATCATTGTCGAAAACTGTTTGCGCCGCCTCAGCCAGGCGGGCCGGACTGTGCTGTCAGCCAGGGAACGCCTTGAGATCGTGTTTGAAGCAACCAACGAGGTCATTCGCCCCGCCTTGTTCGGGGTGTTTATCATCACGGCGGTCTACATACCGATCTTTGCCCTCACCGGAGTCGAGGGCAAGATGTTTCACCCGATGGCGATCACCGTCGTAATTGCACTGGTCAGCGCCATGGTGCTGTCGGTGACCCTGGTGCCCGCCGGTGTGGCCTTGCTCTTCAGAAAGCCGATTGAAGAAAAAGAGAATCAGATCGTCAAGGGTTCGCTCGCGCTGTACCGTCCGGTACTCCTGCTGTCATTGCGCTTCCGTTGGCTGGTGGTGAGCCTGGCGATCGTGTTTGTCGTTCTCTCTGGCTGGTTGGCGTCCCGCTTGGGGTCGGAGTTCGTGCCCAACCTGGATGAGGGTGACATTGCCATGCATGCATTGCGGATTCCCGGCACGTCGCTGGCACAGGCGGTGCAAATGCAGGAGCAGCTGGAGGCTAAAATCAAGGAAATGCCGGAAGTCGAGAGGGTGTTTGCCAAGATAGGCACCGCCGAAGTAGCAACCGACGCAGTGCCACCCAGCGTGGCGGACAACTTCATTATTCTTAAACCGCGAGACCAGTGGCCTGACCCCGACAAGCCCAAAACCCAGGTCTTACGGGAGCTCGAAGCACAGGTCACCCCCATTCCAGGCAATCGATACGAGTTCCTGCAGCCTATCCAGATGCGTTTCAACGAGTTGATCGCGGGTGTCAGGGCAGAGCTGGCGATCAAGGTATTCGGTGACGATTTCGATACCCTGATCGAACTGGGTGATGCCATCGAGGCAGCGATCAATGGCGTAACCGGTGCTGCCGATGTGGCTGTCGAACAGGCGACCGGTCTGCCGGTATTGACACTGGTACCTGACCGGCAGGCGCTCGCCCGATATGGCATCCATCTGGCAGACCTCCAGGGCGTGATGGCCACAGCCCTGGGCGGCAGGGCGGCCGGCCAACTGTACGAGGGGGACCGGCGCGTCGATATCGTGGTACGCCTGTCGGAAGAGATACGTGCCAACCCGGATGGCTTCGCTAGTCTGCCCGTCCCATTAAAAGGCGGTGGTTATGTGCCATTGGGAGAGCTCGCCAGGATGGAACTGGTGAGCGGCTATAACCAGGTCAACCGGGAAAATGGCAAGCGTCGCGTGGTGGTGGCAGCCAATGTCCGCGGTCGCGACCTGGGATCGTTTGTCTCTGAGGTGCGCCAGGCAGTCGAGGGCCAGGTCGATATTCCCGCCGGTTATTGGGTCGAATACGGCGGTACCTACCAGAACCTGCAGTCGGCGGCCAATCGGCTGAGTATCGTGGTGCCGGTCACCCTGATACTCATCGTCGGACTACTGGTAACGGCGCTGGGCACGTTCCGCGACGCCGGCATCATATTTTCCGGTGTTCCCCTGGCACTGACCGGTGGTGTATTAGCCCTGATGCTGCGCGGTATCCCATTCTCGATTTCCGCAGCCATCGGCTTTATCGCTCTCTCGGGTATTGCCGTATTGAACGGTTTGGTGATGGTGGCCTTTATCCGGGATCTGCGACAGAGCGGCCGATCACTGGATGAGGCTATCGTGGAGGGGGCTTTGACCCGACTGCGCCCGGTCCTGATGACCGCCCTGGTAGCATCTCTGGGTTTTGTGCCCATGGCGCTCAATACCGGTATCGGCTCGGAGGTGCAACGTCCACTCGCGACGGTAGTGATCGGCGGTATTGCTTCCTCCACGCTGCTTACCCTCGTGGTGCTGCCCGCGCTGTACCGGCTGGTGCACGGACGGGATAAAGCGCGTGCCAGCCAAGCGCAGCCTGTGGCCGAGACCTGATTGCCTGCCGGTATTGCCGAGTAAAATGATCAAAGCGTGCCTGCTGCTGCGGGTAGTTGGAAGAGGCGGGCCTCGTCGCTGCCTTCCTGAGGGTCAGGTGTATCTAGTCATGCCGGCCCTCCAAACTTCAGAGCAGTGAGCCCAGTTCATCTAGTCCGCCAGCTGCATCCGCATCAACGGGCTCACCAGCATGTCCCGGATATACCGCAGGTTGAGCCGGATGCTCCGGGCCAGATCCATGGCAAACCCATCCAGCGTTTGCAGGGCCCCGCTGTCGTAGTAGGCGCCGTTGTACAGCACGCCATCAATTTCCCGGGTATTGGATATGTCCGCCAGGGGGTCGCCCCTGAGCAACAGCAGG
>JAZBOA010000411.1:0-2562 GCA_036350935.1 Anderseniella sp. | reverse complement strand
GCTGCAATCTGACGGTGAAATTCACCGTTCCCGTCATACAAGTTGATGCTGGCATCCAATAGGCACCATCAGCAATCCTCAATCGTGGTTATTGGCCCCCAGCCTTCGCTGGGATGACGTTACGGCTGGATTGCGGTATACAGTTTCTCCTGTCGCAGAAAGCCTTACGCCATGCCGCACGTCACCATCGAAACGGACGCCGATTACGAAAGGGCGCTGGCCGAGATCGCGCCCTGGTTCGACAACGTGCCGGAGCCCGGCACGCCGGAAGCGGAGCGGTTCGACACGCTGGCCAGTCTCATTGCGGCCTATGAGGCGAAGCATCATCGGATGGACCATCAGTAATATGCCGCCGCGCTACAAGGTCCGCGACCTGATCCGGCTAATCGAGGCTGACGGTTGGTCCTGTGTTGCAACGCGTGGCAGCCATCGCCAATATAAGCACAAGTGGAAGCCGGGCCGTGTTACCATTGCCGGCAAGCCATCGGACGATCTTGCGCCCGGCACTGCGAACAGCATTCTCAAGCAGGCCGGTTTGAAGGACACCTGACATGCGATACGCCGTCGTGATCGAGAAAGCGGATGCCAACTGGTCGGCCTATGTGC
This sequence comes from Anderseniella sp., assembly GCA_036350935.1. Taxonomy (GTDB): domain Bacteria; phylum Pseudomonadota; class Alphaproteobacteria; order Rhizobiales; family Aestuariivirgaceae; genus Anderseniella. The sequence goes on along the minus strand of JAZBOA010000411.1, from coordinate 1,956 downwards.
CGGACCTGCCCGGCTGCGTGGCGACGGGCGCGACGGCGGCCGACGCCGAGGTGGAAATCCGCGAAGCCATCCGCTTCCACATCGACGGGCTGAAGGAAGACGGCCTTGCCGTGCCGCCGCCCGCCGCGATTGCCGACTACGTGGACGCCTGAGCCCTCACCGCCCCCTCTCCTGCAACACCCCCGGCGCCTCGTCCCACGCGGGCGCGTCGTCTGCCTCGAACCCCGCCGTCAGGCCAGTGACAGCTCCCGAACTCCCGCCACGCCCCCATCCCCACCTTGCAACTCACCGCCCGATTGCGCATCGTCCGCACCGGATGACAACAGCAACGGTGCCAGCATGACCACCCCCGCCACCCACTACGATCTTGCCATTGCAGGCGCCGGCGCCGTCGGGCTGGCCACCGCCTTGTGGGCGCAGGCTGCCGGCCTTTCCGTGGCGTTGCTGGACAAGGGCGAGCCGGGGTCGGGCGCGTCGTTCGGCAATGCCGGCACCATCGCCACCTATGCCTGCACGCCGGTCAACAGCCCCTCGGTGTTTTCCAGCCTGCCCACTTTGCTGTTCAACCGCGACAGCCCGCTGCGCATCGACCCGGCGTATGGCGCGCGCCACCTGCCCTGGCTGCTCGCCTTCCTGCGCAATTGCACTCCAGCACGCGTTGCCGCCATCACCGCCAGCCTGGCCGAGTTGCTGTCGCAGGCCGATGCCGGGCTGGACCCGCTGTTCGACCAGATCGAGACCGGTGACCTGATCGTCAGCAATGGCTGCCTGTACCTCTATGCCACCGCGCAGGACTTTGACGCCGCCGCCGGCGACATTGCCGCGCGCCGCGCCAATGGCGTGGCGTTCGACATTCTCGACGAAGCCGCCGTCAAGGCGCTTGAGCCCGCCATCGCCATGCCGGTGCACAAGGCGCTGTACTTCACCGGGGCGCGCCACATCTCGGATCCGGGCGAGCTGATGCGCCGCCTGCACGCGCTTTTCGTGGCCAGCGGCGGCCATTGGGTGAAGGCGGAGGTGACGTCCTGCCAGCCCGAAAGCGACGGTGTCACCGTTGTTGCTTCCGGCCATGACGCGATCCGCTGTGACCGCTTCGTGGTGTCGGCGGGGGCGCACTCGCGCAGCATTGCCGGCAGCGGCGCCGAGGCCCTGCCGCTGGACACCGAGCGCGGCTATCACCTGATGTTCGCGGATCGCGCGGGCCTGCTGTCCCGCCCGGTGGGCTGGGCCAGGGCCGGGTTCTATGCCACCCCGATGACGCAAGGCCTGCGCATTGCCGGCACGGTGGAAATCGCCGGGTTGAACGCGCCGCCCATGCAAAGCCGGTTCGCCTACCTGCAGCGCATGGCCGAACAGATGCTGGGACCGCTGGGCGAGCCATCGTCGAACTGGCTGGGCTTCCGTCCGACCATGCCCGACGCCCTGCCCGTCATTGGCCCGTCGCCCGTCAGCGACCGGGTGCTGTTTGCCTTCGGGCACCAGCATGTCGGCCTCACCCTGTCGGGCATCACCGGCAAGATCATCGCAGACATTGCCAGCGGCCAGCGCACCAACCGCGACCTGTCAGCCTGGTCGCCAAGCCGCTTCGGCTAAACGTCCGCAAGCGCTGGCGAAACTCACCGCCCCCGCTGCTGCAACACCCCCGGCACCTCGTCCCACGAAGGCGCAGCGGCGGCCTCATAGCCCGCCGTCAGGCCGGTGGCGAAGTTGTCGAAGTCGCGCGCCGCCTTGCCGTGGGCGCCCTGGTAGAGGAAGCGGCGCATGGCGCGTTCGTTCTCCCACAGGCTGACCGTGTAGAACATGCCGCCGATGTTGCGCGCCTGCGCCGACAGGCAGCCTTCGGAGGCGCGCGCCTGCTTCATCGAGCGGCTGGCGTGCCAGGCAAAGCGCGGCCAGTGCCGCCAGTGGTTGAGCCTCAGCCCGGTGATCGAGACATAGCGCGCGGTGGTGTTCATG
>JAZBOA010000410.1:0-16197 GCA_036350935.1 Anderseniella sp. | reverse complement strand
CTGAGCCCTGGCCCTGCCGAAATCATCGATGAAGTACCCGGCGGCAGACTGCACGTCGACGGGCGGCTGATCGTGCCCAGCATCGACGGCCCAGCCCGCAAGCGGCGCAAGCTGTCCTTTGTCGGGGTGGTTGCGGTCTCGCTGGTTGTCGACGGCGCCGGCAAGCTGGCTGACGATCCGCAGGCCGTGCTGGATGGCCTGCCCGAGGATACCGGTTCCGGCTACGAGTTTCACGAACTGGTGCTGGATGTGACCGAAGAGGCGTTCGAGGCGATTCCGCGCAAGCGCCGTCAGATCGACGACGTGGTCGAGGATACCTTGCGCACTGCCATCCGCCGCCGCCTCGACACCGAGTGGGGCAAGAAGCCGATCGTTCACGTGCTGATCCACAGGGTGTAACCGGACATCCTGCAAAAACTTGCAGAATCCGGGCAAATCACGGCACTTTGGGCGCGTACCTGAAGGATCCGAATCATGTCCGAAATCGTCCCGCCCGGCTCGCCCGACGGCATTGAGCCCATTGACCTGCGCTCCGCCCTTGAAGAGCGCTACCTGGCCTATGCGCTGTCGACCATCATGCACCGGGCGCTTCCGGATGTCCGCGACGGGCTGAAGCCGGTTCACCGGCGGCTGCTCTACGCCATGCGCATGCTGAAGCTGGACCCGAACCAGGGGTTCAAGAAGTGCGCCCGCGTGGTGGGCGACGTGATCGGCAAGTATCACCCCCACGGCGACCAGGCGGTGTATGACGCCATGGTGCGGCTGGCGCAGGATTTCGCCCAGCGCTACATGCTGGTTGAGGGTCAGGGCAATTTCGGCAACATCGACGGAGACAACGCCGCCGCCTACCGCTACACCGAGGCGCGGCTGACCGAGGTTGCCGTCGCGCTGCTCGACGGCATCGACGAAGACACCGTCGACTTCCGCGAAACCTACAATGGCGAGGACAAGGAACCGGTGGTGCTGCCGGGCGCCTTTCCCAACCTGCTGGCCAATGGCGCCACCGGCATCGCGGTCGGCATGGCGACGTCGATCCCGCCGCACAATGCCGGCGAGCTGTGTGATGCAGCGCTGCACCTGATCAAGTTCCCCAATGCCGGCATCGACAAGCTGATGCAGTTCGTGCCGGGCCCCGACCTGCCCACCGGCGGCATCATCATCGACACGCCGGAGCAGATCGCCGAGGCATACCGCACGGGACGGGGCGCCTTCCGCATCCGCGCGAAGTGGGAAACCGAAGACCTTGGCCGCGGCACCTGGCAGATCGTCATCACCGAAATTCCCTACCAGGTGCAGAAGGGCAGGCTGGTCGAGAAGATCGCCGAACTGCTGACCGATCGCAAGCTGCCGCTGCTGGCCGACGTGCGCGATGAATCCGCCGAAGACATCCGGCTGGTGCTGGAACCCAAGAGCCGCAGCGTGGATCCGGTCGTGTTGATGGAGCAGATGTTCAAGCTGACCGAGCTTGAAAGCCGCTTCTCACTCAACATGAATGTGCTGTCGCAAGGCAAGGTGCCGAAAGTGCTCAGCTTGCGCGACGTGCTGCGCGAGTGGCTGGATCACCGCAAGGACGTGCTGATGCGCCGCTCGAACCATCGGTTGGGCGTCATCGCCCGGCGGCTGGAAATCCTCGGTGGCTACCTGATCGCCTACCTCAACATCGACGAGGTCATCGCCATCATTCGCGGCGAGGACGAGCCGAAGCCTGTTCTGATGCGGCGCTTCGAGCTAACCGACACCCAGGCCGAGGCCATCCTCAACATGCGGCTTCGCGCGCTTCGCAAGCTGGAAGAGTTCGAGATCCGCAAGGAGCACGAGGGCCTTACCGCCGAAAAGGAGGGGCTGGAAGCGCTGCTGGCGTCGGAAGAAGCGCAGTGGAACCACATTTCAGATGAGGTCCGCGAGACGCGCGACAAGTTCGGCAAGAAGACCGCGCTGGGCGCGCGGCGCACCCAGTTCTCGGAAGCGCCGGAAATCGACGTCGACCTGGACCAAGCGCTGATCGAGAAGGAACCGGTCACCATTGTTTGCTCCGAGAAGGGTTGGATCCGCGCCATGAAGGGCCACCTTCAGGACGCCTCGACGATTTCCTACAAGGATGGCGACAAGGAGAAGTTCGTCTTCCACGCCGAGACCACCAACAAGATCCTGTTGCTGGGATCGTCCGGAAAGTTCTTTACGCTGGATGCCTCGAAGCTGCCGGGCGGCCGCGGACATGGTGAACCGGTAAGGTTGATGGCGGATATGGACGCCGCCGACGCCATCGTTGCGCTGTTCGTCCACCAGCCGGGCAGAAAGCTGTTGCTGGCCTCGACCGAGGGCAATGGCTTCCTCGTGCCGGAAGACGAATGTGTCGCCAACACCCGCAAGGGCAAGCAGGTGCTGAACGTCAAGCTGCCGGTCGAGGCGCTGGTCTGCCGGCCGCTGCAGGAGGGCGACGACCATCTGGCCGTGGTTGGCGAAAACCGCAAGCTTCTGGTGTTTCCGCTGTCCGAACTGCCCGAAATGACCCGCGGCAAGGGGGTCCGGCTGCAGAAGTACAAGGATGGCGGCCTGAGCGACGCCCGCGCCTTCAGGCTGGCCGACGGGCTGACCTGGACCGACAGTTCAGGCCGGACTTGGACCGTAAACGATCTCGCTGAATGGGCCGGAGCGCGCGCGCAGGCAGGGCGCATGCCGCCCAAGGGCTTCCCGCGTAACAACCGTTTCGGCTGACAGCGGGTTACGGGCTTGCCCCGATTTCACCCAGCGTCAAGTTGCCGTTAATGGTTTTTTTGCGCATTTGTGCGGAGATTGCGCTGATGATGCCGCTAGTCCTGTTATTGCCAGCGGCGTGGATCGGACGTGTTCGACGCAACAAGAGTGACGGATGGACATGATTGGGACGGCATATTGGGTAGTGCATGGGCGCGTCGACAACGACCCGTTCAGCAATACCGGGTTCGACAGCCCGGAGCAGTTGATGCAGCGCGCGGGCGGCGTATTCGTCGCCACTTCCCGCAATGGCACCACTGTGCGCTGGGCCATGTTCGCTTCGAACTGGGCCTCGCTGTATTATGTCAGCGAGTTGCTGGCGACACTGCCCGCACCTTACACCCTTGAATTCTTCCTGAGCGGCTGGTTCACCCAGACCATTGATGACCAGCACCAGACCGTGGCCCGGTTGCAGGAACTGGTGGTGAAGAGCGACGTCCACTTGCGCCAGAAGACCCATGTGAAATGTCTGTTGCCTGACTATGTCCCGCAGATGCCGAACCTGATCGGCGACACCCTGGCCGACCGGAAGGCTTCACCGGACTTCAGCGTGGATTGCGTTTTCGACTCGCAAAGCAGGCGTTTTGTCGTTGAACGGATTGGCGCCAACTCCACTGTAGCGAAGTGGTATGGAACGACATCTCCAAGCTCTTTCCCCTGTCAGACGGGAAGCTCCTACGACAACATCGTCTCGCAGGCCTACCACAATGTGTTGGATACAGGTGAGGCGCACTACGGCCACGTGCTTGCGGTCTTCCCGACGCCGATGCAAACGCCGAAATGGGTCGGTTATCAGCGGGTGATTCTGCCCCACGCCTTTCCTGACGGACGCAACGGTGTGACCGTCGTCACGGAAGTCGGCAACGTCGACATCAATCTCGTATAGCCATCAGGCCGGTTTCCAGCCGTTCATAAACAGCGTGCTCGATCTCGTGCCGCTCGGCTATCAGCAGCCACTCGTTGTCCGGAATGTCCTCGGGGTGCCACTCCCAACGCAGAAAACTGCGTTCGGCGTAGGGATAGCTGTTCTGGATGCCAATGCCGCGGACCCCTATGCGATGCACGACGAGGGCCCACAGGGCGTCCGGATTCCACTTCAGCATCGCCAGCAAGTGTCCGGTGAACGTCATCGCCTCGTTGACTTCGCGCGTTCCGCGATGGCTTTTCCCGACCCAGAGTTCACCATGATAGCACAGCCAGCCCGACAGCCGTCCGGCGCGGCTGCCTGGTGGCGGCAGCAGTGCCTTCGGGATCATGAGCTTCCCTGACTTCATGTAGAGACCAGCCATCCAACCGGTTGCCCAGTCTGCCAGGTTGGTGTCGATGTAGTCGAGCCGATAGGCGTTCAGTCCGACAGTTTCGTTGGCTTCATTCGACACCCGGACCCAGAACGCCTTGCCGTCCAGTTGACTGTATGCCGGGTTGAACATCGGTGCAGCTTCGGCTTGCCTGCACTCAAGCTTTGCCCGGTTAAACTCGTTCATGTCGTTCGACACAGAGAACGTCAGGCCATAACCGGCGAGCACGCCACGCAATGCTGTGATGAGTTCGACGAATTCGAGCGGGTTCTCGAGTCCTCTGCGCAATTCCGTCATCCCCATTTCTGACGTTGCGTGATAAAGTTTGCACAGCTTTGGCAGCAAGTTGCATGCCATCCGGATTGTAGGCTAGTTAAGCAAAAAAGGCAGCGATTCAGGCGAGAATCCGCCCCATTTCATCACCAGGAATCTGGCGTCTCGTACTGAGCAGTTTCCAGACCGAATGGCTTACCAGTGCCAGAATGACCACTGCGCCGCCGAACATGGCCTGGGCCGAGGGAACCTCGGCGAAGATGGCCCACATCCATACAGGCGTCAGCACCGTCTCCAGCAGGAAGAACATCGCAACCACGGCAGCAGCCACATAGCGCGGCCCCAGCATGAGCAGGGCGGTGGCGGCCGGTGCAGCCAGCAGGCCGTTCAATGCCAGCCATCCCCATCCTGCCGCACTCAACGAGCCCGGACTGGCGAACGGGGCGACAACGGCAGCGGCCAGAAGGTGCCCGCTTGCCGCGCTCATCGACTGGTCGGACCGCTGGTGGCGGATCACCGTCAGTGACATCGCCATCAGAGCCGCCACGCCCACAGCCAGCAGGTCGCCGCGCCAGGTGCCCACTTGCAGGCCTTCCTGCACGATGATGCCCACGCCGCACAATGACACCAGTATGGCGGCCCACGTGTAGGGGTGCAGCCGCTCGCCCAGAAAGGCCCACCCCAGGAGTCCGGCAAACATCGGGTTGAAAGCCAGGATGAAGACCACGTTTGCGACCGAGGTGAGCGATATGGACGAGATGAACATGATGTTCGACACGCCGGCAAACAGCGCGATCACCAGGCCGGTCTTGCCGTTGATGAACGGGGTCGAGCTGCCACGAAGGCGGGTGTAGAACAGCCAGAACAGGAACATCGCTGCAAACAGCATGATGCCGCGTACATAGATCAGCGTGTAGGTATCCGCGCCAGCCATTTTCAGCAGCGGTACGTCGAACGACAGCAGCAAGCCGCCCATGAACGAGATCGCCAGCCCCTTGCTGGTGTCAGCCGCAGTGTTCGCCGTTGTGGCCGGCGTATAGGTGCGCGTCATGACTGGCCGTCTGCGTCGTGCCGGTAGAACAATTGCCAGCCGGTCTGGGTCAGGCGCTCCTGTGGCAGGAACCGCGCCTTGTAATCCATTTTCGACGAGCCGTTGACCCAATAGCCAAGATAGACATAGGGAAGGCCGAGTTTGCGGGCGCGGGCGATATGGTCAAGCACCATGAACGTGCCAAGGCTACGGCTGCCTAGGCCCGGCGCAAAGAAGCTGTAGATCATCGACAGGCCATCATCGAGAATGTCGGTGAGCGCGGTGGCGACCAGTTCGCCGCGCCGCTGGTCGGGGCCGGCAAGCGTTGGCTGAGCAGGCGTCCGGTACTCGATCATCCGCGTATCCACGAAGGTTTCGTCGACCATCGCCGTAAAGTCCATCATCGCCATGTCGGACATTCCGCCGTCGTGGTGGCGGTCGTCGATATAGCGCCGGAAAAGTTCATACTGTTCCACCGTGGCCGTGGCGGGTTGGGCGGTGCTGACAAGATCACTGTTGCGCCTGTGGATGCGCCGGAAGGTCCGCGTCCACTCGAATTTCTCCACCGGCACCCGAACCGAAACGCAGGCGCTGCAGCTGTCGCACGCTGGCCGGTAGGCGATGTTCTGCGACCGGCGGAAGCCGCCCTGCGCGAGCGTGTCGTGCAACTGGCGCGCATCCGCATTGATCAGGTGTGTGAACACCTTGCGCTCATGCCTTCCCTCCAGATAGGGGCATGGGGCCGGCGCAGTAATGAAGAACTGCGGGAAATTTCTGCGTTCAATGCTCAAGGCGCGTCGTCGTCCCCTGGCGCGGGAGCCTGTCGCGGGACTATCCCGCACCAGCAACCGCATGACAATGCCTGAAAGGGTTAAATGAGCCGGGGCGATTGTCAATCCGTGACCGCTACCGGAGGCCGGGAACATGCACGGGTCATTCGCCAGGCTGCAACTGCGTCACCTGCGCGATGTAGTCCTGCTGGCGCATGAAAGCCATGATCTCTTCCGTGTGGCCGGGGCCGCGTGTTTCCACGGTGATTTCAAGCACCGCCCCCTTGGCCGGCACGTCGAGGAAGTTGCGCTGGTGGTGCACTTCCAGGATGTTGGCCTTCTGCCGGCCCAGCGCCGTCGAGATCAGCCCGAGTATTCCGGGCCGGTCCTCGATCAGGAAGCGCAGCCGGACGACCCGCCGGTCGCGCGCCAGTTCGCGCACGATCAGCGAGGCCAGCATCCGCTGGTCGATATTGGCGCCGCAGATGACAAGACCGACGGACTTGCCGGTCCAGCGCCCGGGTTCGGCCAGCAGGGCCGCCACACCAGCCGCACCCGCACCTTCAGCCAGCAGCTTTTCTTCCGACAGCAGCGTCACGATGGCCTTCTCCACTGCGCTCTCGCTGACCAGGTCGATCCGGTCAACCAGTTGCCTGCAGACCTCGATCGCCTGTTTGCCCACGTCGCGCACGGCAATGCCCTCGGCCAGCGTGGTGCCGCCGCAGTCTGCTGTCTCTCCGGCAAGCGCGGCGCGCATTGCAGGGTAACGTTCCAGTTCAACCCCGGTGATGCCGATCGCCGGCTTCAGGTGACGGGCGGCACTGGCCATGCCGCTGATCAGCCCGCCGCCGCCGACGGGAATGATCAGTTCCTCCAGCCCCGGTTCGTCTGCCAGCATCTCCAGCGCAATGGTGCCCTGGCCCGCCATCACCAGCGGGTCGTCATAGGGGTGAACCAGCACCAGCCCGCGCTCGGCAATCAGCCGCTGCAGGTGCTCATGCGCCTCCGCCAGCGTTTCGCCGGCCAGCTCCACTTGCGCCCCGAACCGGCTTGTCCGCTCGACTTTGGTCCACGGCGTATGCTCGGGCATGACGATGGTCGCCGGAATGCCCAGCCTGGTGGCATGATAAGCCACCGCCTGGGCGTGGTTGCCGGCTGACAGTGCGATGACGCCGGCCTTGCGCTCGGCTTCGGTCAGGGTGAGCAGTTTGTTGAGCGCGCCGCGCACCTTGAAGGCGTTGGTGACCTGCAGCGTCTCCAGCTTCAGATGGACATCGGCGCCGGTCATCGCCGACAGGGTATGCGCCCTGACCAGCGGGGTGCGTACGACGTCCGCCGAGATGCGGGCGGCGGCCTGTTCGATGTCTGCGAAGCTGATGCTCATCTTGCGTACCGGAATGCCTGTCCGTGGAGCGATTGCCAGCGGGGCATAAAGCGAATACCAATGGGGATCAATCCAATATCGAAAATCCGGACAGAAGGAAGACTGGGAACATGGCTTTCAAGACTGCATGGCTGGGCCTCGGCGTGATGGGATACCCGATGGCGGGCTACCTCAAGGGCAAGGGCGGACATGATGTCGTCGTCTACAACCGTACCACTGCCAAGGCCGACAAATGGGTAGAACAGCATGGCGGCTCGCGCGCCCTGACGCCCAAGGAAGCCGCAGACGGCGCGGACTTCGTTTTCGCCTGCGTCGGTAACGACGACGATCTGCGTGCCGTCACCACCGGACCGGACGGCGCTTTCCAGTCGATGAAGAAGGGCGCGGTGTTCATTGACCACACCACTGCCTCGGCCAACGTGGCGCGCGAACTGCACGCCGCGGCCACGGAAAAGGGCTGCGGCTTCGTCGATGCGCCGGTATCGGGCGGCCAGGCGGGCGCCGAGAACGGCGTCCTCACCGTGATGTGCGGTGGCGATGAGGCCCACTACAAGGCGGCCGAACCGCTGATTGCCAACTACTCCAGAAGCTGCCGCCTGCTGGGGCCTGCGGGCTCCGGCCAGCTTGCCAAGATGTGCAACCAGATCGCCATTGCAGGCCTCGTGCAGGGGCTGTCGGAAGCCATTCATTTCGGCAAGCAGGCAGGCCTCGACATGGAAGCCGTCATCGACGTGATTTCCAAGGGCGCGGCGGGCTCGTGGCAGATGGAAAACCGCTACAAGACGATGATTGCCGGCAAGTTCGACTTCGGCTTCGCGGTGGACTGGATGCGCAAGGACCTCGGCATCTGCCTCGACGAGGCGCGGCGCAATGACTCGCACCTGCCGGTAGCGGCGCTGGTGGACCAGTTCTACAGCCAGGTCCAGTCGAACGGCGGTGGCCGCTGGGATACGTCCAGCCTGATCTCGCTGCTCGACAAGGCGAAGAAGTAACCAGCTCTGCCGGAAAGCGGACAGCCCATGACCATCACGCACTTCCCGTCCGCGGTTGAGGCCGTCGCTGCCCTCAAGCCGCAACAGCCGCTTATGTGCCTGTGCCCGGACGTGTTTCGGGCCGAGGCGCAACGGTTTGCGGCGGGCTTTCCGGGTGACGTGCACTATGCGGTCAAGGCCAATCCCCACCCGGGCATCCTGCATTGGCTGAAGGACGGCGGCGTCAAGGGCTATGACGTGGCCTCCATAGCCGAGATCGAGATGGTGCGGCGGGAGATGGGCGAGGGCGCGCACATGGCCTTCAACCACCCGGTCAAGTCCCGCGCCGACATCGACACCGCCTACCGGCTGCACGGGGTCCATGATTTCGTCATCGACCACGGGAAGGAACTGGCGAAGCTGGCGGACATCTGCGGCCGCGACGTGACGGTTCAGGTGCGCATCTCCAGGGCCAACCCGGATTCGGAGGTGGACCTCAACGCCAAGTTCGGCTGTGACGGGCAGACGGCGGCCAGCCTGATGCGGCAGGCGGCAGACCTTGGTTTCGACGTGGCGCTGGCCATGCATGTCGGCTGGCAGGCGCGCGATCCGAAGGCCTGGGGCGAGGCCATGGCGATGGGGGCAGGGGCCGCGAATGCGGCAGGCGTCACGCTGAAATATGCCAACCTTGGCGGCGGATACCCGTCCGTGCTGATGCCGCAGGGCCGCACGCTCGAAGACTTCTTCTCGGTCATCCGGCAAGCCGGGACGGAACATCTGTCCGGCACGGACCTCAATTGCGAACCCGGCTCGGCGCTGGTCTGGCGCGGCTGCGAAACAGTGGCTCAGGTGGTGCTGCGCAAGGATGACCGTGTTTACCTGAACGACGGCGTCTACGGCTCGATGGCGGAACTGAAGTACACGCGCGTTTCGCCGCCGCACCTGGCATTGTCGCGCGATGGGGCGCTGCTTGACGGGCCGGGCAAGCTGCTCACGATTTGCGGACCAACCTGTGACAGCGTCGACATGCTGCCGGTTCAGGTGGAACTGCCTGAGGCGATCGACGAGGGCGATTATGTCGTGTTCGGCTGGATGGGGGCGTATTCGAATGCGCTGCTGACCACGTTCAATGGCCTCGGCGCGCTGGACTATGCCACGGTGGACCGGCTGGCAGCCTGATGTCTGGCTCCATCATCGCAACGCTGTGGCACTGCCCAATGCTGGCGCAAGCGGATTAAGACAGGACACGAGGACCAACCGTAAGGAGGGTGTCGCCTTGTCAATCAGCCAGAAGATCGTGGACGGGCTCATCGAGCATAACGTCAACTTCGTAACCACCGTGCCCTGCAAGCAGCTCGCCGGCGTCATCGAGATCATCGACCGGACGCCAGGTGTCCTGCACGTGCCGTCCAACAAGGAAGACGAGGGCATGGGCCTTTGCGCCGGCGCCTGGATGGGCGGCATGCGGCCGTGCATCATCATGCAGAACACCGCGCTGGGCGTGACCGTCAACACGCTGGCGACGCTCATCCAGTTCTACCAGATGCCGCTGCCGATGATCATTTCCTATCGCGGCGAACTGGGCGAGCGGGTGGCCTGCCAGGTGGAGATGGCGGTGCACACCAAGGCGCTGCTCGACCAGTTGCACATTCAGACCTATCACTTCCACAAGCCCGACGACGTGGAAGAGATCGGCGCGATCATCAAGCACACCTTCATGAGCCGCAAGCCGGCCGCCATCCTGACCGACAGCAATTTCTGGGGAGGTTACTGAGATGATCCGCTCCGAGGTCCTGAAGACCCTGATCCCGCTGATCTCCGACCAGCTCGTGGTTTGCAACATCGGCCTGCCCAGCCAGGAACTGCACATGATGGACGACCAGCCGTCCAACTTCTACATGCTGGGCACCATGGGGCTTGCGTCGTCCATCGGCCTGGGCCTGGCGCTGGCCCAGAAGCAGAAGGTCATCGCCATCGACGGCGACGGCTCGGTGCTCACCAATCTCGGCACGCTGCCGACCATCGCCAACAACCCGGCCAGCAACTTCATCCTGCTGATCATCGACAACGGGTCATACGGCTCGACCGGCGACCAGCCTACCTATGCCGGGCGCAAGACCTCGCTGGCGAAGGTGGCCGAGGCGTGCGGCTGCGACAACGTCATCGAGTGCAAGGCAGAGGACACGGCGAAGGTCATGGAAGCCGCCCTGAAGGATGACCGGATGACCATCATCGTCTGCAAGTGTGAATCGGGCAACATTCCGGTGCCGGTCATCGAGCTGGACGCGCCGGTAATCAAGCACCGCTTCATGGAAGAAGTGAAGCGCCGCAACGCCTGATCGCGCTGCCGCCAACCAAAAGGAAAGCCCGGCTGCGAGCAACGCGCGCCGGGCTTCTTTTCATCTGGTTGAGGGCAGACTAACCGATTGATACCAGCTCGATGTCGAAGGTGAGGTCCTTGCCGGCCAGCGGGTGGTTGGCGTCGAGCGTCACGGCCTGTTCGTCGACTGCGGCTACCGTTACCGGGATGACCTGGCCTTCCGGCGTCTGCATCTGCAGCCGTGCGCCGATCTCCAGCGGAATCTCTGCCGGGATCTGCGCCCGCGGGATTGACTGCTGCATCTGCGGGTTCACCTCGCCATAGGCTTCGGCGGCAGGAATGTTGACCGTCTTCTTGTCACCCACGGTCATGCCGGGAATTTCCCTGTCGAGGCCGGGAATGATCTGGCCGGAGCCAACCTCGAACTGCAGCGGGTCGCGGCCTGCCGATGAATCGAACTGGGTGCCGTCATTGAGGGTTCCGGTATAGTGAATGCGCACGGTGTCGCCCGTCTTGACCTGGGTCATGAAAAACGTCTCTCGAAATGTCAGGTGGATTGAAGAGGCCGCGGCAGGGCGCGGGTGCTCGTGAATGCACCAGACCCTACCGGCTGATTCCCGCTGCGTAAACCCCGGGCTAGCCGTTCAGCTTCTTCGCCACGTCGAGGGCAAAATAGGTAAGAACGCCATCCGCGCCGGCCCGCTTGAAGGCGTGCAGCGCCTCGATGGCCACCTTCTCGCCGTCCAGCCAGCCGCGTTCGATGGCCGCCATCAGCATGGCGTACTCGCCGGACACCTGGTAGGCGAAGGTGGGAATGCCAAACTCCTGCTTCAGCCGGCTCACTACATCCAGGTAGGGCATGCCGGGCTTTACCATGATCATGTCGGCGCCCTCGGCGATGTCCAGTTCGGCCTCGCGCAGCGCTTCCTCGATGTTGGCGAAGTCCATCTGGTAGGTCTTCTTGTCGCCGCGCAGCGTGCCCGAAGAGCCTACCGCATCCCGGAACGGACCATAGAACGCCGAGGCGTACTTGGCCGTATAGGCCATGATCATCACGTCCTGATGGCCCGACTGTTCGAGTGCAGCGCGGATGGCGGCCACGCGCCCGTCCATCATGTCCGACGGCCCGATCACGTCACAGCCCGCATCCGCCTGCACCAGCGACTGGCCCACCAGCATCTCGATGGTTTCATCGTTGAGGATGCGCCCGCCTTCCAGCAGCCCGTCATGGCCGTGGTCGGTGTAGGGGTCGAGCGCCACGTCGGTCATGATGCCGATATCGGGCACCGCGTCCTTGATGGCGCGCACCGCCGTGCACACCAGGTTGTCGCGGTTGAGCGCCTCGCGCCCGTCCGCCGAGCGCCTGTCCGGCGGCGTGTTGGGAAACACTGCGATCAGCGGAATCGACAGCGAGTGGGCTTCCCTGGCCGCCTTGACGGCGCGGTCAATGGTCAGCCGCTCGACGCCCGGCATCGAGGCAACCGGTTCGCTCTCGTCCTTGCCCGGCATCACGAAGATCGGCCAGATCAGGTCGGAGGGCGTGAGGTGCGTCTGCCGCACCAGCCGCCGCGACCAGTCCGCCTGGCGCGTCCGGCGCAGCCGCATGGCAGGGTAACCGCCGCCGCCCATCGCGGCTTCACTGTCGAGAGAGGTCCTGTCCTGGGCGGATTTTGCCTTTGGTACGGTCATGCGCAGTCGTTCCAGATCGATTGTTATGAGTTTTTCCAGAGCAAACTATGCAACATTCCGGTGTCAGTCACCAGTCATGTTGACGATGATGCGCGCTGCGCACTATCACGGCCAGCAACGCTCAAGCATCCGGGAGTAGGCGGGATATGAACTTCGAACCGACGGAAGAACAGGTCGCCATTCGCGAGCTCGCAGCCTCGTTTGCCGCCAGCGAGATGGCCCCTCACGCGGCCAGGTGGGACGCTGAACACATCTTCCCGCGCGACGTCATCGTCAAGACCGCCGAACTGGGCTTTGGCGGGCTTTACGTCCGCGAGGATGTGGGCGGGTCCAACCTGTCGCGGCTGGAGGCGGCGATCATTTTCGAGGAACTGGCGAAGGCCTGCCCCTCCACCTCGGCCTTCATCTCCATCCATAACATGGCTGCGTGGATGATCGACCGCTACGGCACGGAAGAGCAGCGCCAGCGCTTCCTGCCTGACATGACGGCGATGAACAAAATCTCGTCCTACTGCCTCACCGAGCCAGGCTCCGGCTCCGATGCCGCCGCCCTCAGAACCAAGGCCGTGCGCGACGGTGATCACTACGTGCTCAACGGCTCCAAGGCGTTCATCTCGGGCGCCGGCGCCAATGATCTCTATCTCACCATGGTGCGCACCGGCGACGACAGCCCCAACGGCATCTCCTGCATCATGATCGAGAACGGCACGCCGGGGCTGAGCTTCGGCGCCAACGAGCGCAAGCTGGGCTGGCATTCACAGCCTACCGCCCAGGTCAACTTCGATGACTGCCGGGTGCCGGTGGAAAACCTGATCGGCGGCGAGGGCGACGGTTTCCGCATCGCCATGTCCGGACTGGACGGCGGACGGTTGAACATCGGCGCCTGTTCCATCGGCGGCGCGCAGGCCTGCATCGACCACGCCATCGAGTACATGAAGACCCGCAAGGCCTTCGGCAAGGCGATTGCCGAGTTCCAGGCGCTGCAGTTCCGGCTGGCCGACATGCAGACCGAACTCGAAGCCGCCCGAATCCTGCTCTATTCGGCGGCCCAGAAGGTCAACGACAAGCACCCCATGGCCACCCGCTTCGCCGCCATGGCCAAGCGCAAGGCAACCGATACGGGTTTCGATGTGGTCAATGATGCGCTGCAGATGTTCGGCGGCTATGGTTACCTGCAGGATTATCCGGTGGAGCGGTACCTCCGCGACCTGCGCGTGCACCAGATCCTCGAAGGTACCAACGAGATCATGCGCCTGATCATTTCGCGCGACATGCTCCGGCAGTAGCAGCACCATCAGGAAGGGCGCATGAGCGACGAACACGAAATCCTGTTTTCCATCGAGGGCCGCGCCGGCTGGATCGTGCTCAACCGGCCGGGCGCGCTCAATGCCCTGACGCTGCCGATGTTCCGCGCCCTGCATGCCCAGCTCAAGGCCTGGGAGAACGATGGCCGCGTCGAGCGCATCGTCATCGAAGGGGCAGGGGACAAGGCGTTCTGCGCCGGAGGCGATATCCGCCAGCTCTACCAGTGGGGCCTGGCGATGGACACGAGGTTCCTCGACCTGTTCCGTGAGGAATATGTCCTCAACACCTGCATCAAGCATTATCCCAAGCCCTACATCGCCTTGATGGACGGCATCACCATGGGCGGCGGCGTGGGTGTGTCGGTCCACGGGTCGCACCGCATCGTCACCGAGGCCACGGTGTTCGCCATGCCGGAAACGGGCATCGGCCTGTTTCCCGACGTGGGAGGCACCTACTTCATGCCGCGCTGCCCGGGCGAGACGGGCATGTACATGGGGCTGACTGGCGCCCGCCTCAAGGCGGGTGATACGCTCTATGCCGGCGTGGGAACCAGTTTTGTTCCGCGCGACAGGCTGGCGCCACTGAGGCAGGCGTTGAAGACATTCGCCGATGTGGATGAAGCGATTCAGCAATATGCCGGCAAGACCGATCCCGAAAGCCTGTCGATGCACCGCGGCGCCATTGACCGGCATTTCCTGCAAGCCTCGGTCGAGGATGTGATGGACAGTCTGAAAGCGGACCCAACCGAGTGGGCGCAGAAGCAGGCGGCTGTCATGGCCACCAAGTCGCCAACCAGCCTCAAGATTTGCCATCGCCAGCTGCGTCAGGGCATGACGCTCGATTTCCGCAGCTGCATGCGGCTCGAGTACCGCATCGTCAACCGCATCTTCACCGGCCATGACTTCTTCGAGGGAACCCGCGCCGTCGTCATCGACAAGGACAACGCACCCCGGTGGAAGCCGGCAACGCTGGCTGGCGTGAGCACCGCCGAGGTTGATCTTTATTTCGAGCCGCTGGACGAGGAACTGCCCGTTTGACCCTAAAATCCGCAGTAATTCGTTAACCATTCCTTCAACATGCCCGAAACCTTGAATGGCCATTAACCGGTGCGGTCTATCGTCGGCGGCAGTTGGTTTCCCGCGTATTTGGGGGTGTGGGTATGCGTTCGCCATCTCGTTTGCTGATCTCTGTAACACTGGCCTGTTTGCCGCTGCTGGCTTCGCCGTTGAAGCCGGCGCTGGCCGAGACAGTGCTGGGACCCGGCGAGGCTGCCGCCCACCTTGCCCGCGCTCATGGCGCCGCCGGCAAGTGTGGCCTGATGAGCGAACCGCTGCGCAATGAACTGTCCGACTACGTGAACATGGCCGAGGTAGCCGCCGCATCCACGGTGGGTCCGGACGAGATCGTCCGGTTGATGAACGGGGGCCGTCAGTCCGGCCGCGCCATGGCGTGCAATGAACAGACGAGGGGCTTCGTGTTGTCATCGCTCGATGCCGCGCGTGAGGCACTGGCGCAGGCCGAAGGCGATGGGTTCATTCGCGGCACCGTTGCGACCGCGCCCGCCGTTCAGCAGGATGCGCAAGAGCCGGTCGAAGAACAGGTTGCCACCCGCGTGGTTGAACCGGCAAAGCCCACACCGGCGCCGGAACCGGAACAGCGCCAGGCACGCGGCAACGATGCAGAACTGATCCGCTATGCGCAGGCAACCGCGGCCTACTATGTGGAACGCCGCTGCCAGCACCTCGGCCACGATCGCGCCACGCGGTTCTGGCAGCAGGTTGTCTCGCGTCACAATGCAATGCTGTCCCGCCATGATCGCGCCGCTGTCGCCCGCGCCAAGGCCCGCGCCATCTCGATGGCGGAGGCTTCAGGCCGCTGCGGGGCCAGAACCCGCCAGATGGTCAGCACCGGCATCTCGCTGGTCGCCAGCAACTGAAGAATCGAGTTTCCGCCTTTCCTTTGCAGGGGAGGCTTCGGACGGGCGCCCCGGGGGATTGGGGTGTCCGTCCGGCCGAATTCTGCCGCGAATGCCGCTGTTCAGCCTGCCGCTGCTTCCAGCACCTTGCCGAAAAAGGTGCCGGCATGGGCATCGTCCAGCCATCGCACCACCACCAGCAGGTCAGCCTCCGGTTGAACGAACGTGTACTGGCCGCCCGCGCCCAGCGCGAAATAGCAACTTTCAGGCACCGACGGGAATATGCGGCGGCCTTCGTTGAGCCACACGAGGTACCCATAGAACGGCGCGACAGGGCAGGCGGTCCGCATGGCCCTGACCCACTGCGCCGGCAATATCTGCCGTCCGTTGGCAAAGCCGTCACCCAGCATGATCTGGCCGATCTTCGCCTGGTCGTTGGCGCTGATCGACATGCCGCCGCCCCAGTGGGTGCCGCCGGGCACTGACTG
>JAZBOA010000409.1:0-2119 GCA_036350935.1 Anderseniella sp. | reverse complement strand
GGCTGCCGTGTCGGCCGCTCTGTATACCCTCTCAACCGGCGCTCACGCCACCAACGGCGACCAGATGTTCGCCATGTCGGCGGCACAGGCCGCGATGGGCGGCGCCACCGTGGCGCAAGCCCAGGACGCCGTGACGGTGCTGGTCAACCCGGCCGGCATGGCCGACCTGGACATTGAGGATGTACGGATGGACTTGGGATTCGGCCTGCTCAACCCGCCGCGCGAAGTGAACGGCCAGGAGAGCAGTTCCGACTGGTACATGATGCCGACCGGCGCCGCCGTGTTCAAAGTCAACGACAGGCTTTTCCTCGGCATGGGACTGGGCGGGATCTCCGGCATGGGGGTCAACGTTGAAGACATCTATCCCGCCATTGGGGGAAGCCAGCCGGTAGTAACAACGAAGCAGGTATTCCGCTTCTCGCCGGCCGCAGCGTACAAGCTCACCGATACCCTGACCCTGGGCGCGTCCCTGAACGTCGTCAACCAGAGCTTGGCCATGTCCTTTGTCGGTGGGGGTCTTACCCAGATCAACCTGCCGCAAAACCAGCAGTTCGGCTTCGGCGCGACGCTGGGAGCCACCTACAAGATCAATCCCAAGCTGCAGGCGGGCCTGACCTGGGTCACCAAGACCGACGTTTCCGACATGGAGTACAACACCCCGACAGGGACGACCAGCTTCGACATGGACATACCCGCTTCGGTTGCCTTCGGCCTGGCCTTCAAGCCCATGCCGGGACTGCTGGTGGAAGCCGACATCAAGCGCATTTTCTTCAATGATGTGATGGACCGCGTCAGCGTAACCAATCCGCAGCCCGGGATGCCGCCAGTGCTGGCCTTCGGCTGGGAGGACCAGACCGTCTTTGCCATCGGCGTGAAAAAGGACATGGGGAAAATGGCGGTAAGCGTCGGCTACAACTATGGCGAATCGCCCATCGGCCCGGAGGATGTCAACATGAACCTGGGCTCAACCGCGATTGTGGAACATCACCTGTCGTTCGGCCTCACGCGCAAATTCAGCGACAAGGTGAGCGGCAGTTTTGCCTACACTCATGCCTTTGAAAACGATCTGACATCCAACGTGGCGGGTCAGCCGGCCAATACCATTCAGATCAGCCAGAACCAGTACAACCTCAACATCTCGTACAAGTTCTGATCGGGCGGCCGGGCTTCCGGCCTCCCCGATCTCATTGAAACGTACTCATAACTACCGGGGAATCCCATGACCGTAGACCGCATCGTGCACCTTATGGCGGGCCTGATGGTGCTGCTCAGCATCGCCCTCGCCCATTTCACCAACAACCCGGCCTGGCTCTGGCTGACCGCCTTTGTCGGCGCCAATCTGGCGCAAAGCGGCGTGACAGGATTTTGTCCGCTGGCCTTCATGCTGAAAAAATCCGGGGTGAAGGAAGGCAGTTGCTGTTCCTGAAAATTATCTGGATGGTGTACCTTTCGGCAGCAGCCATTCGGGCTGCTGCCGCTTCTTTTCTCACCGCGTGCCGGTTTTGCAGGTGAGGACGGGAAGTCACCCATATTTCGATTGTCGGTATTGCCTCAGGCTCAAAACAAAGTGGCTGTTAAAAAAAGGAAATCCGCAGAAGTCCGCCGCCACGACATCATCGAGGCGGCCATGGAAATCATCCGCCATGAAGGGGTAGCCAAGCTCACGACCCGTTCGCTATCGAAGGCGGTCGGCATCGCGCAGCCCACCCTGTTTCTCCACTTCGGCAACAAGAGCCACGTCCTGGTCGCGCTGGTGGACAGCATTCAGGAGCGGTTGCAGAAAGAAATGGCCGGGCTCGGTCTTGCGCAACTGACGCCGCTGGAACGCCTGAAGGCGGTTATCCGCGCCCATTTGAATTTCATCCAGCAGCAGCCGGGCATTCCCCGCCTGCTGTTCTCGGAAGCGCTGCAAAGCGGCGACCCCTTGTTCCGAGACCGCATGAACGAACTGGTGATGTTTTTTCTGCAATTCATCGCCGGCCTGATCGCCGCCGCGCAGGAACAGGGGGAAATCCGGCCGGACATTGTTCCGCAGCAGAATGCCTGCATCCTGATTGCTGCAGTGCAGGGACTGGCTTTCCGCTGGATCCTTTCCGACCACCGCTTCGAACTGGCCGAG
>JAZBOA010000408.1:0-3260 GCA_036350935.1 Anderseniella sp. | reverse complement strand
CCCCAGCCGGTGCCGGGTTCGGCCACCTGGAAATAGCGCCCGGGCGTCGAACGCCTGCCCTTGATCTTTATCCCGGTCGGCGCCCAGCCGATCACCTTCCCGGCCTGGTGTTCGGAGATGACGCCGGTGATGTGATCATCGACCACTACCACTTCATCGACCAGCCCATGCCATTGCGAGGCGAACATGCCGACCGTGGCCGAGCCGCAGCCCACCCGCATGCGCTCTTCCCTGACGCCGTTGACGATGGGCGGCTTGCCTGCCTCGATCACCACGGTGGAGCCGCCGTCGATCATCACTTCCACTGGCTTGCCGTTGCACAGGTCAAGCAGCGCGGCACAGGTGACGCGGCCTTCCTTCTTGCCGCCACCGGTCAGGTGGTGCACGCCGCCCAGCGACAGCATCTGTGAGCCGTACTCCGCCGTCGTCACGTGGCCGATGGGCTCACCGTCCACCCGCACCAGCGCCCGTTCGGGGCCGAGGTGCCGGTCGGTGTCGATCTTCACCTTGACGCCGCAGTACGAGAAGATGCCCTCGGTCACCACGGTGATCATGTCGACGCCGTCGACCGCGCGCGAGACGATGAAGGGGGCCGGCTTGTAGTCCGGGTAGGTGGTGCCCGCACCTATGGCGGTGATGAAGCTGTCGTCGGGGTTGATGATCTCGCCATCCCAGTCCGCGCCCCGGTCGAGGAACGGCACCAGTTCACCGCCTAGGGCCCTTGTCTTCTCGATGATCACCAGCGGATCGACGCGCACCAGATTGCCGTCCTCGTTGGCGTAGCGGTCACACGCACCGGAGCGGCCCGGCGCGATGTAGCACATGACGGGACACGCATCGCAGCGGATCTTGTCGCCTTCACGTGCGGGGCTAGCCATTCCCCTGCTCCCTTGCCCGGATCGCCGCAAGCACCTTGTCGGGCGTGGCCGGCAAATGGCGCACGCTCGCTCCGGTCGCATCGCGGATGGCGTTGAGAATGGCCGGCGCCGTCGGGATCAACACGTGCTCGCCCAACCCCTTGGCGCCATAAGGTCCGTGCGGGTCGGGCACCTCGACGATGATCGACCTGACCTCGGGCATGTCGCCGAAGGTGGGAATCAGGTAGTCGTGCAGGTTCTCCGTGCGGCCGGGGATGTAGTCTTCCATCAGCGCCAGACCGACCCCTTGAGCCGCACCGCCCTCGATCTGGCCTTCCACCAGCAGCGGGTTGATGGCCCGGCCCACGTCATGCGCCGCCGTCAACCGGTCCAGCTTCACGGTGCCGAGGCGTGTATCCACCGTCAGCTCGATCAGGTGGGCGCCATAGCCGAACACCGCATAGGGTTCGCCCTGTCCGTTCTCGTCCAGCGGCGTGGTGGGCGGGTCATAGGTCTCCACCGCCCTGAACACATAGCCTTCCGCATCGGCTTCAAGGCCCGAAAGATCGATGCGGCGCTCGCCGTCACCGTCGGCCAGAATGATTGTTCCGGCTTCGAAACGGATTTCCGCATCCGCCGCCACGTTGGCATGACGCAACAGCTGTTCGCGCAAGGCTTCACCTGCCAGCCGCGTGGCATTGCCCGACACGAAGGTCTGGCGCGAGGCAGACGTTTTGCCGGCGTCGGGGGTGATTGCGGTGTCACCGGACTTCAGCCGGATCATGTCTGCCGGCACGCCCAGCGCATCCGCCATGATCTGCACCATCACCGTGCTGGCGCCCTGGCCGATGTCCATGGCGCCCTGATGCAGCCAGACGGTACCCGCAGCGTCGATACCCACCTTCATGGTGGACGGGTTGGGCAGCGAGGTGTTGCCGCAGCCATACCAGCAGGTGCCAAGCCCGACGCCCTTCCTGAGGTGGCCGGCCTTCGCATTGAAGGCTTGTGCGGCTTCCCGCGCTTTCGCATAGGGATCGCGCAACGCCTCGAGGCACGCCTTGATGCCGACGCCCGAGGCGAACACCTGGCCGGTTGCGGTCGGCAAACCATCGTCAAGCGCATTGATCAGCCGGAACTCCAGCCGGTCGATGCCGGCCATGTCGGCCAGTTCGTCGAACAGGCATTCCTGCGCCACCGCCGATTGCGGCACGCCAAAGCCCCGGAACGCGCCCGACGGCGGGCAGTGGGTATGCACCGCCACAGAGCGCGCCCGGTAGTGTTCGATATGGAACGGGCCCGAAGCATGCACCGGCACCCGGTTGGCAACGGTGGGTCCCCAGCTGGCATAGGCGCCGGTGTTGAAGACGCCGTAAAAATCGAACCCGGTGATCCGCCCGGTCGCATCACAGCCGGCCTTGAGCGTGATCTCGCTGGGATGGCGCTTGGTGGTGGAGCGCATCGACTCCTGGCGCGTATAGACGATGCCGCAAGGCCGGCCCAGCGTCCACGCCGCCAGCGCGATATAGGGCTGCATCGAGATATCCAGCTTGGAGCCGAAGCCTCCGCCGCAGGCAGACGGCACGATGCGCACCTGCGTGTCCGGCAGGCCCATGATGGCCGCCACGCCCTCACGGTCCATGTGCGGCGCCTGGGTGGAGCCATGGATGACGACGGTATCGCCGTCACGCACCGCCCAGCCCGACTCCGGCTCGATATAGGCGTGCTCGATGAACGGCGTCGAATAGTTGCGCTCGATGACGTGGGTTGCCGCCGCCAGCCCGTCATCAACGTTGCCCTTCTGCACCAGCCCGCGCACCATCACGTTGCCGGCCCGGGCCTGGTGCAGCAAGGGTGCTGTGTCCTTGAGCGCCTCGGACGGCGTCAGCACATGGGGCAACGGCTCCCAGGTAACGGGGAAATCGGCAGCCTTCAGGTTGGCAATCGCATCGGGTTCGCCGACTACCATGGCAATCGCCTCGCCACGATAGCGGGCGGTGTCTTCGGCGAACACCGGCTGGTCGGCAAACGGTGGAATGACGCCATGCAGGTTGACGCCAGGAATGTCGGCGGCGGTCATCACCACGACGAGGCCGGGCCGGGCATCAAGGAAGGCTTGCGTATCGCCAATGGTGAAGCGGGCATGGTGGTGCGGCGAGCGGATCACCTTGACCATCAACGCACCGGCCGGAATGCCGTCGGCGCCGAACATCTCGCGGCCATCGACCTTGGGCTCGCCATCGACGCGGCGGATGGGCTGGCCGACAGACCGGCCAGCGCTGGACGGCACGGGCACCGCATTGGACCCGGCAGCGAACAGCACCGCATCGATGATCTTGGCGTATCCGGTGCAGCGGCACAGCACGCCGCCCAGCGCGTCCTCGACCTGCTGCTTCGTGGGCGATG
>JAZBOA010000407.1:0-2338 GCA_036350935.1 Anderseniella sp. | reverse complement strand
TTCCTTGTCGCCGCGGTCAGCCAGCGAGCGCAGCGCGAGGGAGAGCTGCCCGGTGCTTTCGACGAGGGCGAGAATTTCCGCCTGCTTGGGTTCAAGTTCGACGGTCGCCGTCTTGCCGACGATCACCTGTTCACCGGTTTCGGTGGTGCGGATCTGCTGGTCGATGGCCAGCACCCGTACATTGCTGAGGACGGTGTCGGAGGTGTCGTTGTTGCCAACGGACTTGCGGGTCAGGATCACGTCCACCCGGTCGTTGGGCAGGATGAAGCCGCCAGCACCGGTTTCAGCCGAGACGCGGATCGAGATGGCCCGCATGCCCTTGGGAAGCACCGCCGCCATGAAGCCAGCATCGCCGACCTGCACCAGGCGCCTGCGGTTGACCGCTTCGCCCTCGAACATGTTGGCGCGGGCGCGGGTGCCGTCCATCTTCTCGAAGAAGTCCTCGTTGCCCGCCCTGGTGACCATGAATTCCCGGACCTCGTCGGAGGGCCAGTCCTTCCAGCCGACGTTCGACGAGTTCAGCATATCGCCGACCTGGATTTCCTGGAGCGTCACGAGAACCGGCGTCAATGACACCTTGTTGATCTCGACGACCTCCTGCTTGACGGGCTGGTTGAGAAAGCCGTTGGCCATGAAGGCCGCGCCCAGCGCTGCTGCTCCGGCCACTCCCATGGCGACAAAACGCATCTTACTCATCAATGACACTCCGATATGAAACTTGGGCGGTTCGGGTCTGTTGGCTTCAAGATGACCGACAAAGGTCAAATTATGGTTAACCGGCGCTAAACATTGGCGGGGGCGTTGTGCCAAACAAAAACGCCCGCACATGATGGCGGGCGTTCTGTCAGACCAGGCGATCTGGATGTGGAATGTGCACCGGCCAGCCCCATCAGGTCAGTGCCTGGTAAAGCCAGCTGTGCTGGAATGTGGCCACGGCGCCGCCGGCAATGGCGATGCCGTAGGGCAGCTGGATAGACGGCTTCACCTTCTCCGACAGGCCCTTCACGTTGGAAAACTCGGCCTGCAGCTTCACCATCCACCAGACCTTCATGATGATGGCCAGCAGGCCGCCGATGATGGCGACAGCCACCACGAACGGCAGCAGCGATCCCCAGCCGATCCACAGGGCGCCGGCGGTCAGCAGCTTGGCGTCGCCGCCACCGAACTGGCCAAAGCAGAACAGCGCAAAGCAGCTCGCCAGCACGATGGCCGCAGCGGCGAGCGACCAGCCAAGCTCCGCCATGGGCATGCCGGCATAAAGGGCGGCGGGAAAGAACATGATGGCCATCAGGCCGGTCAGCCAGTTGGGAATCTTGTAGGTGAACGCATCGCCGAAGGCTGCGCCGATCATGAGCAGCGGGAACACCAGGAGGATTGCAATTTCTGCCATGACTCGAATTAACTCCGTTCGATCAGCACTGCCGCCACGGCCGGGCGGGCAAGGGTGCACCGGGACAATTGCCAGAAAATGTCACGCGGGCGGTAAAGGCAGGGTTAAGCCCAACGCAAGATCAGGCTTGCACCGAGCAAACAAGCTCCCAAAAGACGAAAGCCGCCAGCTTGACGCTGACGGCTTCCGGAGCCTCCCTGAAAATCTTGCCGGGCGAAGGCTCGCGCCGTCCGGCAGCAGACCTTACTGATTGGCTGCCAGGCCGTGGTTGATGCTGGTAAAAATCGAGCCGAGCTCGGTCTTCAGAATCGGAGTAACAGCGACCAGGGCCAGGCCGGTAGCAGCGGCGATGAGGCCGTACTCGATTGCGGTTGCGCCAGATTCGTCCTTCATGAAACGTGCAAACATAACTCTCTCCTTTGTGTACTCACAGTTAGCACCGGAACAAACGCCCTAGGGCTTTCGTCTGATCCGAGGCCCAAACTACCCCCCACCTCTTAACATCAAGTAAATGACCAAATTAAACGCTGCAAACCAGTCCGTACAACCCGTAAATGGCAAACAAATCATTACTTGATCAATTCAAATCAAATTAAATTAAATTTTTATTTGATTAATTACTATATATACGGCTGCGGGCAAAGCTGAATGACGATCTATGGTGGTGTACCCAGTAATGCGGCGCATCAGTGGTAGAACTGCACAGGCGTGTAACTGGAATTGCCTTGGGACCGGCCGGCGCACCAGCCCCCGGGGCCTCGTACCGGCCCTATATATAGAAGTGCGTGAAGCCGCCGCCGCATCCCGTCACGAGACGCGAGTTACCATGCGAGTAAGGGTTCATTCACCATTTTCGGGTGTAAATGACCTCATCACGGCGAAACCGAACCAAGCGCGCAAGCGCTGCCGGCGGAAACCTTCGCAAGCCAACAAGGAATTCGATGTCAT
>JAZBOA010000406.1:0-2084 GCA_036350935.1 Anderseniella sp. | reverse complement strand
ACCCTAACCGATCACGTGACCATCTCCCACGAGGTCCTGTTCCAGGAACTCGACGGCGAGGCCGTCTTGCTAGACCTTGCGAGCGAAAGCTATTTCGGTCTCGACGACGTCGGCACCCGCATCTGGCAGCTCCTGCAGGACCACGGCAGCCTGCGCAAGGTATTCGACGTCATGCTGTCCGAGTACGACGTGGAGCCCGAACGCCTGGAGCAGGACCTGCTCAAGCACATCGGGGAACTCGCGGACGCCGGCCTGGTCGTCTACGGTGAACGGCTTGCGACGGCGCCTTGAGCAGCTGCGAGCCCTCGCTCCCTGGGAGCGGCGGATGCTGGTGCGGCTCGTGTTCCTGTTGCCGGCTGTCGGCGCCAGCCTGAGACTGCTCGGCTTCAAGCGCACCCGCTATCTGCTGGAACGCTTCGCGCCACCTCCAGTGCAGAAGCGACTTGACGAGACATCCCCCTCGGAGAATGCCAGCCGCATCGCCCGCTTGGTTGGCATCGCGGGCTACCACGGACCCTACCGCGCCACCTGCCTGCGCCAGTCGCTCGCCCTCTGGTTGCTTTTGCGCCGACGCGGCATTCCCGCGGAGCTGCGAATCGGGGTTCGCAAGGAGACGGGCGACTTCGATGCCCACGCCTGGGTGGATCACGAGGGCGTGGCGCTGAATGACCGTTCCGACGTAAGCTCACGTTTTCCGGCCTTTCCGGGTCTTTGAACCTTTTTTCCTGCGGAGTGTGCGTCGTGCCTTCTGACCGCCTTCAACGTATCACCATTGAACCTGGCAAGTGCGGCGGGCAGCCTTGCATTCGCGGCAAACGGATGCGGGTCACGGATATTCTGGAGTTATTGAGCGCGGGAGCCTCGTTTGAGGAAATATTGGAGGACTACCCGTTTCTGGAGCGCGAGGATTTATACGCGGCACTGGAATACGCCGCGCACCAGACCGACCATGTCGTCCTGCATGCCTAGTGAAGTTTCTGGTAGACAACCAATTGCCAACGGCGCTCGCGCGATGGCTGACGGAGCGCGGGCTGGATGCTTGCCATGTTTCGGATGTCGGATTGGAGGAAGCCGGCGACCAACGCGTTTGGGATTATGCAGTTGCTCACGGCCGGGTTCTCGTCAGCAAAGACCAGGATTTCCTGCATCTGGCCACTCGTCCGGGGCTGGCTACCCCTTTTGTCTGGGTCCGCTTGGGAAACTGTCGCAAACAAGCCTTGCTGGCTGCCTTCGATGCGCTGCTGTTGCAAGTGCTTACGGCGCTCGCCGAGGGCCGACTTGTAATCGAATTGCGCTGACTTCTGCAGAAGCACGAGTTTATTCCGGTAAAGGTACTGCCATAAGGCCATGAGCGGCATCGCCGGCATCATCCATTTTGACGGCAAGCCGGTGGAGCCCGGGCTCATCGAGAAGATGACTGGCGCGATGGCTCATCGCGGACCAGATGACATCAATCACTGGGTCAAGGGTTCCGTAGCACTCGGGCATTGCGCGCTCCGCGTAACGGAAAGTGCTGGAGATCCACAGCAACCCTTTACGATCGACGGCAACGTTTGGATTGCGGCCGATGCACGTATTGATGCCAGAGCCGATCTTATTCGCACTTTGCGTTCCCGTGATTGTGCCGTCACAACCGACGCAGCGGACGTTGAACTGATCGCGCATGCGTACAATTTGTTTGGCCGGGCATTTTTGCGTCACATTATCGGCGACTTCGCCATCGCGTTGTGGGACCATCGTAAGGCAAGGCTTTTCTGCGCCCGAGATCATTTCGGTGTGCGGCCTTTTTTCTACGTGCAACATAACGGCGTGTTTCTGTTCGCTAGCTGCATCGACGCCCTCCTGACGCACCCGATAGTTCCTAGATCGCTTGATGAGGAATTCATCGGCGACTTTCTCTTATTCGGAAACTGTCAGGACGCCGAACGATCTGTGTACCGTCATATTCGCCGACTTCCGCCGGCTACTTGCTTTGAGCTTAGCGAGGGGGCATGTCGTATACGACGATACTGGTCGCTACGGGAGAAACGGGAAATACGATTTGCGAGGGATTTGGATTACATCGAGCAATTCCAGCAGTTGTT
>JAZBOA010000405.1:0-12882 GCA_036350935.1 Anderseniella sp. | reverse complement strand
TCCCCCTGAGCCGGGGGCAGCGACTGCGCCTCGTGAATACTCATGGCAACCAGGTTGTGGATACCTGGGCCGTCATGGCCGCCGATCCGACGGAACACATGTCGATGGAGCATTCCAGACGGATGACCGGCCATCTCCATCCCAAGCCTGGTGACGTTCTTTGCAGCAACCGGCGCAGTGCAATGCTTCGCATCGAGGAAGAGCGCTTCGAGGGTACGCATGATACCATCGTCGCTTGTTGTGACAGCTGGCTTTACGCGCATTACGGATGCGAACCAGGCCATGCGAATTGCCGCGATAACTATCTGTCTGCGCTGCGTCGGGCTGGCGTAGAGACGGCCATCGTACCCAATCCGTTGAATCTCTGGATGAATGTGCCTGTGTCAGGCAACCAGGTTACGATCACGGCACCGCTGAGCAAACCTGGAGACTTCATCGTCCTGCAGGCGGAGGCTGACGTGATCGTTGTGCTGTCGACATGTCCTATGGATGTGGTGCCGGGCAACGGTGCAGCCCCGGTCAATGGGCCTGACCTTGAACCAAAGCCGGTCCACTACCGTGTCGAATGACTGCTTGCAGATGCCGGCTTGCAAGGTGCGGCACGCGATACGCAAAAGCGTCCGGATAGCTGCTGTCAGGCAAAACCGGCAGGAATCCTGAGCCCTTTCACATTCCCTCACACATCCAGCTCGTCAACGTCCACGAACTGGGCGCGTTCAGTGATGAAGTTGAAGCGGTCTTCGGGCTTGTTGCCCATCAGCTCCTGCACCACGCGGGCGGTAACCTTGCCGTTTTCCGCGTCCAACTGGACCTGCAGCAGCGTGCGGTTGGCCGGGGTCATGGTGGTTTCCTTCAACTGGCTGGGCAGCATTTCGCCAAGGCCCTTGAAGCGGGAAATCTCGACCTTGCCGCGGCCGTTGAACTGGCTCGCCAGCAACTGGTCCTTGTGGGCGTCGTCGCGGGCATAGGCCGACTTCGTGCCCTGCACCAGCCGGTAGAGCGGCGGTACGGCGAGATACAGGTGCCCCTCCTCGATCAGCTTCGGCATCAGACGGTAGAAGAAGGTGATCAGCAGCGAGCAGATATGCGCGCCGTCCACGTCGGCGTCGGTCATGATGATGACCTTCTCGTAGCGCAGGTCTTCCTCGCGGTACTTGTCGCCGGTGCCGCAGCCCAGCGCCTGCAGCAGATCGCTCAGCTGCTGGTTGGCGGCCAGCTTGTCCTTCGTCGCCGAGGCCACGTTGAGGATCTTGCCGCGCAATGGCAGGATGGCCTGGTTGTGGCGGTTGCGCGCCTGCTTGGCCGAGCCGCCCGCGCTGTCGCCCTCGACGATGAACAGCTCCGTCCCCTCGCGCGAGGCGGCCGAGCAGTCGACCAGCTTGCCGGGCAGGCGCAGCTTGCGCACCGCCGTCTTGCGGCCCACCTCGCGCTCGGCGCGGCGGCGCATGCGATCCTCGGCGCGCTCGATGATCCAGTCGAGCAGCTTGTCGGCCTGGGCCGGGTGGCCCGTCAGCCAGTGGTCGAAATGATCCGACACCGCCTTGTCGACGATGCGCGAGGCCTCAGCCGTGGCGAGCTTTTCTTTCGTCTGGCCCTGGAACTCGGGCTCGCGGATGAACACCGACAGCATGATGCCGGCCGACGTCATCACGTCTTCGGTGGTGATCATGCTCCCACGCTTCTTGCCGGACAGTTCGGCGTAGTTCTTCAGCGACCGGGTGAGCGCAAAGCGCAGGCCCTGTTCATGCGTGCCGCCTTCAGGTGTGGGCACGGTGTTGCAGTAGGAGTTGACGAAGCCGTCCGCGCCCCCGAACCAGGCCACCACCCATTCGACCGAGCCGTGGCCGCCTTCCTTCTTGACGTTACCGGCGAAGATTTCGTCCGCAACTCGGGGGCGTCCATGGATCGCCTCGTCGAGATAGTCCTTCAGGCCGCCGGGGAAATGCAGCACCGCCTTTTGCGGGGTGTCGTCATTGCCCGTCAGGTGAACCGGATCGACGGACCAGCGGATTTCCACGCCGCCGAACAGGTAGGCCTTGGAGCGCGCCATCTTGAACAGCCGCGCCGGCTTGAACTTGGCGCCCTTGCCGAAGATCTGCTCGTCGGGCTTGAAGCGCACCTTCGTGCCGCGCCGGTTGTGCACCTTGCCGACCTCGGCCAGCCTGTTCTGCGGCAGCCCTCGCGAGTAGTCCTGGCGGTAGAGCGTCTGGTTGCGGGCAACCTCAACCTCGAGATGCTCGGCCAGCGCGTTGACCACCGACACGCCGACGCCATGCAGGCCGCCCGACGTTTCATAGACCTTCGAGTCGAACTTGCCGCCGGCGTGCAGCGTGGTGAGGATTACCTCCAGCGCCGACTTGTCCCGGAACTTGGGGTGCGGGTCGATGGGAATGCCGCGGCCATTGTCGGTCACGCACAGGTAGCCGCCGGCGTCATACTCCACCTCGATGAAGGTGGCGTGGCCGGCCACCGCCTCGTCCATGGAGTTGTCGATCACCTCGGCGAACAGGTGATGCAGCGCCTTCTCGTCGGTGCCGCCGATATACATGCCGGGCCGGCGGCGGACCGGCTCCAGTCCCTCCAGCACCTCGATGTCGGCAGCCGTGTAGCCGGCTTCTGCGGCCGGGTGCTTGCGCGGCGGCTCGGGCCGCGAGGCTGCTGCAGCGGCAACTGCCGGCGCGGGCTTGGGCGCCGGTGGCGCGGCCTCGGCATCGGAAAAGAGATCAAGGGGCTTCGACATGTCGGCTTTCTTGGAGCGTAGTTCTGGAATTATTGCGAATCAGGAACGCGCAGTATGCCACGGTGGCCACAGTCAAGGCGAGTTTGGCCCGGAAGTTTGGCCAGATTTATGGCGGCCAGCGACTGGTGAAGCGGCCGGCAGTCAGCCGGATTGTTTCTGATCTGAGAGCAAAATGAACAGCCCCGCACTCAGGGGTACAAGTGCGGGGCTGCAACTCCAGAGATAGTGGGTGCGAAGCGAGGGGGGCTGCGCAACCCAGCTTCCGATCCGGGCGGTAGGATGGAACTAGGCAGGGGATTTCGGGGGTCCACCAGCCCGCTTCCGGATCAGCATCTCGTCCGCTCACCAGAAAACCTTTCCAGCTTGCGCCTCCGGCGGTACTACCTATTACTGATAGCCTTCGCCTATGGTGTGTCCAAATTACGCCACAATTGCCCCATGGGTCAAATCACAAATTGCGTGAACAGCGCTGCCATATCCGTATACGTTGCATTTTCGGCGCGGGTTCCACAGCGCCTGCCAGCCCCGGGCAAGCGAAAGGCCCTGGCGGACTGTTGATGCCGCGCAGGGCCTGATTGGCTCTTTGGCCTGACCCCGGTCTGGAAACCGGGCCTGTTACTGGGCAGTTGAGTGCCTGCCCGCACATGAATTTCAGATTGTCGGAATGTGCTGCAGCTGGCTTTATGCGCCGCCGGACAGGTCGTCCATGCTGCCCATCAGGCCTGCTACAGCGAGTACCGCTTCGGTGGAGTCATTTTTGTAGACCTCCGTCTTCCAAGGATGGAGAGAGTCTGCGCCCTGCCCCGGCGCCGGTCAAATCACGATAAGGGTCAGCACTGCTTACGCATCCCGCGCCAGCCAGCCAGCCAGCGCGGCATTGACCTCAGCTGGCGCCTCGAGCGTGGCGAGATGGCCGCAGCGGGGCAGGATTTCCAGTTGCGCACCCGCGATGCCGGCAGCCATTTCCCTTGCGCATTCCGGCGGGGTGATCACGTCCAGTTCCCCGGTCAGCACCAGCGTGGGGCAAGTAACGCCGGCAAGCGCGGGCCGGTAGTCGCGTCGCGTCATGATGGCGTTCATCTGGCGGCGGAAGGCAGCCTCGCCGGTGTCTTCGGCCATGCGGACGATGGTGCGGCGAAGCTCTTCATCGTGCCGCCGGTGTCCGGCGATCAGCCGCTGCATGAGCACAGCTGTGGTGATTTCCATGAAGCGCCCCTCGCCGGCCATTTTCAGCAAGGCATGACGCCCCGCCGTCTGGTCGGCCGTGTCGGGCCGCGCCTTGCCATCGAGCAGCGCAAGCCGGCTCACCCGGCCGGGCGCCTGCGCGATGATCTCCAGCGACAGGTAAACGCCCATCGACAACCCGGCCAGCGCGAAACGTGGCGGCGCGGCGGCAAGGATCTGGCGGGCGATGTCGGCCATGCTGTCCGCCTGCGTGTGATCCGCCACGATCACCTCGCGCCCCGCACCGAACGCCTCGACCTGCGGCGAAAACAGCGCGGCCGTGCACATCAGACCGGGGATCAGCAGCAGCGGCTGAGACATTGCAGTTCCTTCTGGCAGCGAATTTGGCTTTGAGTTTTAGCGCCGCCCCATGCAAAGTCGAGGCCCATGAGAGCCTTGGTCCAGAGAGTGTCGGAAGCGCGCGTGACGGTGGATGGCCGCACCACCGGCGAGATCGGGCGGGGCTTGCTGATCCTGGTGTGCGCCATGCAGACCGACTCGGAAGCCCAGTCCACCTGGCTCGCCCGCAAGATCGCCAACCTGCGCATCTTCCCCGACCTGGAAGGCAAGATGAACAAGTCGCTGCTGGACGTGGGCGGCGAGGCGCTGGTGGTCAGCCAGTTCACGCTGGCCGCCGAGACCAAGGGCAACCGGCCTGGCTTTTCGAGCGCCGCCCCGCCGGACCTTGGCCGCAAGCTCTACGAGCATTTCTCGGGCCAGGTCCGCAGCCATGGCGTCACCGTCGCCAATGGCGAGTTCGGCGCCGACATGAAGGTGGCGCTGGTCAATGACGGGCCGATCACCATCTGGCTGGATTCCGATGACCGCTGAGGCGATTGAAGGGCTGATCGTTGCTGCAGCGTTGCCGGACGTTGGCGGACTGATCGCCGAAGGACGCGCGCTGGCCCGGCAATGGACCGTGGCGCCCTGCCCGTTCCTGGCAGCGCATGGCGTGGCCTGCGAAGCGGATTACAAGCGCCAGTCAACAGCGTCCGGGCGGCTGATGCAGCATGCGCAGATCGGCTGGCGGAGCCTGTCGAAGTCGCGCGAGGCATGGGCGCGCATTCATGGCGACTGCGCGGCGCGCGGCGTGGCCGTGGACCGCTACGGCATCTGCCTCGACTGGTCCATGGGCCTGCCGCGCGACCGGCGCAAGGACGCCATGCGCGGCACCGGGCTTATTCTGGATCGGCCGGAAGACTTTGCGGCGCTAACCGCAGCTGCCCCCGTAGCCCCGCATTTCGGCGACTTCGTGCTGGGGTTTCCGGCGGCGGTGGAGAACACCTGCGCGGCGCTTGCCGTCGGGGCCACCTCCATCGGCAACCTTGGCCAGTACTTCACCTTCCGGCTGCAGGGCGCGAGCGACGGCATTGCCTGCACCTCGGCCACCGTTACCGCGCTGGCGCTGATTGCCGCCCAGCCGGTCGAGGTGCTGGTGCATTCCAACCTCGACGACGGGTTCGCCGCCCTGTTCCAGGACCTCGGCTCGGTGATGGGCGCGGTGTTGCTGGAGCGGCACATCGGCTGGTTGCTTGGCGTGACCGTAAGCCATTGCTGGGGGCATCACTTCTCCGATCCGGTGCGGCGGCTGGCCTTTCACCTGGCGCTGGCGGAGGTGGCCGGCGAGACGCCGGGCACCATGATCTATGGCAACACCACCAGCTATCGCGGCACGCGCGAGGAGAACTTCGCCCCGCTGGCCAGTTACCTGTCCGTGGATATCGCCGGACAGCGTCTCGCGCCCACTGGCCATGCCATCAATCCGGTTCCGGTGAGCGAGAACGAGCGCATTCCCGACGTGGACGAGGTGATCGAGGCGCAGCTGTTCGCCGCCCGGCTGGCAACGCATCAGGCCCGTCACATGGCCCTGCTGGACCACGCCCCTGCCCGCGCGCTGTCGTCAGCCATCGTGTCGGGCGGGCGCGCCTTCTTCGCCCGCGCCGTGCAGGGGCTGGCGGATGCGGGCATCGACACCGGTTGCCCGTTCCAGTTGCTGCTGGCGCTGCGGCGGCTGGGCGGCAGGAGGCTGGAAACCCTGTTCGGCGCCAAGCATGAGGCCACCCGCTCGGACATTGCCGAGGAAGTGGCGGAGATGGCGCAAGCGCACCTGGCCCGGGTGCCGGACGCGCAACGGGCGGCGCTGGCGCGGGCGAAACCGCGCATCGTCACCGCCACGACAGACGTGCACGAGCACGGCAAGCTGGTGCTGGACGAGGTGCTGGGCAAGGCGGGGGCGCAGATCATCGACGGCGGCACCTCCGCAGAACCGCACGCACTGGCCGCGCTGGCGCTGCATGAACGGGCAGACGCCATTGCGCTGTCCACCTACAACGGCATTGCGCTGAGTTATTACAAGGCGTTGCGGACACACCTTGGCAAACCGATTCCGGTTCTGATCGGCGGCCGGCTGAACCAGGTGCCTGAAACTTCCAACACCTCGCTGCCGGTCGACGTGGGCGACCAGCTCGCCGCCGCCGGCGCCATCGTCTGCCGCGAGATCGAGGACGCCGTGCCCGCCGTGCTCGCCACAATGAAGGAAACCACATGACCCAGACCATCGGCATCATCGGCGCGGGCCACCTGATCCGGCACATGATGCCGGCCATGGTGAAGACCGGCTACCGCTTCATCGTGTCCGAGCGCGGGCGGGCAACGTCCGAGTGGCTGGCCGGGCATTACGGCGCGGAGATCTTCTCCGACAACCAGGCCATCGTGAACGAGGCCGACATCGTCATCCTGGCCGTGCGCCCGTTCGATGCGGTGGAGGTGTGCCGCGGGCTGGCGTTCCGCCCGCGCCAGACGGTCTTGTCGCTATGCGCGGGCATTGGCTCAGCGGAGCTTGGCCCCGCCATCGCGCCTGCGCGGCTGGTCATGGCGATGCCGGTCGTAGCTGCCCAGTTCGGCGAAAGCCCCACCCTGCTCTATCCAGATGACGAGCCGTGCCGCCACCTGCTTGCCCCTTGCGGCCCGGTGCTGGCGCTTGCCAGCGAGGCAGACTTAGGTCCGGCCTCGACCATCGCGTGTTATTATGGCTGGGTGCAGGAGCTGATCGGCGAAATGGCCGGATGGGTGTCGTCACACGGCGTTGATGAGGAAACCGCCCGCCAGCTGGTGGCGCAGATGACGCGCGCTGGCGCAACCAGCGTGCTGGAGCGCCCCGATGACAGCGTGCGCGCGCTGGTGGATGAACTTGCCACGCCGCGCTCGTTCACGCTGAAGGGGCTGGAGGTCTTGCGCGAGGCAGATGCCTTCACGCCGTGGAAGAAAGCGGCGGCGGCGCTGTTTGAGAAGGGGTGAGCGAGGGTTGGCACCGATTTGGCGTTGTCGGCTCATCAACATCCGTGTCATCCCCCGGCTTGACCGGGGGACCCAGTAACCGCGACAGTCGAGTGATGACGAGACACCACAACTATTGCGTCTACATTCTTGCGAGCGGGATTGGCGGAACCCTGTACGTCGGCGTGACGAATGATCTCGAACGCCGGGTTAGCGAGCACCGGCTGGGCGAAGCTTCGAAGTTCACTCGCGAGTACAACGTTCTCAAACTTGTCTGGTACGAATCCCATCAAGACATTGAAGCGGCCATCCGGCGCGAGAAGCGACTGAAAAAGTGGGACCGCAGTTGGAAGATCGCCCTGATTGAAGAGCAAAACCCGCACTGGTCGGACCTGTTGCCGCTCATTGCCGGCGCCGGGACTACTGGGTCCCCCGGTCAAGCCGGGGGATGACAGTTGTGGCAGAGCAGACCAAAAGTTTGCTCCCTCCCCAGCCCTCGCCCGCAAGCGGGAGAGGGAGCGCGCCGCTGATCCCTCACCCGCGGTTAACCCCGTCCAATATGCCGCAAGAGCAGCAAATTGACATTTGCGCCGCGAATCCGCATATGTAGGGCGTACGTTCCGGCGCCGTGAGAGTGGTGCCGAGAAGGGGCAATACGGCATCCGGCCTGTTGCCCGGCATCCATCAACCACGCGACCGAGGCGGCTGCCCAAGTGCCCCGCCCGCAACTCGCATACAGAACGGTATCTACATCTATATGTCATTCGACACGCTTGGCCTTAGCGAAAAGGTCCTTTCCGCCGTCAAGGCAGCCGGTTTCACCGAGCCCACCAAGATCCAGGCCGAAGCCATTCCGCCCGCGCTGGAGCGCAAGGACGTGCTGGGCCTGGCCCAGACAGGCTCCGGCAAGACGGCCGCCTTCACCCTGCCCATGCTGACGCTGCTGGAAAAGGGCCGCGCCCGGGCGCGCATGCCGCGCACCCTCATTCTCGAGCCGACCCGCGAACTGGCGGCGCAGGTGCACGAAGCCTTCAAGCTGCTGGGCAAGAACCACAAGCTCAACATCGCGCTGCTGATGGGCGGGGTTTCCTTCGAGGAGCAGAACAAGATCATCGACCGTGGCGCCGACGTGCTCATTGCCACGCCCGGCCGCCTGATGGACCACATGGAACGCGGCAAGCTGATGCTCACCCACATCGAGATCCTGGTGGTCGACGAAGCCGACCGGATGCTCGACATGGGCTTCATTCCGGACATCGAACGCATCTGCAAGATGCTGCCGCTGACCAGGCAGACGCTGTTCTTCTCGGCCACCATGCCGCCGGAAATCCAGCGCATCACCAACCAGTTCCTGCATGCGCCGGTGGAAATCAAGGCGCAGGCGCTGTCCTCAACCGCCGAGACAATCACCCAGAAGGCGGTCTACACGCCGTCCGACGACAAGGAAAAGCGCGATGCACTGCGCACCCTGCTGCGGGCTCATGAGGGCGTCGTCAAGAACGGCATCATCTTCGCCAACCGCAAGACCACCGTGGCCTTGCTGGAGAAATCGCTGCAGCGGCACGGATTTTCCTGTGGCGCGCTGCACGGCGACATGGACCAGCAGTCACGGCTGCGCACGCTCGATGCGTTCCGCAACAACAAGATCACCTACCTCATCGCCTCCGACGTGGCCGCGCGCGGTCTCGACATTCCCGAGGTGAGCCACGTCTACAATTTCGATGTGCCCACCCACGCCGAAGACTATGTGCACCGCATTGGCCGCACCGGCCGGGCCGGTCGCCTGGGCAATGCCTACACCATGGTGACCTGGTCCGAGTTCCGGGCCTGGAAGGACATCGAGGAGCTGATCAAGAAGCAGATCGAGTGGGACGGCGAAGAACCTTCGGAAGAAGACATCGCCGAGTCGATCGCCTCGCGCGGCAAGCGCCGCCGCGGCGCCAAGGCTGCCGGCCCGAAGGGCAAGCCAGCGGCTGGCAAGAAGGATGCGGCCCCGCGCAAGGAGCGCAGGGAAGAGCGCAAGGAAAAGCCTCCGGCAAAGGAAGAGCCGGTTAAGGCAGCGGTCGAGACTGCGGTTGAAGCCGTGGAAGACCAGCCTCAGCGCGACGGCAAGCCCCAGCGCGAAGACCGGCCGAAGCGCGAACGTGGCGAACGTGGCGAGCGTGGTGAACGCCGCAGCCGTGGTGGCGGACGCGACCGCGATCACGACAATGATGACAAGATGCCGGCGAGCTTTACCGAAGAAAACATGCCGGCCTTCCTCGCACGGCCCGTGCGTGCGGCAGGCTAGAGCAACAGCCGTTCACCTGAAACGGCTGAAGTTGCTCTGGCACTTAGAAATCGAGCATCTTGATCCGATCAGAGAATTCAGTCTGACCGGATGATGCTCCACATCTAGCCGGCGTCGCCCATAGCAGCCTTTACCGGCAGCGGCTTCTGGCCGATGCGGTTGTCCTGGCTGAACAGGGCAAGGAAGTCGCCGCGCCAGCCGATGCGCTCGCGGGTCTGCACGGCAACCGCCACTATCCACACCAGTTCTCCGGCAATGGCCGCCCAGCCAATGCCGGTGATACCCAGAACCGGCACCAGCAGGCTGGCCAGCGCCAGGATGATCACCGCAGAGGCAAGGCAGGTGCGCCCGAGCATCGCCTGACCGCCGCCCAGCGACAGCAGGTGCACGTTGATGCCGCCGATGGCGCGCACGCCCTGGGCCAGCATCAGCAACATGAGCACCGGCTGGGCTGCGACATAGCCCGGCCCGAACAGCGTCAGAAACCACTCCCCCAGCACGGCAAATCCTACCAGCGCGGCGGCGATGACGCTCACGCACGCAATGTTGGTGCGCATCAGCAAGGTGCGCGCCTGGCCGGCGTCGCGCACATGCAGCGCCCCGGCAAGGTCGCGCAGGACGAACTGCTGCGAGGCTTGCGTGAAAAAACCAATCAGCGCGGCCAGCCGGATGGCGATGCCAACCAGCGCCACGTCAGCCTTGGGCAGCAGCAAGGTGGCGACAAGGGTGAGATAGTCCGCCATCGCCATCAGCGCCATGGCAACGATGATCAGCGGCGCCGCCCGGGATGCCCACGTCTTGCCCAGCCGTACTGATGACGTGTCCCAGCCCAGCCCGGTGACGCCATGCCCCTTCAGCACCTTGCCTGTAATCCATGCGGTGAGATAGCTGAGAACAATAAAGGCAGCGGCGACAACGTCGAGGGTCAGCCTCCCTGTCGCCACCACGTAGAGCGCCACGAACCCCAGCAACAGCAGGGACTTGCCGATGAAGTCCGGCACGATGGTGAGCATGTAGCGGCGCAGCGCGTTGGCGGCCGATCCATTGAGCCGGATGATTGCGGCTGCCGGCGCCACGACCAGCCCCGCAATTACGGCAAGCCGGCTGACATCGCTGACCGGCGCCATCAGCAGGAACGCGATGGCCGGCAGGGCCATCAGCAGGGCGTACTTGCCAATGTCGTAGGCGGCCTTCTGCATGAACTGGTCGGCCATGCGGAGCTGTCCGCGCGCATGGTAACGCGCCAGGACGGCAAGGCCGAGGGTGGGATACCCGGCGCTGATCAGCAGCCCGGCAAACGAGGCCAGCGACATGATCAGGAACCAGCCGCCCATTTCCGTGGGCGTCAGCCAGCGGGCGAGCAGGATCTGTAGCACAAGCCCGACCACCGCGCCTGCCAGCCTCACGCCGACAGCCGACAGCAACAGCCCTGCTATGCGGGCAAAACCCACGAGTTTTATTCCCCCGAACCGTTCCCACAGCGAGAATCAATCCTATCAGGGTAAGGGCGAGTGCTTAGCAAAGCCTGAACGGGGGTA
Organism: Anderseniella sp.; assembly: GCA_036350935.1. Lineage (GTDB taxonomy): Bacteria > Pseudomonadota > Alphaproteobacteria > Rhizobiales > Aestuariivirgaceae > Anderseniella. The sequence continues at coordinate 1,814 of JAZBOA010000405.1, read as the reverse complement.
CGCGGAGCCTTGAAGCAGAGGCTGCGCCGGATATCAGTTGCGGCCCAGCACAGAGGCGTCCACAGCCTTCAGTTCAACCGACTCGCCGCAGCCGCAGGCGCTGGTCTGGTTGGGATTGGTGAAGATGAAGCCCGAGCGCAACTTGGTCACCTCGTAGTCCATCTTCGTGCCGAACAGGAACAGCACCGCCTTGGCCTCGACGATGACGCGGGCGCCCTTGTCCTCGATGATCTCATCGAACTTCTCCGGCTCGTCGACGAACTGCATGGTGTACTCCATGCCGGCGCAGCCGCCGTTCTTGACGCCAATGCGAAGGCCTGCGCCGTCCTTGCCTGACTTCTGCATCAAGTCCCTGATGCGGGCAGCGGCAGCGTCTGTGAGTGTCAGTACCTGCGGGCGCTGACGGGGATTAGAGGTGTTCATGTCCATGGCTGTCATCTGGTGTCACCACATGTTCAATACAACACGGGCCTCGTCCGACATGCGCGACGGGTCCCAGGGCGGATCGAAGGTCAGGTTGACGTCGACATCCATGACGCCTTCGACGGTGCGCACCGCATCGGCCACCCAGCCGGGCATGTCGCCGGCCACCGGGCAGCCAGGTGCTGTCAGCGTCATGTCGATCTTCACGGTGCGGTCGTCCTCGACGTCGATCTTGTAGATCAGGCCAAGTTCGAAGATGTCGACCGGGATTTCCGGGTCATAGACCGTCTTGAGCGCGGCGATCATGTCGTCGGTCATCCGGTCCAGCTCCTCCTTCGGTATGGCGGAAGAGACTTCCGGATTGTGATGGTCCGCAGCGACGGAGTCAGGCACCGGGGCGGGCGCGCAGGATGTATTTGTCTTGTCCATATCCAAGCCTATCACATGAAGAGCTTTTGTGCAGATTTGAGGGCATCGGCCAGACGGTCGATATCGTCGCGGGTATTGTACATGGCCAGCGAGGCACGGCAGGTGGCCGTGACGCCGAACCTTTGCAGCAGCGGCATGGTGCAGTGGGTCCCTGCCCTTACCGCCACGCCGTAGCGGTCGATCACCGTGGAGATGTCGTGCGCGTGGGCGCCTTCCATGGCGAAGGAGATGATCGCGCCCTTGGTGGGCGAGGTGCCGTAGATCTTCAGCGAGTTGATACCTGCCAGCCGGTCATTGGCGTAGGCCAGAAGGTCCGCCTCGTGCGCGGCAATGGCATCGCGGCCCACGCTTTCCATGTAGTCGAGCGCCGCGCCAAGCCCGATGGCCTGCACGATAGGCGGCGTACCGGCCTCGAAGCGGTGGGGCGGCTCGTTGTAGCTGACCGCATCCTCGCTCACCTCGAGGATCATCTCGCCGCCGCCCTGATAGGGCGGCATCTTCGCCAGCAGTTCGCGTCTGCCATACAGCACGCCGATGCCTGAGGGCCCGTACAGCTTGTGACCGGTCATGACGTAGAAATCGGCGTCCAGGTCCTGCACGTCCACCGGCATGTGCACCGCCGCCTGCGAGCCGTCGACCAGCACCGGAATGCCGCGCTCGTGGGCAATGCGGATGATCTCCTTCACCGGCACCACGGTGCCCAGGGCGTTGGACATGTGGGTGATCGCCACCATCTTCGTGCGCGGCGTCAGGGTCTTGACGAAGTCCTCGACATGCAGCGTGCCGGCATCGTCCACCGGCACCCAGCGCAGGTTGGCGCCGCGCCGTTCGCGATGGAAGTGCCACGGCACGATGTTGGAGTGGTGTTCAAGGATGGAGATGACGATGTCATCGCCCTCGCCGATCACCATGCCGCCAAAGCTTTGCGCCACCAGGTTGATGGCGTCGGTGGCGTTGCGGGT
>JAZBOA010000404.1:0-23999 GCA_036350935.1 Anderseniella sp. | reverse complement strand
ATCGCTTCAAGGCGATTTGGCGGCGGCTGTGCACAAACGCCCCAGGCGTGCTAGCTTCGCAGCCATGTTTCGCCTGACTGTCATCCTGTTATCCGCCGCCGTCCTCGCGCCTGTGCCAGCAGCAGCCGCCGACCGCGCACGGGGCGAGCAGCTTGCCGTCGAGCACTGCCGCCGCTGTCACACAATTCCCGGCGAGAACAACATGAGCGTTGGCAGTTCGCCCTCGTTCAGGGCGATGGTCACCTCGCCGGCCGATGATTGGCGCTACAAGTTCGAGGTGTTCTATGCGCTCAGGCCCCATGCCAGCTTCGTCCACGTCATGGAATTCAGGTCAGCCCCCCAATACCCACTCGGCATCGCGCCGCTGAACATCTCGCTGGACGACATTCCGCACCTGCTCGCCTACGTGGACAGCCTGGCCGCGAAACTGCGCAAATGACGTTGCCATTCACGGCCTGTGTCCGGACACTTCCGCGCCTGCATCGGGCGCCAGCCGCATGTGAATGAACGCCGCCACGACCGAGAACGCAGCGACGGCGGCAAAGGCGGGGCCGAAGTCAGCCGCCGTCAGCACTGCATCTCCCCGCCATTGCCGCGCACCTTCCAGCACCAGCCCCGCCAGCGCCACGCCGCCCGACAGCGCCACTTGCTGGCCAACCGACACGATGCCGGTAGCCTGGCTCATCTGCTTCTCGTCCACATCCGAATAGGCCAGCGCATTGAGCGAGGTGAACTGCAGTGAGCGGAAAAAACCGCCGGCAACCAGGATAATGAAGATCAGCCAGTGCGCCGTCTCCGGTGTGAACAGCGCGTAACCGAAGAAGAACGCCGCGCAGATCAGCCCGTTGACCGTCAGCACGGAGCGGAAGCCGAACTGCCTGAGGATCGGCTGTGCGGTGATCTTCATGGCCAGCGCGCCGGCGGCAGCGGCAAAGGTGATGGCGCCTGACTGGAACGGATTGAGCCCGAAGCCGACCTGCAACAGCAACGGCAGCAAGAACGGAATGGCGCCTACCGCAACGCGAAAGAAACTGCCGCCCAGCACGCTTTGCCGGAACGTGGCAATGCGGAACAGGGCAAGGTCCAGCATCGGCGCCGCGGCATGGCGGGCATGCAGAACATACAGCCAGAGAAAACCCGCCCCGGCCGCCATCATGCCCGGCGCTGCCCAGCCCGGCAGGAAGTCGCGGCCCATCACCGACGCCCCGGCAATCAGGCCCACGAAACCGAGGCCGGACAGAAAGAAGCCGCGCCAGTCCATCGGCCGGATCTCAAAGTTCTGCGAGGCCGGCATGTAGGCCCGCGCCAGCACGATGGCCAGCACGCCGAAGGGAATGTTGATCCAGAAGATCCACCGCCAGTGGAAATAGGTCGTAATGAAACCGCCGATCAGCGGGCCTACGACCGGCGCCACCAGGGCCGGCATGGTCAGCCACGCCAGCGCCCGCACCAGGTCCTTCTTGGGCACCGAGCGCAGCAGGATGAGCCGGCCTACCGGCACCATCATCGCCCCGCCAATGCCCTGCAGCGTGCGCGCCGCCACCAGCTCCGTCAGGTCGCCCGCCATCGCGCACCCTATCGAGGCTGCGCAGAACACCAGGATCGCCGCCTGAAATATCCGCCGCGCTCCGAACCGGTCGGCGCACCAGCCGCTCACCGGAATGAACACCGCAAGCGACAATAGGTAAGCGGTAAAGGCCAGCTTCAGGATCACCGGATCCTCGCCGAGATCATCGGCAATGGCCGGCAGCGACGTGGCGATGACGGTTGAGTCCATGTTCTCCATGAACAGGGCCGACGCCACCACCAGCGGGATGAGCCAGATCGGCGCCGCTGCCGGTGCTCCGGTGTTCAATGGGGAAGACGAGGAGGACATCGTCTGCATTCTATAGGCCCTGGCGTGCTCGGGGTCAGCCGGTAATTCAGGTGATGCAACGGTGGATTGCCCTCAGCGCATATCGACAATCCCCGCCGCCACTGACATAAGCGGCGGCCATGACAACACCTTTCGCCGCAACCACTGACCCCCTGCCCCGCACGCTTGCCCAGGCCGTCTCCGACGCGCTGGAACAGGCCGCCTGGCCGGAAGCCCTCGCCGTATCGATGACCGAGACGGACGAGGCCCGCGACCTTTGGGCGGTGCAGGCGCTCTATGACGCCGAGCCATCGCCGGACGAGGTGGAGAAAGCACTGGCGTTCGCAGACATCCGCGGCGTTGCCGTCAGCGTCGAACGCCTGCCGGATACCGACTGGGTGCGCGAGAGCCTTGCAGGGCTTGCGCCGGTGGTTGCAGGACGGCTGTTCGTGCATGGTAGCCACGACCGCGACCGGCGTCCTGCCGGATCGGTGTCGCTGGAGATTGACGCAGGCCTCGCCTTCGGCACCGGCCACCATCACACCACCCGCGGCTGCCTGCTGGCGCTTCAGGAGGTTCTCAAGACCGTCACGCCGATGAACATCCTGGACGTGGGCTGCGGCTCCGGCGTGCTGGCCATTGCAGCATCCCGGCTGACCAGATCACCGGCCATCGCCAGCGACATCGATCCCGAAGCCGTCACCGTCGCCCGTGAAAATGCCGCCATCAACGAAGTTGCGCCGCTTGTGCGCTGCCTGGTGGCGCCCGGCGTCGATCACATCGCCATCCGCGATGCCGGCCCCTACGGGCTGGTGTTCGCCAATATTCTCGCCGGCCCGCTCGTTCAGCTGGCGCCGGACCTGAACCAGGCCCTGGCGCCCGGCGGACGGCTGATCCTTGCAGGCCTCACCTCGGACCAGGCGCGGCTGGTGCTTGCCGCCTACCATGCCCGCGGCATGAAATGCGTTCACCGCATCGACCTTGAAGGCTGGGCCATCCTGACGCTTGCCCATAAAACAAGGGGGACGGCCTGAGCCATCCCCCTTTAGTATTCCGGTGCTGTCTGCTGCCGCCCCTGCAGGGCGACGGCCTGTTAGCGGCCCCAGACGTAGTTGCTGATGTCGGCGCGGTTCAGGCCGATGTCTTCCAGCAGACGGTCGTCAAGAGCTTCGAGACGCTTCTGCACCTTGCGGCGGTTCAGATACCAGCGGACATTGCCAACCGAACGGCGGGCAAGACCAAAGAAATCCATGCCGGCGGTGTCGCGCATTTCAACGGCGCGATCTGCGACTACCACTACCATTGTCTTCACTCCTGTATGCGAAATTGCAGGGCGCGTTGTTGCACTGCATTCAATTCGATGCAGCGGTATATGGCGGCGCAGCATGTTTGCACCAGATGCCCAATCAGATAGCAGATATGCAGTTTCTGCATGACAGCGTTCACGCTCTGTTAATCTCTATATTTATACAATTATATCAATAATTTAAGCACTAAATTACGAGTGTGGAAAAAACCGTCTCCGAGTACCTTCTGCGCAAACTTTACGCAGCTGCGACATTCCTGACCAGGGGCGCCAGAGACCGCCATTTCACCGCCCCTTTTCAGCCATTTTTGTTGCGACGCAACATGGTTCAAAAACGTCATTTGCAAATTGCTGGCAGGCCGGGCATCGGCTAGTCTCGCACTCCATGTTCCAGGATTTCTCCGACCAGTCCGAAACCCACCTCACCCGTGTCCGCATCGCCGGGCTGCGCGAGCGCTTGCAGCAACTCGGCGTTGACGGCTTCATCGTGCCACGCGCCGACGAGTTCCAGGGCGAGTACGTTCCGCCCGGCGCTGAGCGGCTGAAGTGGCTTACCGGCTTTTCAGGGTCCGCCGGCACAGCCGTCATCCTGGCGGACAAGGCCGCGATCTTCATCGATGGGCGCTACACGCTGCAGGTGCGCGAGCAGGTTGACCTGGAGCTTCTGACGCCGCTGCCCGTACCGGAAGAGAGCCCGCATGGCTGGGCTGCGGCGAACCTGCCCAAAGGGGCAAGCCTGGCCTATGACCCGTGGCTGCTGACGGTGCAGGCAGCCAGCGACTTTGCCGGTGCGCTGGAAGCCAAGGGTGTTAAGCTGGTCCCGCTGCCGGCAAACCCCATCGATGAAATCTGGACCGGCAGGCCCGCCGCCCCCACTGGCCCCGTGCAGTTGCAGCCGTTGCAGTTTGCCGGCCAGAGCTCGGCGGACAAGCTTGCGGCAATCGCCAGGGGGCTGAAAGACCGAGGCGCCGATGCCCACATCCTCACCCAGACCGATGCGGTGGCGTGGGCCTTCAACATTCGCGGCTCGGACATTCCGCACGTGCCCGCCGCTCTTGCCTTCGCCATCGTTCATGCCGATGGAACGGCCGGCCTGCTGCTGGCGCCGGACCGGGTGCCGGAGGACGTGCGTGATGCGCTGGGCAAGAGGGTTCGGCTGCATGAGCCACAGGCCATGGCTGAGCTGCTGCAGGCGCTGGGTCAGGCAAACGCCACGGTCGAGCTGGACCGTGACTGGGCGGCAGACGCCTTCCGGCTGCAGCTTGAGCAAGCTGGCGCCACGCTGAAATGGCAGGCAAGCCCTTGCACCCTGCCGCGCGCCACCAAGAACCACGCCGAGCTGGAAGGCGCACGCGCCGCCCACCTGCGCGACGGCGTGCCGATGGCCCGGTTCCTGCGCTGGCTGGACGAGGAAGCGCCGAAAGGCACCCTTGACGAGATCAGCGCCGCGAAGAAGCTCGAGGCCCTGCGCACCGAAACCGGTGAACTGCACGACCTGTCCTTCGACTCGATTTCAGGCGCCGGGCCCCATGCCGCCATTCCGCATTACCGGGTATCGGAAACATCCTGCCTGCCCATCAAGCCGGACCAGATATACCTGATCGACTCCGGCGGCCAGTATGTCGACGGCACCACCGACATCACCCGCACGATCATTGCCGGCACGCCGACGGCGGAAATGAAGGACCGATTCACCCGCGTGCTGAAGGGCATGATCAACCTGTCGCGGGTGCGCTTTCCGCCCGGCACCACCGGCGGCAACCTCGACGTGCTGGCCCGGCTTGCATTGTGGGAGGCCGGCCTTGACTTTGACCACGGCACCGGTCACGGCGTCGGCAGCTTCCTGTCGGTGCACGAAGGCCCGCAACGGTTTTCCAAGGCCGACCGCACGGTGCTGAAGCCCGGCATGATCCTGTCCAACGAGCCGGGCTACTACAAGGCCGGGGAATACGGCATCCGCATCGAGAACCTCGTCGTGGTGCGCGAGGCCGAACCCGTCGAAGGCGGCGAGCGGCCCATGCACTGGCTGGAGACGATCACCTTCGCGCCTATCGACCGCAAGCTCATCGAACCTGCCATCATGTCGGATGCGGAACTGGACTGGCTCAATGGGTATCACGCCCAGGTGCTGAAGAAGATCGGCCCGCGCCTGGAGGCGGAGGCGGACCTGCAGTGGCTCAAGGCGGCCTGCGCGCCAATCAACCGAGCAACATCCTGAGCACCACCACGCTCGCCACGCCGATTGCCACGGCTGCCAGCAGCGGCAGGCGGAAGGCAGCCGCCAGCGTGATGGCCGAGGCTATGGTCTCGGCCGGACCCGTGGCGAACACGGTGGGCGCGATGACGGCCATCAGCACCGCCGGCGGCACCGCGTCGAGCGCTGCCCGGGTACGTCCCTTCACGTTGGCGAGTTTCAGCAGCCACAGCCCGCCGACCCGCGTCAGATAGGTAGCGAGCGCCATGGCGAGAATGGCGAGTACGGCTTGCGGGTCGAGGCTCATGACGGCATCAGCCTGTCAGTTTCATCGGGCGTATCGTCTTGCGCATGCAGCACTGCCGCCACGACGATGCCCGCCGCAGCGCCCGCCATGATGTACCACGCGCCGGGCACCGCCAGCTTGACCAGCGCCGACACCGCGCCGCTTGCCAGCAATACGGCGCCGGTGCGCCAGTTGCTCCAGAACCCGGTCAGGATGGCGATGAACACCGCCGTGAACGCGAAATCGAAGCCGAAGGCCGCCGGATCGCCCATGCTCGCGCCCAGCAACGCCCCGGCCAGCGTGCCGGTGTTCCAGGTCAGCCACAGGGCCAGCCCCGAGCCGAAATAGAACGCTGGCGTCAGCGTTCCCCGTCGGGCGCGCTGCTCGGCAAACGCCCAGCCCTCGTCGGTGAGCAGGAACATGCCGGCATATTTCTGCACAGGAGAGAAACCGCCCAGGCTGCGCCCCAGGCTTGCCCCCATCAGCACATGGCGGATATTGACCACCAGCGCGGTGAACGCCAGCAGGCCAAGCGGGGCCGGATCGCCCCACAGGTCGATGGCGACGAACTGCAGCGCTCCTGCAAACACCGTCATGCTCATCAATGCGGTTTCGGCGACCGACAAGCCCTTTGACACCGACAGCGTGCCGAACAGCAGCGCGATGGGCACCGCAGCCGCCAGCACCGGCGAGATGGCGGCGGCACCTGCAGCGAACTCCTTCCTTGCGCTCATGGCAGCCACATCCTGAACAGCACCACGCATACCATGCCGGTGATCAGCACCACGTACATCGGCGCCCAAAGGCCCACGATGACCGCAATGATGGCCGCCAGCGCCTCGGGCCAGCCCTGCGTCAGCGCAGCAGGCGCCAGCACCGCCGTCATGACCGCCACCGGCATCGCCTCGAACGCCGCCTTCGCCGACAGGCCCAATTGCACCCGCGCCATGATCAGCGCCCCGCCCAGCCGGGTCGCGAGGGTCACGGCGGTCACCAGCGCAATCAGCAGCAGGTTGTAAGGATCAAGCGCCATCGGCCGCCCTCGCCTGCCGGTGCGCCATGAAACCGGCCACGGCAACGCCCGCCAGTGCGCCGATGAACACGTACAGCCCGCCCAGCCCCGCAAGCTTGCAGACAATCGCCACCAGCGCGCTGCTGGCCGCCACCGGCACCGCGCCGGACCGTTTCCAGAAGGGCAGTACCAGCGAGATGAAGATGCACACGAAGGCGAAGTCGAGCCCGTAACGCGCCGGATCATCGATGAACTGGCCAGCGAACGCGCCAACGGCGGTGGCGGTCACCCAGATCACGTAGATGGGAATGGTGATGCCGGCCATGAACCCGGGCCGGATTGGCCGGGTCAGATGGCGCATCTCGCTCATGCCCCAGGCCGGGTCGGTCATGGTGGCGATGGACAGCCAGCGCTTGAACGGCGCGAAGTGGCCGATCTTCGGCCCGATGGATGCCGTCTGCAGCAGGAAGCGGATGTTCACCGAGGCCGCCGCCAGCATCACCAGCAGCCACGCTTTCGGCTCGTCCCACACTTCCAGCGCCAGCATCTGCCCCGCGCCGGCAAACACCGTGGCGCTCATGATGGTAGCCTCCACCACCGACAATCCCTTCTGCACCGACGTCGCGCCGACGATGAAGCCGAACGGCGTCTGCGCGATCAGGATCGGCACGATGAGGCGGAAGCCGTCGAGGAACTCGTGTCTGCTGGAGGTCATGCCGGGGAGGTCAGGTTTGGGTAGAATGAATTAGGTCAGTGATATTGACCATATGGCCCTTCCCCGGCAAGTGCGCCGGGCGCATTGCCCACCCGGCCCACGCGCATGGCGTCATCCGCCAACGCGGGTGAACCAGTCATCCTCGGAGATCACCTCGACGCCCAACTCGGCGGCTTTCTTGAGCTTCGATCCCGCCCCGGGGCCGGCCACCACGAGGTCGGTCTTTTTCGACACCGAGCCCGCCACCTTCGCGCCGAGCCGCTCGGCCATGGCCTTGGCCTCGTCGCGCGTCATCCGCTCCAGCGCCCCGGTGAACACCACTGTCAGCCCGGCAACCGGCGAGTCCTTGGCAATGGCCTCCATCGGCTGAATGTCGAGGTGCTGACCTGCCAGTTCCCGCACCACGGCAAGGTTGTGCGGCTCGGCGAAGAACTCGGCCACCGCGCCCGCTACCACGTCGCCAATGCCGTCGATGCTGACGAGTTCCTGGTAAGCTTCCGACGCCCCATCCTGAGCCGCCTGCATCGCGTCCAGGAACGCCTCAACCGTGCCATAGGCGCGCGCCAGCACCCGCGCCGTGGTCTCGCCCACATGACGAATGCCCAGAGCAAAGATGAACCGGTCCAGCGAAATGGTGCGCCGCTCGTCAATGGCCGAAAACAGGTTCTTGGCCGACGTCTCTCCCCACCCCTCGCGGTCCTTCAGCTTCTTCAGCGAGCGCTCATTGCGTGCCGCGAGGGTGAAGATGTCCTGCGGGCTCTGGATCAGCCCGTCGTCATAGAATTCCTGGATCACCTTGTCGCCCATGCCCTCGATGTCGAAGGCATTGCGCGACACGAAGTGCTTCAACCGTTCGACCCGTTGGGCCGGACAGATCAGCCCGCCGGTGCAGCGGCGCACCACATCATGCTTGCCGGTCTTCTCGTTGACCTCCCGCACCGCATGGCTGCCGCACGCCGGGCACACCTGCGGAAACGCGTACGGCGCAGTATCCGCCGGGCGCTTGTCCGGCACGTGGCCCAGCACCTGCGGGATCACGTCACCCGCCCGTTGCACGATGACCGTATCGCCGATGCGGATGTCCTTGCGGGCAATCTCGTCCTCATTGTGCAGCGTGGCATTGGACACCACCACGCCGCCCGCGGTCACGGGCTTCAGCCGCGCCACCGGCGTCAGCGCGCCGGTGCGGCCCACCTGGATGTCGATGCCTTCGAGAATCGTCGTCGCCTTCTCGGCAGCGAACTTGTGGGCGATGGCCCAGCGTGGGCTGCGCGACACAAAGCCCAGCCGCTCCTGCCAGTCCAGCCGGTTGACCTTGTAGACCACCCCGTCGATGTCATAACCCAGCGTGGCGCGCTTCTCCTCGATGGCGTGATAGTGGGCGAGCAGGTCATCCACCCCGTTGCACACTTCCATCAGCGGGTTGACTGGAAAGCCCCACCGCCCAAACGCCTCGATGACGCCCATCTGCGTGTCCGCCGGCAGCCGGTCCACCTGCCCCCAGGCGTAGGCGAAAAAGCGCAAGGGCCGCGACGCGGTAATGGCCGGGTCAAGCTGGCGGAGAGAGCCGGCTGCAGCATTGCGCGGATTGGCAAAAACCTTCTGCCCCGCTTGACTCTGTTTCTCATTGAGCGCAGCGAAGTCCTTGTGGGACATGTATATTTCGCCCCGCACCTCGAAGATGGAAGGGAAGTCTGCAGCCTTCACGCGACGCGGAATGTCGCCGATGGTTTCGCAGTTGCGGGTGACGTTTTCACCTTCCTGGCCATCGCCGCGGGTGGCCGCCTGCACCAGCCTGCCGTTTTCGTAACGCAGTGAAATCGACAGCCCATCGATCTTCGGCTCGGCCGTGACGGCCACCGGCACATCCTCGGCCAGCTTCAGGAAACGCCGGATGCGGCCTACGAACTCCCTGACGTCCTCGTCGGCAAAGGCATTGCCCAGCGACAGCATGGACACTGAATGGCGCACCTTGCCGAACTTCTCTGATGGCGCGGCGCCAACCCGCTTTGACGGAGAGTCATCTCTGACCAGCTCGGGAAACTCCGCCTCCAGCATGTCGTTGCGCTGGCGCAGTGCGTCATACTCGGCATCGGAGATGACCGGCTCATCCTCGCGATAGTATGCCTCGTCGTGGCGCGCGATCTCTTCCGCAAGCCACTCCAGCTCGGCCGCCGCTTCGTCCCGCGTCAGGCCGGATTTGGTCTTCTCGCCACTCATGGGATCAGCCCGTTCCCGCCAGCAGCCGGTCGGCCTGGGCGCGGGCCTCGGAGGTCACTTCCGCGCCTGACAGCATCCGCGCAATTTCCTCGCGGCGGCCTTCGCCGGTCAGTGGCGTGACCCGGGTGATCATCCGCCGCCCGGCGGCATCGCCCGCCTCCTCCATCTTGGAGATCAGCAGGTGATGCCCTGCCCGCGAGGCCACCTGCGGCGAGTGCGTGACGGCCAGCACCTGCAGCTCGCGGGCAAGCCGCGCCAGCCGCTGACCGATGGCGTCGGCCACCGCCCCGCCCACGCCGGTGTCGATCTCGTCAAAGATCAGCGTCGGCGCCGAGGCCCGCGCCGCCAGCACCACCTTGAGCGCCAGCAGGAAGCGCGAAAGCTCGCCGCCCGAAGCGGCCTTGACGATCGGCGCCAGCGGCGTGCCAGGATTGGCGGCGATCAGGAACTCCACCCTATCGATGCCATGCACCCCGGCGCGCGCCTCGTCCGTCTCGACCCGCGTCTCGAACCGGGCCTTGTCCAGCCGCAACGGCCCGAGCTCGGCCAGGATCTCGGCATCCAGCTTCTCCGCCGCCTTCATGCGCGCATCCGACAGCGCCCTGGCGTGCTTGTCATAGGCGGCTTGCGCCTCGTCGCGCGCCTTCTTCAGTTTGGCGAGCATCGCCCCACCATCATCGATGGACTGCAAGTCCGCTTCGAACCTGTCCATCAGCGCGGCCAGATCATCCACCTGCACCTTGTGCTTTCGGGCCAGCGCACGCAGCGCGAACAACCGTTCTTCGGCCCGTTCAAGTTCGGCCGGATCAGCCACAAACTGCCGCGCCGCCGCATCGAGCTGGCCTTGAGCCTCATTCATCTCGATCACAACGCGTTCGAGGGCTGAACACACCGGGTCAAGCGCGCCTTGCGCCTGCTCGCGGCGGCGTTCCAGCTTGCGCAGCGCCGCGTTGATGGCGCTGACCGTCGCCCCGTCGCTCAGCGCCAATTGCGCCTCGCTGACCACATCGGCAAACTGTTCGGCGTTCATCATAAGCTGCCGCTTGTCGGCCAGCGCCGTTTCCTCGCCCGCCTGCGGGTTGAGTTCGCGAAGTTCTTTCAAGGCGTGCTCCAGGAACGCCCGTTCCGTCTCTGCCCGCGCAAGGCGCGCCTCGTGCGCCTCGTGCGCAGTGATGGCGGCGGAAAGCCGCTCCCAGGCCGACGCCACCGAGGCCAGCAGCTTCTCCAGCCCGCCATAGGCATCAAGCGCCGCCCGGTGAAAGCCCACATCCATCAGCGCCCGGTCGTCATGCTGGCCGTGAATTTCCGCCAGCGTTGCGCCCAGCGCCTTCAGCAGGTTCACGCTGGCCGGCTGGTCATTGACGAAGGCGCGGCTCTTGCCGTCGGCCTGCTGCACCCGGCGCACCACGATGGAGCCTTCCTCCGCCTCCACGCCGGCCTCGGCGAGCAGCTCGAAGGCCCGGTGGCCCGTGGGCGGCAGGAACATCGCCGTCACCGAGCCCTTGTCGCAGCCCGTCCGCACCAGCGAGGCGTCGCCGCGCGCGCCCAGCGCCAGGCCCAGTGCGTCGAGCAGGATCGACTTGCCCGCCCCCGTCTCGCCGGAGAGCACGCCGAGGCCCTCCTCGAGCACGAGGTCGAGCTTCTCGATGAGCACGATGTCGCGTATGGCCAGATGGGTCAGCATGGGGCGAGTTTATACCAGACGGCTGGCGAATCGGACGAGAGGTTTCACGCCGCTTTTCCATGCCCCCCGGCGCTTGTCACCGGCGGATAAATCTCGCTCATCGGCTTCGACTTGCCGTCCGCCTGGATAAGGCGCACGTGCTGCCGCTCCAGCGCCCGGACATGCGGCACGCCGCAGGCATGGGCGATAAGGCCGGCGCCGTAGTGGATGCGGGTCACGTAGTTCATCACCCGCACTGCCTTGTCTTCCGGGTCCAGCCCGCGCTGCAGATGGCGCTGATGGGTAGTGATGCCGGTCGGGCAGGTGTTCCTGTTGCACTTGAGCGACTGGATGCAGCCGAGCGCAAACATGAAACCACGCGCCGTGTTGACGAAGTCCGCCCCTGCGCAATAGGCCCACGCTACCTCGGCCGGGGTGATCAGCTTGCCCGCACAGATGACCCGGATACGGCCTTTCAGTCCGTGCTTTTCCAGCACGTCCACCACCAGCGGCAGCGCCTCCCTGACCGTGAGCGCCGTATTGTCGATCAACGGCATGGGCGCGGCCCCGGTGCCGCCGTCGCCGCCATCGATGGTGATGAAATCGGGCGCGCAGGCCTCGCCCCGCTGCAGGATAAGCCGGCACAGCTCGTCCAGCCACTCCACACCGCCCATCGCCGTCTTGAACCCGGTGGGCAGGCCCGACACTTCACGCACCTTGCCGATGAAATCCAGCAACTGCGCGTTGCTGGCAACCTCAAGGTGCCGGTTCGGCGAAATTGACGGCTGGCCCGCCGGAATGCCGCGGATATTGGCGATCTCCGCCGTCACCTTGTCAGCCGGCAGGATGCCGCCCTTGCCCGGCTTGGCGCCCTGGCTCAGCTTCACCTCGATCATTTTCACCTCAGGGTGCGAAGCCACTGCGCGCAGCTTCTCTTCCGAGAAATTACCCTGTTCATCACGCACGCCATACTTCGCTGTGCCGATCTGGAAGATGATGTCGCAACCGCCCGACAGGTGATGCGACGACAGCCCGCCCTCTCCGGTGTTCATCCAGCACCCGGCCATTTTCGCACCCTTTGACAGCGCCTGGATGGCAGGCGCCGACAGCGCGCCATAGCTCATGCCCGAAACGTTGATGATGGAGCGCGCCTCGTAGGGCTGGCGCGCATGCGGCCCGATGACCAGCGCAGGCGGCTCTGTTGTCTCGCTGTCGAGCGGCGCATAGATGGCGCTGGCGAAGATCGGTGAGCCGACGGCGGTAATGTTCTGGGTCGAGCCAAAAGCGACCGTATTGTCGTGCCCCGCTGAAGAGCGCTCCACCCAGTCGCGCTGCGCCCGGTTGAACGGCATCTCCTCCCGGTCCATGGCGAAGAAATACTGCCGGAAAAACTCTCCCAGGCTGGAGAACAGGTAGCGGAACCGCCCGATCACCGGATAATTGCGCCGGATCGCATCCTTGTGCTGGCTGAGGTCGATGACCAGCAGCACCAGCACCGCCAGCACTCCAAGCCCGGCCACAAGTACGAACAGCGTCGCCAGCAATGACAGCCCTTGTGTGATCAAGCTGCCAAACAGATTCATGTGTTCCATGGCGCGGGCCCCGGTCTGCGGTTGGAGGAAAGCTTGCGGAGTTTGGCTTCTTGCAATCAGCGCGGTCAACGGGACGAGATGTATTGCAACTGACATAATTCATCGATATATCGAGAATTATGGATGAATCAAAGGCAATTGAAGCTCTCTCCGCGCTGGCGCACGAGACGCGGCTCGCCGCCTTCCGCCTGCTGCTCAAGGCAGCACCTGGCGAGCTGGCGGCGGGTGACATCGCCGCCCGGCTCGGCATCGTGCAGAACACCATGTCGAACCACCTGGCCATCCTGGTGCGCACCGGGCTGGTCTGCGTCCGGCGCGACGGCCGCAACATGTTCTACCGGGCGGAGCCTGCCGCCATGCGCACCCTGCTGGCCTGGCTGATGGATGACTGCTGCCAGGGCAACAGCGAAATCTGCGCGCCCCTGCTTGACCTCGTTTCCTGCAACCCCTGCTGACGGACCTTTCTCGCATGGCCGATGACAAGACCTACAACGTGCTGTTCCTGTGCACGGGCAATTCAGCTCGCTCGATCCTTGCCGAAGCCATCCTGGCCAAGCTGGGCAAGGGACGGTTCAACTCGTATTCTGCCGGCTCCAGCCCCAAGGGGCAACCTCACCCCCAAGCCCTCAAGCTGTTGAATTCGCTTGGCCATGACACCACCCGGTTCCGATCCAAGAGCTGGGACGAGTTTGCCCAGCCCGGTGCGCCGGAACTCGATTTCGTCTTCACCGTCTGCGACAACGCCGCAGGCGAGGTCTGCCCGGTCTGGCCCGGCCAGCCGATGACGGCCCACTGGGGCGTGCCCGACCCGGCTGCCATTCAAGGTTCCGACGCCGAGATTGCGGCGGCGTTTGCCGAAACCTACCGGCTGATGAACAACCGCATATCGGCCTTCATCAATCTGCCGCTGGCCAGCATCGACCGCCTGAGCCTTACCAGCAAGCTCAAGGAAATCCACAACGGGGCTGACGCATGAGTGAAACCACCGCCAATCCACCAGCGATGTCGCTGTTCGAACGCTACCTGTCAGTTTGGGTCGCACTGTGCATCGCTGCGGGCATCGCCTTGGGACAGGCATTTCCCGGACTCTTCGCCGGCCTCGCAGCCATCGAGTATGCCAGTGTCAATCTTGTCGTTGCGGTCCTGATCTGGGCGATGGTCTATCCGATGATGGTGTCGGTAAACTTCTCGAGCCTGCGGGATGTGGGCAGCGAGCCACGCGGCTTGCTGATTACGCTCGTGGTGAACTGGCTCATCAAGCCATTCACCATGGCCGTGCTGGGTGTACTGTTCTTCAAGTATCTGTTCGCGGACCTCATTCCCCCCGCAGATGCGGATGCTTACATCGCCGGCCTCATTTTGCTGGGTGCCGCACCATGCACCGCGATGGTGTTTGTCTGGTCACAACTGACAAGGGGCGATCCGAACTACACCCTGGTCCAGGTCAGCGTAAATGATGTCATCATGGTGTTTGCATACGCGCCCATCGTCGCGTTGCTGCTCGGTGTAACCGACATTCCGGTACCGTGGGCCACGCTGGTCTTGTCGGTGGTCCTCTATATCGTTGTGCCGTTGGTGGCTGGCTACCTGACACGCAGGATCATTGGCGACAGCAATGTGCCGGCGTTCACTGCAAGGCTGAAGCCCTGGTCGATTACCGGACTGCTTGCAACCGTCGTCCTGCTGTTCGGCTTTCAGGGACAGGTTATCCTCGACAAGCCGTTGCTGATCGGTCTGATCGCAATCCCGCTGCTTGTGCAGTCATACGGCATATTCGCTGTCGCCTATGCAGCGGCGAGGGTGCTGAAGGTACCGTTCAGGATCGCGGCTCCGTGCGCCATGATCGGCACATCGAACTTCTTCGAACTTGCTGTCGCCGTCGCGATCAGCCTGTACGGACTGAACTCCGGGGCCGCCCTGGCTACAGTGGTGGGTGTGCTGGTTGAAGTACCGGTGATGCTGTCGCTGGTGGCGTTCGCCAACAGGACGCGCCACTGGTTCCCGTCTGACAAGGCGCGTTAGGGCCTGGAGCAACTTTGGAACCGAGCATCCTTATCCGATCAGATCTTTCAATCCGGTCGAATGATGCTTTAGGAACCGAAAATGCCGGACAGCCAGGAACCTGAATCGACCTGCGGGCTAAGGCCCCCGCCCTGCAGCAGCGAGAAGGCATCCTTGTACCACTGCGAGTTGGGGTAGTTGTGACCAAGCACGGCGGCTGCCGTCTGCGCCTCGGATCGCACGCCAAGCTGCAGGTAGTTCTCGGTCAGCCTGTACAGGGCCTCCGGCGTGTGCGACGAGGTCTGGTATTTCTCGACCACCGTCTTGTAACGGTTGATGGCGGCAAGGTGCGCCTTCTTGCGCTGGTAATAACGGCCGACTTCCATTTCCTTGCCGGCCAGCACGTCGCGCGCCAGGTTGGCCTTGCCCATGGCGTCCTGGGCGTATGGCGTGTCCGGATAGCGCCGCGCCACTTCTTCCAGTTCGGCGAGAGACTTGCGTGCCGCCGTCGGATCGCGGCGGATGTCGCCGATCTGTTCATAGTGGCAAAGCGCGATCAGGTATTGCGCATAGGCCGCATCACGATGGCCAGGGTGAAGCTGGATGAAGCGCTCGGCGGCGGCGATGGACTCCGGATAGGCATTGCGCTGGTACTGCGCATAGGCCTGCATCAGGATCGCCTTTGTGGCCCACTTGGAATACGGGTGCTGGCGTTCGACTTCCGAGAACTTCTTGACCGCCGAGCGGTATTGACCGCTCTGCATGTCGCTCACGCCCTCATTGTACATCCGCGCAATGGGCTCACCGTCGGGGTCGGTACCCAGGTCGGGCGCCACAGCATTGCCGGAGCCGAAAATCTTGGCGGCAAAGCCGTCGCCGTCCCCGGACAGCAGGCTGCTGGTGCCGCCGCTGCAACCGGCCAGAAGCAGGCCTGCAAGGCCCAGCGCGGCAAGGCTGCGAGATTTGGTCAGCTGAGGCAAAGGCAAGACTCCCGTCAGTCACGTTCCGGCAGGCTGAATGGACTAGCTGCCCCGGCAGTCTAGATCAAGCGTTCACTGACCGCCAGCCAAGACCCGCCGCACCTGATGCTCAAATGATCCAGCAACCGGGCGGAAATATGACTGGTAGCAATGCAATCCAAATGAAAAGGGGCAGGATTGGCTCCCGCCCCTTCACAAGTTTCTGATGACCCCGCGAGGGATCAGTTGGACTGGCGGCGCAGGAAGGCCGGAATTTCAAGCTGGTCGTCGTCCAGAGACGGGTCGATGGCCGGCTGCAGCGGATGCACGTTGCCCTTAGGCTGGGGCGCCGGTTGCGCCTCGCGGCGCTCCATGACCGGTTCCTCGACCTGCCGGGCGGCGGGCTTGTCTTCCTCGCGGCGCACGCCCAACCCTACGCTGGCGAGCCGCTCCAGCAGCCCCTTGCGCTTGGTCGTGGCAGCCTGCGCCACCTGCTCCATCTTGCTTGGTTCGCGATTCATGGCCTCGCGGGCAATCGGCGGAAAGTCCTCGTGAGAGGGCATCCGCGGACGATGTTGCGGCTGCGCCATCACCGGGCGCGGGGCTGGCTGGGGCGCGGGCGCCGGTGCGGCTTCTGCAGCCAGTTCATGATAGATTTCTTCGGCCTCGGTCTCTTCCTCCGCCTCCATCACGGCGGGCTCTTCCTCAGCCTGGGCAACCGCTGCTGCCGGTCTGGGCGCCAGCGGTGCCGGACGCGCCGCCGGACGCGGCATGGAATAACCATAAGTCGTTGTTTCAGCTTCGTCTTCGCCGGCACTGGACGCACCTTGAAGCGCCTCCTCGGCAAGCCCGGTGGCAACCACCGAAACCCGCATGGTGCCTTCCAGCTTCTCGTCGAACGTGGCGCCGAGAATGATGTTGGCTTCCGGATCAACCTCCTCGCGGATGCGGGTGGCGGCTTCATCCACTTCGTACAGCGTCAGGTCGGGACCACCGGAGATCGAGATCAGCAGGCCACGTGCGCCGCGCATCGACACGTCGTCAAGCAGCGGGTTGGAAATGGCAGCCTCGGCGGCCTCGATGGCGCGTTTCTCTCCCGATGCTTCGCCGGTACCCATCATCGCCTTGCCCATCTCGGACATGATGGCGCGCACGTCGGCAAAATCGAGGTTGATCAGCCCGTCCTTGGTCATCAGCTCGGTGATCGAGGCGACGCCCGAATACAGCACCTGGTCAGCCATGGCGAAGGCGGCGGCAAAGGTCGTCTTTTCGTTGGCCACCCGGAACAGGTTCTGGTTCGGGATCACGATCAGCGTGTCGACATGCTTTGTCAGTTGTTCGATGCCACGCTCTGCCGTCAGCATGCGGCGCTGGCCTTCGAAGTGGAACGGCTTGGTCACCACGCCCACGGTCAGGATGCCCTGCTCCTTGGCGACCCGCGCAATAACAGGTGCTGCACCGGTGCCGGTGCCACCGCCCATGCCCGCGGTGATGAACACCATGTGCGACCCTGCCAGGTGATCCATGATTTCCGGCAGCGCCTCTTCGGCCGCACCTGCACCTACTTGCGGATGCGACCCGGCGCCAAGACCCTGCGTCAGGCTTGTGCCCATCTGGATGCGCCGCTCGGCCGAGCTTTGCAGGATGGCCTGAGCGTCCGTGTTTGCCACGACGAACTCAACCCCCTCCAGATTTGATTCGATCATGTTGTTGACGGCGTTGCCGCCCGCGCCGCCGACCCCGAATACGGTGATTCTGGGCTTCAATTCGGTTGAATCCGGCACTGTGAGCTTGATTGGCATGATTTGGCGTCCGATCTGGATGTTCCCCTGATCGCCATTCTGGTTTCCAATTCGATAATAAAAGGTTAACGAGCCCTTACCGGACCGCGAAAAATTGCACATTTCCGGTGCAATCCGTTTACCGGCAAGAAACGCAGGCTCAGAAACTTTCCTTCAGCCACTGGCCGACACGGCGGAAATAGCCCGCATCGTGCCCGGCCCCCGCGATGATCTGGCCCAGATTGGCGGCTTCACGGTCTGGCGCAAGGCCATAGCGCAAAAGTCCCGACGCGACTGAGAATCCGGGCTGCGCCATGGCGTCCGGCAGGCCATCGAAGCGGTACGGGCGCGCCACGCGCACGCCACGGCCCAGAACTTCCGCAGCCAGTTGCTCGACCCCGTTGAGCTGGCTGCCGCCACCGGTCAGCACCACCCGGCGGATCACCTGGCGCGCCGCCGGCACCTGTTCGATGCGCTCCCGCACCATCTCGAAGATTTCTTCCATGCGCGGCCGGATAACCCCGCAAATCATCGAGCGCGGCACCCGGTTGACCGCATGGGTCCCGGTCTCGCCAAGGATGGGACAGGTGATCAGTTCACGCTCGTCCAGCATCGCCGGAACCGCAGAGCCCCACAACGTCTTGACCCGTTCGGCGTGGGCGATCGGCGTGTTCAGCCCACGCGCTATGTCGGCCGTGACGTGATGCGAGCCCACGCCCAGCGCACCGGCATGCAGCAGCATTCCCTCGTTGAAGACGGCCCACGACGTCGTGCCGCCACCCAGCTCGACCAGCACCACGCCGAGCTCCATTTCATCTTCCAGCAAGACCGAACGGCCCGACGCATAAGGCGATACGACAAATCCCGCCACATCGAGGTGACAGCGCTCCATGACCATGCTCAGGTTCGCCAGCGCGCCAGGATCAGCCAGCACCGCGTTGATGTCGACGCCAAGCACCTGGCCATGCATTCCGTCCGGTTCGCGGATGCCGCGCGCATCGTCCAGCCGATAGTGGGCAACCGACACATGCAGCACGGCGGCCCCGTCCAGCCTGACCTGCGTCATGGCGTCGATGATGGCTTGCCGCTTGGCGGTTTCGTCCACCACGCCGTGTGGCAGCATGGCCTTGCCGCTTGCATGCAAACTGCGGGTCCGGCCGCCGGAAATGTTCAGGTAAACCTCGCTCAAGGTGACGCCGGCCATGCGTTCGGCCTGTTCGACGGTGGTGCGCACCGACTGTTCGGCAGCACCCACATCGACGACGTTGCCGCCGCGCATGCCAGCGGCGCGGCAATGGCCGCTGCCGGTGATCCTGACCGCAGGCACCCGTTCGTCAACCGCGCGCCGGCGGCTGCCCTGCACCTCGCCGATCAGGCAGCAGATCTTCGTGGAGCCGATGTCCAGCGCGGCAATGCGCGACGCCGGGCTGGAAACGGATGCACCGCCCGATGCGGATCCGGAAGGAAACGGAACGACTTTCATTTTACTCACCCACCAACTGACAGCACCTGCCTGGCACTGCCGAACTCACCCGCAATGGCTGGCCGTTGCCACGGTCAGCCAGACCCGATCCCCCGCCTCAGCGCTGATGCGCCGCAATCTTGTCAGGCTTGCCATCGCCCGCCCCCTCGAACGGCACGAGCACCGCTGTATCCGGCAGCCTGAGATCAATCTCCCTGATGCCGCTTGCCAGCACACCGTGCCGCACCTCGAGGTCTGCCAGCCTGGCCAGCGCCACCTCCACGCCGGTCTCTGGCAGCAAGGCCCGCCGCCCACCCTTGAAATGGAGCGTCCAGCGGCGATCTCCGACCCGGGCTGCAGCCTTTACCGACGACATTAGATCAGGCCAGGCTTCAAGTTGGTTAACGAGCTTCGAGACACCCGCCTGCGCGCCATCGCCCGACACCAGGATCAGCTGCGAGAACTTGCGAGCATCGAAGCTGGCCATGGCCATGCCTTCGCGGTCGATGACATAGTAAAGCCCGTCACGCTGCCAGACGGCGAAGGCCTCTCGTTCGGCTATGTCGATCTCGATCCGGTTGGGCGGAAGCACCCGCACCGATGCCTGCTTCACCCAGTCGAGATTGAGCAGGATGCGCCTTGCATGATTGGCGTCGAAACCCAGCAGCGACCCGCCTGGCTTGACCCCGATCGCCTTCATCACCGCCTCGGGCGGCATTCGCTCCAGCCCACGGATGCGCACTTCTTCGGCCGCATAGCCGAACCACGAGGATATCTGCGCAGGCAGCCCGCGCGTGCCGCTCGAAGGGTCGGTCAGGTGATCGCCGGCCAGAAGACCGTAGCCGATCACCGAAGCCAGCATGGAGACAGCGCCGGCCCGGAATGCAAACCGGGTACTGCGCCGTTGCGCAACGTGCTCGCCGGCGGCCAGCGCAATCCGCGCAACTGCGGCCAGCGGGCTCGCCTTGATCCGCCTGATCGTGCGTTCCGGGCCGGTAGCGATCATCGGTTCAACCCCGCATCGTTGACCATCCAGGTCACCAGTTCGGAGAAGCTGTGCCCGGCGTGGGCCGCCATTTCAGGCACCAGCGACGTCGGCGTCATGCCCGGCTGGGTATTGATCTCGAGGAAAATCAGCTCGCCCTCGCTGCTCTCCGTGTCGTTGTAGCGGAAGTCGGACCGCGACACCCCCTTGCAGCCGATCTCCATGTGGGCCGCCAACGCCAGCCGCTGCACGCGCCGGTAGATGTGCTGCGGAATGTCGGCCGGCAGAATGTGTTCGGAGCCGCCCTGCTGGTACTTTGCCTTGTAGTCGTAAAAGCCCACCGCGGGCACGATGTCGATGACGCCCAGCGCCACGTTGCCCATCACCGCGCAAGTCAGTTCGCGCCCCGGCACGAAGCGCTCGACCATCACCTTCTCGTCCATTGCCCAACCTTCGCCGGCCAGCGTATCGGCCAGCGAGTTGGAGCCGCGATCAACGATATGAACGCCGAAGCTCGAGCCGTCGTCCACCGGCTTGACCACGAACGGCATCGGCATCACCTCGGAGGTGAGCAGCTCCTCTACCGTAACCAGCACATCTTCCGCCACCGGCATCTTCACCCGCGACAGGGCGGCCTTGCACAGGTGCTTGTCCATGGCCAGCGCGGACGCCAGCACGCCGGAATGGGTATAGGGAATCTTCAGGGTCTCAAGGATGGCCTGAACATGGCCGCCCTCACCCCACTTGCCGTGCAGTGCGTTGAAGGCAACGTGGGGCCGCGCTTCCAGCAACTGCTCGATGATGTTGGGCTGAACGTCGATCATCGTGACCTTGAAGCCGGCCTCGTCAAGCGCCTTGGCGCAAGCCCGTCCCGACGACAGCGACACCTCGCGCTCGCTGTCCCAGCCGCCCATGAGCACGGCTACCTTGGTGATTTCCGGATCACGATGCTCCATGAACGTGCTTGCCTTTCAAGAGCGGGACCTGACGCCGATGCGCTTGATTTCCCAATCAAGCTCGACACCGGATGTTTCCTTCACACGCTGCCGGACCATTTCGCCCAGTTCCTCGATCTGGGCCGCGGTGGCGCCGCCCTCGTTGATCAGGAAGTTGCAATGCATCTCCGACACCTTTGCCGCGCCGATTGAAAAGCCGCGCATCCCGGCGGCGTCGATAAGCTGCCACGACTTGTGGCCGGGCGGGTTCTTGAAGGTCGACCCGCCGGTACGGCTCTTGATCGGCTGGCTGGCCTCGCGCGCCGCGGTAATCTCTTCCATGTGCGCCTTGATCTCGTCGCGGTGGCCCTCCGCGCCCTGGAACAGCGCCGATGTGAAGATCATGTCTTCTGGCGCCGACGAGTGGCGGTAGCTGTATCCCATGCCGGCATTGGACATGATGTGGAGATTCCCCTTGCGATCGATTCCGCGCGCCTCGACAAGAATGTCCTTCGTCTCGCCGCCATGAGCGCCGGCATTCATCCTGAGTGCGCCACCGATTGTGCCCGGTATACCTCTCAGAAAGGTTAACAAAGTGATACCCTCGCCGAGCGCGAACTGCGACAGCCGCACGTCCGGCACCGCCGTGCCTGTCCGCACCTGGAAGTCCGCGGTGCTTTCCATCTGCGAAAACCCCCGGCCCAGCCGGATCACCACGCCCGGCACGCCACCATCGCGCACCAGCAGGTTGGAGCCGACGCCGATAACGTAGACCGGAATGTCGTCATCCAGCTTGGCAAGGAACTGCGCCAGATCCTCCTCGTCCGCCGGCGAGAACAGCACGTCGGCCGGCCCGCCCACGCGGAACCAGGTCCGGTCAGCCAGCGGCCGGTCAAGCTCGATGCGCCCGCGCACCTCCGGCAGGCGCGGCAGCAGCTTCTCTCCCGGTGTCGTCATCAGTTACCCTCGCGCTGCGCAATGTCTTTCAGCTCGCCCGGCAGCGCGTACGCCCACTGGGTGATGTTGCCGGCGCCCAGGAATACCACCACGTCGCCCGGCCTGGCCGACTCATGAATGAGCGGCGCGATCTCCGCATGATGGGTGATTGTATGGACGCTGCGATGCCCGCGCGCGCGCAAGCCTTCCGCAAGGGCGGTATGACTGGCGCCCTCGATAGGCTGCTCGCCGGCCTCGTAGACCGGCGCCAGCACGACCTGGTCGGCATCGTTGAAACACGAGCAGAAATCATTGAACAGGCTGGCAAGGCGGGTATAGCGGTGCGGTTGCATGATGGCGATGACGCGCTTGTCGGTCACCCCGCGCGCCGCTTTCAACACCGCCGAAATCTCAACCGGATGGTGTCCGTAATCATCGTAGACCTGGATGCCGTCCTGTTCGCCGGTCAGGGTGAAGCGCCGCTTCACGCCGGAAAACCCCGCCAGCCCCTTGCGGATCGCCTCGTCGCTGACACCAAGGTTGGTGGCAACCGCGATGGCGGCGGTCGAGTTCAGCAGGTTGTGCTCACCCGGCATGGCAAGCGTGATGTTTTCCAGCTTGCGGCTCTCGCCGGTGCGGCGGTCATTGATGACGACGGAAAAATGACTGTTGCCGCCGGAAAAGCTGACATCAGTGAGCCGGTAGTCGGCCTGCGCGCTCTTGCCGTAGGTGAACACCCGCCGGTCGGTGACCTGCCCGATCAGCGTCTGCACCTCCGGATGATCGACGCACATCACCGCGAAGCCGTAGAACGGGATGTTCTCGACGAAGGCGCGGTAAGCCTTTCGCGCCTCGTCGAAAGTGCCGTAATGGTCGAGGTGTTCCGGATCCATGTTGGTGACGATGGTGACGTCTGCCGGCAGCTTCACGAAGGTGCCGTCGGACTCGTCCGCCTCCACCACCATCCAGTCGCCCTTGCCCAGGCGCGCATTGGTGCCGTAGGCGTTGATGATGCCGCCATTGATCACCGTCGGGTCGAGATTGCCCGCCTCCAGCAGCGCGGCCACCAGTGAGGTGGTCGTTGTCTTGCCATGGGTGCCGCCGATCGCCACGCACGACTTGAACCGCATCAGTTCCGCCAGCATCTCCGCCCGGCGCACGATCGGCAGATAGCGCGAGCGCGCCTCGACAACTTCCGGATTGTCCTTCTTAACCGCCGTGGAGGTCACCACAACCTGCGCCTCGCCCAGGTTCTCGGCCCGGTGGCCGATGTGCACGGTGACGCCGGCCTTGCGCAGCCGCGCCACGTTGTAGTTGTCAGCCATGTCGGAGCCCTGCACCGTGTAGCCGAGCGTCGCCATCACCTCGGCGATGCCGCTCATGCCAATGCCGCCGATGCCGACAAAGTGGATCGGGCCAATATCCTGGGTCAGTTTCATGTCGTGCTGAAATCCTTTGCCAATGCCGGCCGCGCCAGTTGCGCGACCAGATCTGCCAGCGCCTCGGCAGCCGCGGGCCGTCCATGCGAGCGCGCCCCTTGCGCTGCTCTGGTAAGTTCCACAGGGTCGAATCGCAAGCGCGTTATGAACCCCGCCAGCCCTGCCGGGGTGATGTCTTTCTGCTCCATGACCCAGCCGCCACCCGCCTTTGTCATGCTTTCGGCGTTGCGCAGCTGGTCGTTGTCGAGCGCATGCGGCAGCGGCACGTAGATGGCAGGCCGCCCGATCACGCCAAGTTCGGCCACCGTCGATGCGCCGGCCCGGCAAATCACCAGGTGAGCCGCTGCAATGCGCTTCGGCATGTCGTTGAAGAAACTCTCGCACGTCGCCTTGACGCCCTCGGCCTCGTAGGCCGCGCGCACCGCCTCGATATCTTCCGGCCGGCACTGCTGCACGATGCGCAGCCGCTTCTTTACCGCGTGCGGCAGCTCCGCCACCACCTGCGGCATCACCTGCGAGAAATACTGCGCTCCCTGGCTGCCGCCAAACACCAGCAGGTTGAACATGTGCGCCGCATCAGACGCCTCATAACCGGCAGCTGATGCTTCAAGCACCGCCTCGCGCACCGGGTTGCCGACCAGCCTTACCCGCTTCATCT
>JAZBOA010000403.1:0-2315 GCA_036350935.1 Anderseniella sp. | reverse complement strand
CGTGAACGGTATAGGCGCTGTCGTCCTCTTTGACGTCCATCTTGATCTGCATCTGGGGCTGGCCCTCGAGTGTGACGGGGCGCATGAAGAAGCCCTTGAACAGATCGTCGATATCACCGAAGGGATCGGTGCGGGCGAGGCTTAAAGGATCATAACGACTGATGTTGGCCATGATGAATCTCCCAAAAAAAAGGTTGCCGAATACCAAAAAGAGCCGGTTCGCCGGCTGTGCCTATAAGGTAGTTCCGGATTAGGATTCTTCAAGACCCCCAGCCGGTTTAGTCAGAAAAAACGATCGTTCGGCCCCTGCAGGCGATTGCGGCTATGCTCGCCGGGCCGCTGTCTGCAGTTCCCAGGCATGCAGGCCGTTGGCTATTCCATCAAACTACGCGAGCCTCGGGGCCCCTATGAACGATCGTATCCAGCAGGTGCTGAATCAGATGACCGCCCTCGAAGACGAACTGCGCGATGCCCTGCACGAGCAGGAGACGCGGGTGCTGTTCGAGATCAGGGGCAAGCGGGTCGAATTCGAGCAGTCCATCAAGCTGGCGCACCGCCGGCTGAAGACCGGATTTTTCCGCTGGCTGGTCGGCAACCGGCCGCAGAACCTGATCACCGGCCCGGTCATCTACAGCATGATCGTTCCGCTGCTGATCCTGGACCTGTCCGTCACCCTGTATCAGGCCTCCTGCTTCCCCATCTACCGCATCGCCAAGGTGCGCCGCACCGACTACATCGTGCTGGACCGGCATCAGCTCGAATATCTGAATTTTTTCGAGAAGTTCCACTGCAACTACTGCGGCTACGCCAGCGGGCTGGTGGCCTACGCCTATGAAATCCTGGCCCGGACCGAACAGTATTTCTGTCCGATCAAGCATGCGCGCCGCATCCTCGGCACCCATTCCCGCTACCGCCGTTTCCTGGACTATGGTGAGGCCAGGGACTATGCGGCCAGGGTCGAGGCATATCGAAAATCGCTTGCCGTGACGAAGTGAAGGGTGGGTTGGGTGCATGCCTGGGGTGCGTTGGGTTCCGGGCGGCGATCCGCAAACAGTCTTAACATGATTTAAACTTTTCCACTGTCGGGGGTGGTCTTTTTAGCGTCCACATTGATCTTGCCGCCCCGACCGAGGCCATGTGCGTTGCGGGTTCTGGCGGCGGAAAGCCGCATGCTCAGTCCGCATCGGACAAGGCATGCACCTCGGCCAGACATGACAATCGAATGCACTTCCCCACAATGAACGGGCAACAACCATGACCCAATCCATCGGCATTCTCACTTCCGGCGGGGACACCCCAGGTCTCAACGCCGCCATCCGCGGCGTCGGCAAAGCCTGCCGGTCCCACTACGGCATGCACATCATCGGCTTTCGCGACGGCTTCCGCGGGCTGATGGAAAACCGCACCATGGCGCTGGACGGCGAAGCGCTGTCCGGCATCCTTACCCAGGGCGGCACCATCCTCGGCACCAGCCGCGACAAACCGCACAAGATGCCGGTCAACGGCAAAGTCATGGACATGACCGAGACCATCGTCGCCAACTACCACGCCAACAAGCTCGATTGCCTGGTCTGCCTCGGCGGCGGCGGTACCATGAAGAACGCACTGCGTCTGCAGCAGGCCGGCCTCAACATCGTGACCCTGCCGAAGACCATCGACAACGACGTCGCCCTGACCGACACCACCTTCGGTTTCGATACCGCGCTCGGCATTGCCACCGACGCCATCGACCGCCTGCACAGCACCGCACACAGCCATCACCGCATCATCGTGGTCGAGATCATGGGCCACCGCGCCGGCTGGCTGGCGTTGGGCGCGGGCATCGCCGGCGGCGCCGACGTGATCCTGATCCCGGAGATTCCCTACCACGTCGAAGCGGTGGCGCAGGCGATCAGGGAACGCAAGCGCAAAGGCAAACCCTTCAGCATCGTCGCCGTCGCGGAGGGCGCGCTCAGCCAGCAGGAGTTCGAGGCGCAGCAGGCCGGCAGCGCCAAGAAGAAGGACAAGAAGGCGAAAGAAAGCGGGGCCGAACCGGAGCTGGTCTACGCTGAACGCACCTTGCGTCTGGCGCATCAACTGGAATTGCTCACGGGTCTGGAAGCCCGCCCGACCATACTCGGTCACCTGCAGCGCGGCGGCACTCCCTCCGCCGCCGATCGCCTGCTCGCCACGCGTCTGGGAACCGCCGCCGCCGACCTGATACATGCGAGGCAATATGGCTTCATGGTCGCCGCGCGCGGCGAATCGAGCGTGCCGGTGGCCTTGCAGGACGTGGCCGGCCAGGTCAAGACCGTCCCGCCGGACCATCCCTGGGT
>JAZBOA010000402.1:0-2309 GCA_036350935.1 Anderseniella sp. | reverse complement strand
ATGGATCGGTTGCGGGGCATGCTCTAACCTTTAGTCTGGCGAACTGGTTGGAGGCAGGTCGTGCTCCTGAACCAGGATCAGGAATCGATTGTTTGGAACCAAATTGACGATTGGATCTAATATGACTCCAGACCAGTCCGGAAAGCTCAAACAGTGGATCGATGAAGACCGCGATCAGATGATCGAGTTCCTGCGGGAGTTCTTGCAGGCACGATCCCCCAACCCGCCGGGCGACACCCGCGATGCCGCATCCGTGGTCACCAGACTGCTTGATCGGCTCAAGCTGCCCTACCGTATCGTGTCGCCCAATTCGGTAATGCCCAACATCATCAGCAGTTGCGAAGGTGGCAAGGCGGGCAAGCATCTGGTTCTCAACGGTCACATAGACGTTTTTCCGGTCGATGAGACCGACACTCGATGGACTGCGGATCCATGGAGCGGCGACATCCGAAACGGGAAGATCTACGCTCGCGGCGCCTGTGACATGAAACCAGGGACCACCGCTTCCATCTTTACCTACGCACTGCTGAACCGCATTCGCGACGACTGGGGCGGCAAGCTCACGCTGACCTGTGTTTCCGACGAGGAGACGTTTGGTCCCTGGGGTGCCCGTTACCTCATGGATCATGAGCCCGAGGTGCTGGGCGACTGCGTTCTCAACGGCGAACCGAGTTCACCGCTTACTATCCGCTTCGGCGAAAAAGGACCGTTGTGGCTGGCAGTCACCATCCAGACCCGCGGTGCACATGGCGCATACGTGCATTCGACACAGAGCGCCACCAAGATTGCGGCCCGGCTTGCACTGGCGCTTGAACCCGTATGCGACATGGATTTTCCGCTGCCGGACAATCTGGGTCGAGCTATCGAAGCCTCCCGGGAAGCTGTCGACAAGGCAATGGGCGTCGGTGCCTGCGAAGCTGTAAGCCGTGTCACACTAAATGTTGGCCGGATTGATGGCGGTCTGAAGGTCAACATGATCCCGGGGCAATGCCGCATGGAGATTGATTTCCAGGTGCCCGTCGGCGCCACCAGAGAGATGATCATGGAGCGAGTCAATCAGGTAATGGCGGATTTTCCGGAAGCGACACTGGAAGAAATCGGTCACGCTCCACCCGCCTACTCAGACCCCTACGGTGAAATGGTGACCATTCTGCAAGACACTGTCGAAGAACTTCGCGGTTTCCGGCCGACACCGATCATCAGCCTGGGCGGAACGGATGCCCGGCTATGGCGATATCGCAACATTCCTGCATATGTATACGGCCCCGACCCACACAGCATGGGCAGCTATGACGAGCACGTGGACCTGGAGGACTTCATCCACATTGTGCGAACCCATACCCTTGCTGCCTACCGCTACCTGAGGAAGAACACGCAAGACTGACGGCTGCGCTGCAGTTGATCGGAACAGAAGCACCGAGACCAGGTGGGATGGAGCTGGAAATCGATAAGAGGGAAAGAGCCTGTCTACTCCCCACGATACATCGTTAACAGTAAATCAGATAGGCCGGCTTGGTACCCAGGCATAGCCATTCTCACAGAGTATATAGGCCTCCCGCAGTCCGTGCGGCTTATCGGTTGGCTCTTGCAGGATCGTTGCACCAGCCGATTTTGCTTGGGCTGCAGCTGCATCCGGGTCGGTATCATAGAGCCGGATCTCGATCCCGGCTCCGCGCGGTGGGGACTCGGGCAGCAAGCCGAGCAGCGGATTGGAGTGATAGGTGCCGTCAGCATGAATCTGGAACACGTGGCTTCCATAAGTCACGATGGCAAAGTCCTGGGTCACCTGGTGGCAGGACATACTGAACACTGAGGTCAGAAAGGCGCATTGCCGCGGCACATCCCTGACCAGCAAATTCAGTCCCATGCCTTTCAGTGATTGCCCGAAGGCGTCTGCTTCAATCGTCTCGTAATCCATGACAGCCGCAGTCTGGCGGAGTCTGCTGCCTGTGGCAACGAGCAGCTCAGACCAGGCAGACTCATCAACTCACAAGTCGCCTGGTTGCGCGCTCCGCTCCATCCTTTTGGGAGGGGCGTGTCATCAAAACATGGGAGCAGTTACCTAATGTTGAACTGGATCAGAAGGTTCTACAGGCATACCCTTCAGTCGTTCCATTGCTCGGCGATTACTTTGCAGTTTGCTATGTCGGGCATCGCAACTGCTACATGCCGGATTTTCGCTGGCAACTTGTTCATGCACAACATTTGAGCCCGAGCGATCAAAATATACCAGCAAAGCCATGACTCCCAATCCCGTCAAAAGGAGAGTCACAGGAAGCCAATTGTGTGTGAAACGGTTCATCCAGTTT
>JAZBOA010000401.1:0-2879 GCA_036350935.1 Anderseniella sp. | reverse complement strand
GGGGCGCTGATGTCAACGCGTCTGATCACGGCCTATGCGGTCCGGATCGATCGGCGATCATGGCTGATGTTCCTGACGCTCGTGCGCGGCGGCGTTCTGTGCCTGCTGCCGATTGTGACGCAGGTCTATCAGATCTATCTTTTGATTGTTGTCTTTGAGACCGCTGCCGCTGCTTTCCGTGCCGCCTATATGGCCATCATCCCCGACATGCTGACCGATGATGGAGAATATGCCGGAGCCGTGGCCAAGGCGAGAATAGCCTACAATGCCGAGAGTATGCTGAGCCCGCTACTGGCCGCACTTCTGCTGGTCTTTATTGATTTCCGTGGCACGTTCATTGCCGCGGTGGTGGCCTTCTTGCTCGCTGCGGCCATCATGGCGCGTGTCGTCTTCCCCGAAGAAAAACGCATCGAACGGGACGTTCTGCGGCGAATGTCGATAAGTGTCCGCAAGATGTTCGCCTCGCCAACCTTCCGTGGCGCCACTGCGGTCAATGCCGCGGCAACCACCATCGTGGCGATGGTCGCTGTCAATACAGTCGTTCTGGTTCGCGGGGCCTTCGACCTCGACGACCGCTCCGCTGCGGTTGCCTTGGCGGTCTTCGGTGCGGGAGGCATCGCCGGGGCGCTGATGTCAACGCGGCTGATCACGGCCTATGGCGAGCGGGCTGTCATGATGCACTCGGGCGCAGCGATGGCGTTGCTCCTCGTCACGGGCGCTCTGCTGCAGGATTACGCCTCCATGCTTGCCTTGTGGTTGGTACTCGGAGCGGCATCCATGCTCTGCCAACTGCCAATCGAAACGATTTTGCGGGGAATGACCGAGAGCGGCAATCGACAAATTCTTTACACGGCTCATTACAGCGTCAACAGCGGACTGCTTTTGATCGGCTATCTTGCCGCAGGCTGGGTCGGCGCAGAAGGCCGAATGGCACTGGCATTTATCGGCCTTGGACTTTTCTCCGCGCTAATGATGGCAATTGCTAAGGCGATTTGGCCGGGCGATGTTGGAGCGCATCGATTGCCATAAGCTATAGATGAGGTGGCCGCATTTGAGAGGTCAAATTCATCCGATATGCTAATCTTAATTTGATGGATGGAGCGAGAGATACGTCATGCCCGATAGCGCGTCTACGCCGACCAGCCAGCACATTTCCCGCGAGCGCAGTTCCCGGTCGTCCAGGGAGCCTCTGCTGGTTGATCTGGCGTTACAGGGCGGTGGCTCGCATGGCGCCTTCACATGGGGAGTTCTCGACCGGTTTCTCGAGGAAGAGGGAGTAACCCTGGAGGCCATATCTGGTACGTCGGCAGGCGCGATGAATGCGGCGGTTCTCGCGCATGGCCTAGTGATAGGTGGCCGCGACGGGGCTCGCAACCTGCTCCACCAGTTCTGGCGGCTCGTTGCAGATGCTGCCACCTTCAGCCCCTTCCAGCGCAGTCCCCTTGATCGGATGATGGGTCGATGGTCGCTCGACTACTCGCCGATGTACATTGCGACAGACCTCATGGCGCGTTTGGTCTCGCCTTATGCCCTTGGCGCGAACGGAACGAACCCGCTGCGGGAGATCCTGACTGATCTTGTCGATTTCGAGCGCCTAGCGTCGGGCCACATCAAGCTCTTTATCACATGCACAAATGTGCGCACGGGACGTGGCCGTGTGTTTCGCAATCCCGAGATAACGGCTGATGTCCTGCTGGCCTCGGCCTGCCTGCCGACCATGTTTCAGGCGGTTGAGATTGACGGCGAGCCCTATTGGGACGGGGGATATGCAGGCAATCCCACCATCGCGCCGCTCGTTCGCGAGTGTGAATCACACGACACGATTCTCGTGCAGATCAACCCGGTCGTTCGTTGCGATGCGCCGTTCACAGCCCAGGAGATCAACAACAGGGTCAATGAGGTTTCCTTCAATGCCACCCTGCTCAAAGAACTGAAAATGATCGCGCTGTTGCGCAAGGTTGCGGATCAGGGCGACGGGGAGGGCTGGCAATGGGCGCAGATGCGCATGCATCTGATCAAAAGCGAGATGCTCGCCACGTTAGGGGCGTCGTCCAAGCTGAATGCAGAGTGGGAATTCCTGACCATGCTGCGTGATGAAGGGCGACGCGTCGCAGACGAGTTTGTCAATAAGCACCGCAGCGATATTGGTGTGCGGTCAACATTCGATATCGACAGCTTGTTAGAAGGAATTTGATCCGTGGGTCTTCTCGGCATTATCGCAGGCCTTGCGTTTCTCATGTTCCTGGCCTTTCGAGGTTGGACGATCCTGTTACTTGCACCGGGCGCGGCTTTAATTGCGGCGGCATTTGCCGGTGAGCCGCTTCTTGCTCATTGGACTCAGACCTTCATGGGCGCTGCTGCTGGCTTCGTTGCCCAGTTCTTCCCGATCTTTCTTCTCGGCGCACTGTTCGGGAAGCTCATGGATGACAGCGGTTCTGTGAGAGCGATCGCGGAATTTATGACCGAGAAACTGGGCCCCAGCCGCGCGGCCCTGGCTGTCGTACTCGCCGGCGCACTGGTGACCTACGGCGGCGTCAGCCTTTTCGTTGCGTTCTTTGTCCTGGCGCCTATGGGCCTGGCCTTGTTCAAGGCCGGCAATGTTCCGCGGCGCCTGCTTCCCGCGGCCATTGCGCTCGGCACCTCCACATTCACAATGTCGGCCCTGCCGGGAACGCCAGCCATCCAGAACGCAATCCCGATGCCTTTTTTCGGCACGACACCCTTCGCCGCCCCGGGTCTCGGCGTCGTTGCGGCGATTGTTATGTTTGCGTTCGGCATGTGGTGGCTGGGGCTCGCGCAGGCACGGGCACGTCGGGCTGGCGAAGGGTTTGAGAATGCCGAAAACGGAGATGTGACACGGCCAAACATTCCGGCTGATG
>JAZBOA010000400.1:0-11853 GCA_036350935.1 Anderseniella sp. | reverse complement strand
TTTGGAATCTAGTCCGCGCCTTGCACCTTGCTGCGGCCGGGATGGGCGTAAGCCTCGCCCGACTCGCGCTCGCGCCCGCGGATCACCCGCAAGCCCCTGAGCGGTCCGGCGTGCTCCGTCACCACCGTGCACTGCGCTTCCGGCTCGTGGTCGTGGTGATAGTAGATCACCACCCAGTCGCGGGTGCGGCCCAGTTCGTGCGCCCGCGGCGTGTTGGAAAAAAGCGCGGTGAACTGCCATTCGCCCCGGCTGGTATGCAAGACAGGGAGTTCGTTGGAAGAAAACCGCCGTGGCGTGATCACCGGCAGCTTGCCCGCCTTCGCCTTGTCGCGATACTCCGCATCCACGCTGAGCACGTCGGCCGCGGGAGGCGCAACACGCTGTTGCCCGCGCGCCAGCGGACGGCGTCGCTGCAGCATGCTGGCCAGCGAATGGCGGATGGAGGCGGCGCGCCGCTCGCCCACGCCGGCGACCTTCTCCAGCCGCCCGTCATGGGCTGCCGTCTCAAGTTCTTCCAGCGTGTCGATGTCCAGTGCCGACACGATCCCGGCTGCCAGCTTCGGCCCAACGCCGGGAATGGTCCGGTACAGCTTTTCAGGATCAAGCGAGCCGCGCAGCCGCTCAAGCTGCTGCCACTTGCCGGTCTGCAGCATTTCGGCGATTGCCGCCGCCAGGGACTTGCCGATGGCCGGCAGGTCGATCAGCGCCTCCATGCCGCCTTCGGCGTGAATGTCCGCCACGCTCGCCTCCATGCCATCCAGCGCGGTAGCGGCGCGGGCATAGGCGCCGGTGCGGAACGGGTCGGCGCCTTGCTGTTCCAGCAAGCGGGCGGCATCGCGGAACCGGGCGGCAATCCAGTGATTCCACCCGGCGCCGTTTGGAGCAGATGCAGCCTGCGGCGTGGTCATGGGTCATGTCCTCACTGGCCGGTCTTCATCATCCTTGTACTGCCTGTCATCGTCATCGCCGTTGACGCAGGTCAACGCAGGCCAGCCCGCCAGTCCACAACATGAACATCCATTTCGGAAGAAAGGCGCCGCGCCGTGCCGGACAGGGTTTTCAACGGGCTCCTCATCACGGCCTTTGCGGTGGTGCTGGCAATCTCCGGCCTCGGTGCGCACCAGCCCGATGTCTGGCTGCTGGAAAACACCATCCTGCTGGTGGCCCTGCCGGTGCTGGCTCTGGGCTGGTGGCGGGTAGGCCTGTCACGCACCACGCTGGTGCTGATATTTGTCTTTCTTTGCCTGCATGAGATCGGCACCCGTTACACCTATTCCGAAGTGCCTTACGACAGCTGGTTCCAGCGCCTGACCGGCCGTTCCCTCAATGCCATGCTGGGCTGGGAACGCAACCATTACGACCGCCTGGTGCATTTCTTCTATGGCCTGCTGATCACCAGCCCGGTGCGCCACACACTGATGGTGGCGGCTGGCCTGCGCGGCGTGTGGAGTTACCTCCTGCCGCTGGCGGTTATGGTGTCGACCTCAACCGCCTATGAACTGATAGAATGGGCCGCTGCACTGCTGTTCGGCGGCGACCTCGGCATGGCCTACCTCGGCACCCAGGGCGACGTCTGGGACGCCCACAAGGACACTGCCCTTGCCAGCCTTGGCGCTGTGCTGGCGCTTGCCTTCACGTGGGTGGCTGGCAGCATCACGCTGCCTCGATCTGCGGCGCCACGCCGGCTGCCGTGAGCGCTGCTGCCTGCCGGTCGCCCACCGTATCGAGCTCCCACGACTGCAGCGCATCCTCGAACAATTGGTGGAAGTTCATCCGCGCCCTGAGGTGAATGAACACCGAGCCCAGCCCGATGGCCGCGCGGTCCATGAACACGAACTCCTTCGGCACCCGCACCGGCCCCTTCTCCTTCAGCTGCTTGTGCACGGTGAAGGCCTGGCTTCGGCCATACTGCGCGGCGGAGGACGAGCCGTCAGAGATCGCCATCACCTTGTCGGTCAGAAGCGGCCCATAGATGAATCGCGCCCACACGTTGAGAATGTCGATCAGCTCGTCATTGAGGCCCTTGAAACCCCAGATGTCGTAGGCATGCACGATCTGCTCGCGGTCCTCGCGCTGCAGACCCCGGTAGAGCTCCACCACGCCGCGCACGAACGACGGCGGGAACACCCGGATGCAGCCATAGTCCAGCAGGTTGAGCCCCTTCACTGTCCCGTCCGGCTCTTCCCACGCCGTGTAGTTGCCCAGGTGCGGGTCGCCGTGGATGACGCCGTGGCTGGTGAACGGCCGCCACCACGCGTCGAACATGTGCCGGCACAGCAGGTTGCGGGTGTCCTCGTCCGACTGCTTGAATTCCAGCAGCTTGCGGCCTTCCAGCCACTGCATGGTGATCAGCCGCCCTGTGCACAGCTCTTCCTTCAGCTCCGGAACCCGGATCGTCGGCCGATCGGCAAGGATCGTCTTGTACAGCCGCATGTGACCGGCCTCGCGCACATAGTCGAGTTCCTCGCGCAGCCGCGCCCCGATCTCGCCGGCAATCTCGGTGGTGTCGATGGCCCGGCTCATCTGCCGGTGCAGCGCAAACAGCATCTTCAGTTGCGACAGGTCAGCTTCCACAGCGGACGCCATGTCCGGATACTGCAGCTTGCACGCCAGCGCCTCGCCCTCAAGCGAGGTGGCCCGGTGCACCTGGCCCATGCTGGCGGCTGCGGCGGCTTCCGATTCGAACGAGCCGAACTTCGACTGCCAGTCCGGCCCCAGTTCAGCCGCCATGCGCCGGCGCACGAACGGCCAGCCCATGGCCGGCGCCTCGTTCTGCAATTGCGCCAGTTCCTCGGCAAACTCCGCCGGCAGCGCCTCGGGAATGGTCGCCAGCAATTGCGCCACCTTCATCAGTGGCCCTTTCAGCGTACCCAGCGCCTCGCGGAACAGCTTCGCCTCAGCCGTCATGCCGCCGCCGGACGAGAACGCCCGGCCCGCCGCCACCCGCGCCGCCGCCGAGCCCACCCCGGTGCCGACCCGCGCATAACGGCTCAGCCGGCCCGACAGGCGGTTGGCCTCGTTGTCCTTGGGGGGATCATCATCTTGTGCCATGGTGACAGCTTAACTCGCGGCCAGTGCCGCCAGTTCCCGCACCACGGTTTCCTGGTGGCCGCCAAGACCCTTGTAGGCCAGCTCGGCCTCATCAAGGCTCTCCACGTGGCTCTGCAGCGTTGCGGCGATCTGCGCCCGCTCCGGGTGCTCCATCAGCAGCCTGGCCGGATCGACGATGATCTGGATGGTGAACACCACGTCGCCCGATCTGGGCAACCGCGTCAGCGTTTGCCGCTCGGCGCGAATGAAGCTCGACAGCACGAGGTCCTGCTGTTGCCCGTCCCAGCGCTTGTGGGTGGAGTGGCTCTTCGGGTGATGCAGGTCGGACATCTCGTAGATCGACCAGTTGCACCGCTCCACCGGCGCATCCACCTTCAGGTTCTCGAAGATGCGGTCCACCACCGTTGCGGACCGCGTGCCCCGCGCGAACCCCGGCACCGGCCCGTGCACGTCGGCAATCGCCTTGCCGAACTTGTCGGCCAATATCCAGGTTGATGGGAAGCACACCGCCGCCGCCGCGATCCGGTAGCCGCCCTCGCCCTTTCGCATGATGACGAGGTCGTCCTGGATCAGCCGGCAGGCAAGCTCCAGCGGCCGTTCCATAAACTCCTCCACCCGGTAGGTCAGCCCGGCCGGGACGATGGTCACCTCGTCGCCGTCCACCCGCCACAGTTCCGGATAGCGCTGCGGCAGGTAGCCGAGCAGCATCTCCAGCACTTCCGCCTGGGCTTCAAGCGTATCGGGTTCGGCGGCGAACACCGCCGCATGCCGGGTTGCGAAATGCTCCGCCTTTTCCCGCACCTGCGCCGCCAGATGGACATCCGGGACGATCCAGTTGTCCGGATCGAACGCCTTCAGCCCCACCGTGAACGGCCGTGGCAGACGATCAGGGTTCAGCGCGGAATGCGGGGAAAGTTCGTGCATGAGGCGTGTCAGCTTGCGGCTGCCTCCATCTTCTCAAGTTCGTCGATGAAGCCCTCGATCATCGCCAGCCCCTTGTGCCAGAACGCCGGGTCGGTCGCATCCAGCCCGAACGGCTTCAGCAGTTCCGAGTGGTGCTTGGTGCCGCCGGCCTTCAGCATTTCGAAGTACTTCTGCTGAAAGCCTGCATCTGCCTCCAGGTACCTGGCATACAGCGAGTTCACCAGGCAGTCGCCGAACGCATAGGCGTAGACATAGAACGGCGAGTGGATGAAATGCGGGATATAGGCCCAGAACGTCTCGTAACCGGGGCCGAACTCGATCGCCTCGCCCAGTGCTTCGGATTGCGTCTGCATCCACAGCTCGCCGATCTGGTCCGCCGTCAGTTCGCCGTCGCGCCGGGCCGTGTGCAACTCGCGCTCGAAGCAGTAGAACGCGATCTGCCGCACCACCGTGTTCAGCATGTCCTCCACCTTGCCCGCCAGCAGCACCTTGCGCTTCACCGGGTCGGTGGTCTGGTTCAGCAACGACCTGAACGTCAGCATCTCGCCGAACACCGAGGCGGTCTCCGCCAGCGTCAGCGGGGTGGACGCCATCAGCGGCCCCTGCCTGGCGGCCAGCACCTGGTGCACGCCATGCCCCAGTTCATGCGCCAGCGTCATCACGTCCCGCGTCTTGCCCTGGTAATTGAGCATGACGTAGGGGTGGGCCGACGGCACCGTCGGGTGAGCGAACGCGCCTGACGACTTGCCGGGCCTGACCGGCGCGTCGATCCAGCGTTCGTCGAAGAAGCGCCGGGCAATATCGGCCATCTCCGGTGCAAAGCCCGCATAGGCATCCAGCACCATCGCCTGCGCCGTCTCCCACGGCACCTTCGAGTCATCCTGTTCGGGCAGGGGCGCATTGCGGTCCCAGTGCATCATCTTGTCGAGCCCCAGCCACTTCGCCTTCATGGCGTAATAGCGGTGCGACAGCTTCGGATAGGACTCGCGAACCGCGCTCACCAGCGCGTCCACCACCGGACCTTCGACCCGGTTCGACAGGTGGCGCGCTTCCGCCACGTCCCTGAAACCACGCCAGCGGTCGGAAATCTCCTTGTCCTTGGCCAGCGTGTTGGTGATGGTGGCGAACAGCGCGATGTTCCGGGCAAATACCAGGGCCAGGGCTGCAGAGGCCTTTTCCCGTTTCACCCGGTCCTTTGACAACAGCAGGTTCAGCGCCGGCTCCAGCGTCAGTTCCTCGCCATCGACCTCGAACTTCAGCCGCGCCATGGTCTCGTCGAACAGCCGGTTCCAGGCGCCAGCCGCGGTCACGCTCTTCTCGTGGAACAGCTGCTCCACCCGGTCTTCCAGCTGGTAGGGCTTTTCCTTGCGCAGGTCGTCGATCCACGGCCGGTAATGGGCCAGCGCCGCCGAAGCCTTCATCGCCTTGTCGAGAGCCGCTTCACCGAGACGGTTGAACTCAAGCTCGAAAAACACCAGTCCGGAAGTCACGGCCGTCAGCGTCTGGGAAACATCGCCGTAAAACTTCTGCCGCTTCGGATCGGTTGTTTCGCCCACATAATACAGCATCATGTAGGAGCCGATGCGCCCGAACAGGTCCGACAGGCCTTCATAGTCCTTGATGACGCCAGCCAGCGCATTGCCGCCCTTGCCGCCGTTCAGCAGGCCTTCGAGCTTGCCCTGGTACTGGCTTGCGAACCGCGCCGCTTCCTTGCCGGCGCGCTCAAGGTCGGCCTTGAACGCCGCGCTGTCCGGCCCCTCGTACAGGTCGTCGAGATTCCATTCTGGCAGATCTCCAAGCTCCTCGGCGCGGGCGCTGGCGGCGGTCTTTCCGGCAGGGGTGAATACGCGGGACGGACAATTGGCGTTCGGGTTCATCTTGTCTCCGTGCTGGCGGCAAAAATCTGCTCTTCGATGATTTGAGATGTCCACATATGACCGCTCAAAAGCTGGCAAACAAGCCGGTTACGGCATTATTTCCGTAAAATCAGTGACCTGTCTCAATCTGGCGCATTTTAAGCGCGCCTTTACCAATGGCTGGCATCATCACTGTTGAAAGTAGTGCCAGCCAGCGTGTTGGCGCCAAACCGTAGCTCATTTGCCGACGGCAGCAAGTACAACGCCAAGAGACAGCATGCCACACAAGATTCTGATCGTTGAGGACGACCCGGCCCAGCGCCGCATCCTCGAAGAACTGGTCAAGCGTTTCGGCTTCGACGCGGTTTCCGCCGAAGGCGCCGCGCAGGGGCTCGACATCCTTGAATCCAGCCGCTCGAAACCGGTCGATCTGATCATCCTCGATCTGGTCATGCCCGAGATCGACGGACTGGAGTTCCTGGAGCGCCTGTCGGCATACCGCGCCACCGTCCCGGTGATCGTCCAGACTGCCCAGGGCTCCATCGAAACCGTCGTCAAGGCCATGCGCGCCGGCGCCGATGACTTCGTGGTCAAGCCGGTAAATCCGGAACGTCTCAAGGTGTCGATCCAGAACCTGCTCAAGGTGAACGCGCTGACCGAAGAGGTGAAGCGGCTGAACCAGAAGGTCTCCGGCGCCATGTCGTTCGACGACCTGATCATCGCCAGCCCCGCCATGCACAACCTGGTGCGGCTCGGCAAGCGTGCCGCCCATTCCAACATCCCGATCCTCATCGAGGGCGAAAGCGGCGTCGGCAAGGAAATGATCGCCCGCGCCATCCAGGGCGAGAGCGAACGCCGCGGCAAGGCGTTT
This sequence comes from Anderseniella sp., assembly GCA_036350935.1. Taxonomy (GTDB): domain Bacteria; phylum Pseudomonadota; class Alphaproteobacteria; order Rhizobiales; family Aestuariivirgaceae; genus Anderseniella. Next base: position 5,151 of record JAZBOA010000400.1, on the reverse strand, counting down.
GTCGCCGTCAACTGCGGCGCACTGCCGGAAAACCTGGTTGAAAGCATCCTGTTTGGCCACGAGAAGGGAGCCTTCACCGGCGCCGTGGGCAAGCACATGGGCAAGTTCCAGGAGGCCGATGGCGGCACCCTGTTCCTTGACGAAGTCGCCGAACTGCCTCTCGACATCCAGGTCAAGCTGCTTCGCGCCCTGCAGGAAGGCGAGGTTGACCCTGTCGGCTCCCGCAAGCCGGTCAAGGTCGACATCCGCCTGATCTCGGCCACCAACCGCAACATGATCGAGATGGTGAAGGCCGGCCAGTTCCGCGAGGACCTGTACTACCGTCTCAACGTGTTTCCGGTCATGGCGCCGCCGCTGCGCGAGCGCGTCGAGGATATCGCGCCGCTTGTCCAGCATTTCATCACCCGCTTTGCCGCCGAGGAAGGCCGCCGGATCACCGGCATCGCCCCCCAGGCGCTGGAGATGCTCAAGGTCTACCAGTGGCCGGGCAATGTCCGCCAGCTGGAGAATACCGTGTTCCGCGCCATCGTAATGTGCGAGGGCGCCGAGCTGACCATCGCCGATTTCCCGCAGATCGCCGCCCTTACCGAGGGTTTCGAGGTCGAAGTGCCGCCCGCACCCGCGCCGCGTCCGGAGCCGCCGCGGGCAACCGGCGCCGATGCGATCATTGGCGGCGCCGTTTCAGCGTCCGCACCTGCCATGATGCCGGCAAGTTCTTCCGGCATGGTGTCCGACGGCATGGCCTATGGCATCCCGGCGGTTACCGAAGGCGGCCATATCCGCACGCTGGAGGAAATCGAGGCCGACATGATCCGGCTGGCGCTCACCCGCTACCGGGGCCAGATGTCGGAAGTCGCCCGCAAGCTGGGAATCGGCCGCTCAACCCTGTATCGGAAGATGCGGGACCTCGGCCTGGAAGCTCGCGGTTAATTGACCGCCAAATTGCCCCTTTGGCCTTGTAACCCTATTGCACCGCGCCTGCCGCTGTGGCTTTAGTGACGTCAGGGGCGAAAATCGGGGAGATAATTGGATGTTTTCGCGACTGACTGCGATCCTGTTGACCAGCTGCCTTGCGCTGCCTGCCGTCTTGTCGGAAGCCAGCGCCCAGCAGGAACGCTCGTTCAATTTCTCCAGCCGCAGTTCTGACGACGGCGATGGCTTCTGGACGCAGCGCCAGCGCCTGCAGCAGCAGCGCCAGCAGCGCCAGCAGCGCAACACCGAACGCACCCGCAGCTTTGATTTCTTCAATACCGGCCGGGGTTTCTTCTCCAGCAGTTCCGACGGCCGCGACTTCGACGCCGAGGTGGAACGGCGCGAGCGCGTGCGCACCAGCTTTGAGGCCGGCGACGATGAAGGCCCGGACGTGGCCTCTACCGGCGAGCAGTACTACACCTACAAGGCCGACCAACTGGTCCGCCTGGTCAAGGCGGATCTCAAACAGCCGCGCCCGCAGGGACCTGTCTTCGCGGCCGAGGCCGGAGCAACCGTCGATGTGTCGGACCAGCTTGAGGCAGTGGAGCTGACCGATCCGGTCGCCCAGGCGGCATTCGAGGCCCTGAAGGCAGGGCTGGACGGCGCCCGCGTCTCGGGGCCGCAACTTGCCGCAATCTTGAAACTCTATGAAAAGCGCAGCTTTGCGCCGCTGTGGATCGAGGACGCCAAACCGTCGGCCAAGGCTGAAGCCGTGCTGAAGGTATTCCGTTCCGCCGCCCAGGAAGGCCTCGACCCGGATCATTACCAGTTGCCCTCGCTGGCCGCGGCAGGCAGCCTGACGAACCTCGGCGCTGACGCCGCAACCCTTGGCCGGTTCGAGCTGGAACTCACGGCCATGGCGCTTCGCTATGCCCATCACGCTTCCGGCGGATTGGTCACGCCAAAGAAGATCTCCGGCTATCATGACCTGGAACCTCCGCACGTGGCAGCGGCCGACGCTGCCGCGTCGCTTGCGAACCATCCTGACCCCGCCTCCTGGCTGATGCGGCTGCACCCGTCGCTGCCGGCCTACAAGGCGATGCGCGAGGAGCTGATCCGGCTAGGCGCGTCGGAACGCGAGGAAGAGCAGATCGTCGTACCGGAAGGGACGCTGCTCAAGCTTGGCGTCACCGACGAGCGTGTGCCGCTGTTGCGCAAGCGCCTGAAGCAACTGGATTTCATCAAGAATTCCGAAGAGACCGCCCAATCGGGCGCGATTGCAACGGACGCACCGCTGTTCGGCTCCGAATCGGCGGTCCTGGCCGCGGACAACGCCTCGCAGACCATGTCGGAGGCAGACGTGGCGGCGGTGAAAGCGTTCCAGAAGTCGGCCGGTCTGTCGCCGGACGGCATGGCTGGCAGGAACACCATCGCCGCGCTCAACGGCAAGACGCAGGTCAAGCGCTCCGAGCAACTGGCCCTCAACATGGAGCGGCTGCGCTGGCTGCCGCGCAATCTTGGCTCGCGCTACATTCTGGTGAACCAGCCGGCATTCGAGATGCGCATCGTCAGCAATGACGCCATCGAGTGGAAGACCCGCGTCATCATCGGCAAGATGAGCAACCAGACCTATTTCTTCTCGGACGAGATGGAACGGGTGGAATTCAATCCCTATTGGGGCATTCCGCAGTCGATCATCAAGAAGGACTACCTGCGCAAGCTTCGCGCCAATCCGGGTTACCTGGAGCAACGCGGCTACGAGGCGGTCAATAATCGCGGCCAGCGTGTCTCCGGTTACAATGTCGACTGGTGGAACTACAATGGCGGCGTTGGCATCCGCCAGAAGCCGGGACCGAACAATGCGCTGGGCGAAGTGAAGTTCATGTTCCCGAACAGCCACGCCATCTATCTGCACGACACCCCCAAGCGCTCGCTGTTCGAAAGCGAGTCGCGGGCATTCAGCCATGGCTGCGTGCGCGTGCAGAATCCGCGTGAACTTGCAACCCATATCCTCGGCTGGTCCGACGAGAAGGTGGCCGGCACCATCGCCTCGGGCAAGAACACGCCCATCCAGATGCAGAAGAAGCTGCCGGTGCACCTGACCTACTTCACCGCCTGGACCGACGAGAACGGAAATCTTGTTTATTTCCCGGACGTTTACAAACGAGACGACTATCTCGCCCGGGCCATGAACGAAGAGCGGTCCGTGCTGCGTTGACGCGCTGCCGGAGCGATCCGGCGCGCCCTCTTAATTGCCCGTTAATGATGATCTGCAATGCTTTTGGGGTGAGTATGAACACTGCCCCATAGCAGCCTTATTCTTGTGGTCTTTGGTGACTGGTTGTAGTACGTTTTACGTATCTGCTCAGGGGTAGATAAGTAGGGGATGCGGGGCGCACGCCTCGTTTCAGAGAGTTTATGATCGGCAGGGATCCTTGGGTCGTCCGCATTGCGGATACGGCCTCCCAGGTGAAACGTGGTTTGCTCGGTGGCTGCTTTGCGGCCATCCTCGGAGCAGCCGTCATGACGTCCGGCGCCGCCTCAGCCTCGGCTGAAACCCGCACGCTGTCGATGTATTTCACCCACACCAAGGAATCCATCACCGTCACCTACAAGCGCAACGGCAAGCACGACCGTGAAGCGCTCAAGAAGATCAACTGGTTCCTGCGCGACTGGCGCCGCGACGAGCCGACCAACATGTCGGTCGAAACGCTCGACCTGCTTTGGGAACTGCACGCCGACCTCGGCTCCAAGAAGCCGATCCATATCGTTTCCGCCTATCGCAGCCCGCGCACCAACGCCATGCTTCGCCGCATCGGCCGCAAGGTAGCGACAAAGTCGCAGCACATGCGCGGCAACGCCATCGACTTCTACTTCCCCGACGTACCTGCAGAGAAGATCATGGGCTCCGCACTGGTGCGCAAGGTCGGCGGAGTCGGCTTCTACCCTCGTTCCGGCAAGTACGGCTTCGTGCACATTGACAACGGCAATGTCCGCCACTGGCCGCGTATGAGCCCGTCACGTTACGCCAGCATCAGCCGCAAGTACGCCGGCACGGTGAATGCCCGCCGCGGCGGCGTCGGCAACACCCTGCTGGCAGCCCGCGAAACCGGCAATTCCAGCAAGGTCGCCTCCTACCAGGCCCCCGTGCAGGAGCAGGAAGAAAACGAAGCCCCGTCAGGTCCAGTCGACCTGATCCAGGCCTCCATGGCCGATGCGGTGCTGGCTGCCATGTCAAAGTCCACGCCGCCGTCGCCATCGGCCGACGAGGCACCCCAGCAGGTGGCAAACCTGCGGGCCGTGCCCAAGCCGCGTCCCAAGCCGATCGAGGTGCTCATGCTGGCGGCTGCCAACATGAAGATCGAACCGGCCTCCGCGCCCGTCCCGACCAGCCAGAACTTCAATGTCGCCGCCAGCGAGTCGCCGGTACGCGGCAACCTCGGCCCGGCCACCATCGCCTCGATCGCCTATGAAGACCGCTCGACGCTTCTGGCCAGCAACACCACCGCCAAGGGCAGCCTCGACAACGCAACCCGCGTCGAGGAGGGCGAACTGCGCCCGCTGTCCGTAACCTATGCCAACACCACCAGCCTCAGCGACCTGTTCGCCAACACCGACGCCCTGGCGCGGCGTGACGGCGCACCGCAGCCGTTCGTGCGCGACGAAGCCAACCAGGTGCCGGCCCTCGACAGTGACGAAAAGTCCGCCCTGTCCAAGCTGATCGCCGCCTTCATGGGCAGCGACGAGGAAGAAGTGGCCGAGCCGGCAGATGCGGGCGGTGTCAACCGCTCCGCCAAGGGCGACAGCCAGGTGGTAAACCGGACCGGCAAGGGTCACTTCCAGAAAGCGCCCATCTCCTGGCAGCAATCGGACGCCCGCGCCACCGAAGTCCTGAAAGTGGTTGAAGCACCGCTGACCTTCGGCAACGGCAACCAGTAAGCCCGTCCGCCATACCCCGTTTCAAACGGCTCCCGTCAGACCGGCGGGAGCCGTTTTCATTACTGCAGCCTGCTCCCCGGGCAGAACGGAACCGAGTCCATCACGCGATCCGGGAACCAGAGCAAGAATGGCTGTAGCAAAGGGAGTAGCGAGCCCGCTTATTCGTCCTCGGGCGCGGCCTCCGCAGCCGCCATGCCCAGCGCGCTGAGATAGAGGTCCAAAATTGCCTCTTCCTCCTGGCGCTCGGCGGCATCCTTCTTGCGCAGGGTCACCACCTTGCGCATGATCTTGGTGTCGAAG
>JAZBOA010000399.1:0-2499 GCA_036350935.1 Anderseniella sp. | reverse complement strand
TGAAATTCAGCTTCTGACGCAGGCCGCCGCGATGGTCGATGGCGTCTACCACATGATCTACGAAGAGCTGAAGCCGGGCATTCGCGAGAACGATATCGTCGCCATGTCCAACAAGCTGCTCTACGAAATGGGCAGCGACGATGTGGAAGCGATCAACGCAATCTCTGGTGAGCGGTGCAATCCGCATCCGCACAACTTCACCGTCCGGCTGATCCGGCCCGGCGATCAGGCCTTCTTCGACATCTTGCAAAGCTATCAGGGCTATCGCACCTGCTATTACCGCACTTTCAACGTGGGCCGCGCCACGCCGTCCCAGAACGACGCCTACGTAAAGGCGCGCGAATGGATCGACGCCTCGATAGCGATGATCAAACCCGGTGTCTCGACCGACAAGGTTGCCGAGGTCTGGCCGACCGCCGAAAGCCTGGGTTTCCCGAGCGAGGATGCCGCCTTCGGCCTGCAATTCGGGCACGGTCTGGGCCTTGCCCTGCATGAACGCCCCATCATCAGCCGTGCCATCAGCCTGGATCACCCGATGGAAATCAAGACCGGCATGGTCTTCGCGCTGGAGACCTACTGCCCGGCAACCGATGGTTATTCCGCGGCCCGGATCGAAGAAGAGGTAGTCGTGACCGAGACCGGCTGCGAGGTGATTTCGCTCTTTCCCGCCGAGGACCTGCCGATCGCGAACCGGTACTGAAGATGTCAAACCTGTTTGACCTGACCGGTCGCAAGGCTCTTGTGACCGGCGGCGCAACCGGCATCGGCAAGGGTATCGCTCTCGGACTCGCGGCTGCCGGAGCCGATGTTGCGCTGACCTATCGCAGCCATCAGCCCGAAGACGCGCTCTCTGAAATCAAGGCCATGGGCCGCAAGGCAGCGGCCGTTCAGGCCGATTTCACGGATATGGATCAGGCCGCCGCTGCCCATGTCACTGCCTTCGCAAAGGACGCCTTGAGCGGACTTGATATCCTGGTGAACAATGCCGGCATCATCCACCGCGAAGACTCGGTTGACATGCCGCTTGAGAAGTGGCGGCGGGTCCTGTCGGTCAATCTCGACTCCGTCTGGCTGCTGTCGCAAGCGGCCGGACGGCACATGGTCGCGCAAGGCTCGGGCAAGATCATCATCGTGTCATCCGTCCTGAGCACCCAGGGCGGCCTGCGCGTGCCGGCCTATGCCTCGAGCAAGCACGCCGTGATCGGCCTGACACGGGCCCTCTGCAACGAATGGGCGCCTCACGGTGTCAACGTGAACTCCGTCGCCCCCGGCTATACCGCGACCGACAACACGGAAGCGCTCAGGAGAGATCCGGAGCGCTCGAAGGCCCTGCTGGATCGCATCCCGGCCGGACGCTTTGCCGACCCTTCGGAAATCGCCGGGGCTGCGGTCTTCCTGGCATCAGATGCCGCCGCTTACTGCCATGGCAGCGTGATCACCGTCGATGGCGGCTGGCTTGCCCGCTGAGAGAGGACATATGGAACATACACTTCAGGGGAAGACCGCCCTCGTCACCGCCGCAGGAAACGGGATCGGGCGCGCCAGCGCCGAAGCGCTCGCGGAGCGCGGGGCCAATGTCATCGCCACCGACATCGACGCCAAGGCGGTCGAAAACGTCGCGGCGGGCTATCAGAACATCGCAGGCATGGGTCTGGACGTGCTTGATGTCGAGGCCGTGACAACACTGATAGCCTCCCTGCCCCCGGTGCAGATCCTGGTGAATTGTGCGGGCTGGGTGCATGACGGCACGATCCTGGATTGCACGGACTCAGATTGGGACCGTGCTTTCGGCCTCAACGCCAAGGCGATGTTCCAGATCACCAAGGCAGTGCTGCCGGGGATGCTGGACCAGGGATCAGGGTCGATCGTGAACATCGCATCGATCGTTTCCAGCGAAAAGGGGGCGCCGCGCCGGTTCGTCTACGGCGCCTCCAAGGCCGCGATCATCGGCATGACCAAGGCCATCGCCGCCGATTACGTGAAGGCCGGCATCCGCTGCAACGCGATCTGCCCCGGCACGGTCGAAAGCCCCTCGCTGAAGGAACGGCTGACCGCCACGGGGGATTTCGACAAGGCCCACGCCGCCTTTGTCGACCGCCAACCTATGGGCCGTTTCGGCACACCCGCCGAAATCGCTGAGATGGTGTGCTATCTCGCAGGGGACATGTCCGCCTTCACCACCGGACAGGCCTTTGCCGTGGATGGCGGGTGGTCGATCTGATGGGGCTGGACCGCGCGGCGTCCATCGAAGATCTGCGGTTCCGCGCGAAGCGACGGATCCCGCGCTTCGCCTTCGATCTCGTCGATGGCGGCGCGGAATCCGAACGCAATCTACGGCGCAATTCCGAGGCCTTCGAAGAGGTCGAACTGACGCCGCGCTACATGGTCGATGTCTCGAAAATCGACACGAGTGCCACGCTCTTCGGTCAGACCTATGCCGCACCGTTCGGCATGGCCCCCATCGGGATGCTGAACGCTTTCTGGCCCGATGCCGACCTG
>JAZBOA010000398.1:0-4552 GCA_036350935.1 Anderseniella sp. | reverse complement strand
GTCGTCGGTCTTGATGACGCCTTGCGCCACCGCGCGCTCGCGCAGCTGCTGGATGGCGACCAGGACGTCCTGCTGCTGGTTGACCAGCGCATCGCCGAAGGCCTGGGTCCAGTCCAGATCCTCGCTCATCATCTTGACGATCTCGGGGTAGTTCAGCAGCGAGACAACGCTGCCGTCCCAGTCAGCCTTCGGCTGGAGATCCGGCTTGGTCTTGCGCTGTTCCAGGAAACGGTCCGCCTCGATGATCTGCAGCGGATACAGCGAGGCGGCAGAAATCAGCGCCACCAGTTCATCGGGATAGAGCGCAATCCGCGCCACCAGAATTTCCAGCTCTTCTTCCGTGAGCGGCTCAGGCGCGGTTGCCTCAGCGGCAGGCTCTGCAGCAGCAGCCGTCTGTGCGGAAGACTGGGCCTGGGAGGGTGCGGCAATGTTGACTAACCCTCCCGCCACCAACAGCGAAAACAGGCTGCAAACGAGGGGCATTCTGAATTTTTGATTCATGACGCTTTCCTATTGAGGCAGGGATTCTTTTGGTATTGGTCGGAATACCGGGTTGACGTCCAGGCTCTCGGATTTTGCGAGAAAGGCATTTCATGGCCTCATGCTAAATGTGGTGGGTTAGGTCTTCTGCAGCAGGTGCGGTCAAACATCGGTGCAATGGGCATAGCTGCAGGGTTCAACCGTCACCGCCCCCCTGAGTGGCCAGGCGAAATTGGTCTTGCTAATGGAGGTAGACTTCTCCACGCCTTGTCCGACCGGTTGAATGGGATGGGTCTTGCCCACTGACACCGTTGTCGAACCGACGCTTCCTTGATCAGCCTCGACAAGCAGGACTGACCCGATTGAGGTGGTCGGAACAATCAAACAAAGCAAACAAATCAAAAGCCTTAACAACGAACTCCCTCCCGGCTTTCGGCGGACCTCCGTGTGGAGTTTCCGGCATTCGCCTGGCCATGAAGCGCTTGCACTCCATGGTAAAACCGGCGCCTGACAGCTTGGCTGACGGGGGCAACACTACCGTTCAAACAGGATCTAAAAAGTCCATCGATGGACATTTGGTCGGCCATTCTTGTACCATCTTCACATTTTCCTGGTGGCCGTGAACCGAGACATCGGTACCGTAGGCAATCAACTTTCGTTTGCCGGCTTAGGAGAAATACGCGCAAATGACCGACGAACTTCGGCTATGCCAACTTCATCGCCATAGATCCGTAGATAGCCTTCCTGATTTGCTTGCTCAAAGCTGACTACCCCCCGGTTCAGTGCCTCCAGAACGACCCGCTCCGTAATCAGCACCGGCTCCCCCTCCGTTGGCTGATTGATGTGCACTGTCAGACTGAGGGCACCCTTACCGGGCTCGATTCGGGTCCAAAGCATCGGTTCCAGAAGCAGTACGACGAATGATTTGCCGTTACTACCCTCGCGCCCGACCTCAAAGCGCTGGGCAAATATGGTCAATGTAGCCATCGTCTTGCGGTAGGCGGGATTCACCAAAAGCTTGCTGGATGACTGCAGGGCGGGGTCCCGCCCCAGCATTCCTTTCTGCTGACCCTGCCAGATCGCCGTCGATATGTGAAACGAGTCAGGATAAATCCAGTTAAGAAAGCCCCGTTGCTGGTCCACCGGCCGTTCAAATCCGCAGGCTCTGGCCTCTAGTGTCCCCGCGGCCATCGCAGCAATTGTCACTATGGTCAGGCGCTTGGCCAACTCCCGGCCCGTGCTCATGACGGATTGTACCAGATCGGCGAGGTATAGGCCCGCTCCTGCGCCTTAAGTGGGATATTGTCAGGGAGATCGAGATTAAATTTCACCCTGTCATAAGCCGTCCAGCGAGGCGTCGGTATCTCGATTACGCGTGCGTAGTAGAACGCCCTGAGAGAGGGGTCGAAGTCCGGGTCCTGCCAGACAGCGCCGAGTTCGGACGCCCCAATCGTGTTGGTCCAACTGGGTACCGAAAGGTCGACCGTATCGCCCACTGGCGGAATCTTGCCGTTCGCATCCTGTTTGCGGTTGTCGGACCAAGTCACATCATAGACCTTTTCCTGCGCGACTCCGTCCTTGTCGAGCCAACCCTTGATGATCTGGATGCGGTCAAGGTTCGCACCGTCGGGGTCCCGCAAGGCGTAAACAAGAAAGCTAGGAGACTTTCCGTCAGGTGCGGCAGCCATGTCCGAGCCCATAGGCACGCCCTTGCTGTATCCGATTGCAGCCAGGTTCCTGCCCTTTGCGTCATCGTTGGCATAGTCAAAGCCACCAAAGAACCGGACGCGCATGCGCGGGCCGGTCGTTGCATACACTTCACGCCGCTGCATGCTATCCCAAATTGCGCCTCGGGTGTTTTCCGTCGCCCAGACAGCTGTCAGTCCAGCTGTGATATACTGCCAGGAGTAGAGATCCTTACCCCCTTCCAGCTGATGTTTCTTGGAAATATGGCTCGCGCGGTGAGGATTGGGCTCGTACTGAGTGAACTTGCCAAAGAAGTTATCATTATCTGGCGTTGTCAGTCCGGTGTGGTTGTCGCTCGCGCCAACAAGACCAAACTTGAAAGGATTGACGCCGAGCTTCGCTTCCATTTCAAGGCCGAGCTTTAGGCCCGAGCGCGCATATTCATGTGGCAGCATCTCAGGCGTCTTTTTCTCGCTGAGATCAAGATTTCCCATGTCCCAAGTTTCGAAATCGGCGAACTCGTCGTTGGGGGACAGGGCTGGGTGAGCTTCACCATCACCCTTGATCTGAGTAACTTCATATAGACGCTCCCACTTGGCGCGTGCCTCCGCATAATCGGCGTCAAGGGGCTTTCCACCATCAAAATCATCCCTCGTGGCAAACATCATGCCGCTAGATACATTGCCATTGTGTGGGATAGCGAGGACTTGGCCGCCCGTCTTGTCCTCATAATTCTGGAGCCATGCCCACAAGTCGCGGGGATTTGGACTGCCGGTAGGTGGAGTGGTTGTGTAAGGTACCACCTGCAACACCTTATCCGCTTCATCGCGGAAAATCACATTACGATGCAGGTTGTTGCCCTTGACCAAGGACGTCCATTCGAAGGCAAAGAAAGTTGTGAACTTGCCGGGCTCATTGAACTCCTCGGCAGCCTTGACGATGTCTTCCCACGTCGTCTTATAGGCGGGATTACCGGGCTGGTAGTTCATGGCCGGTGGAACTTTGCCCTGCGAGAATAAGGCGACCAGTTGTTTGGCAGCGTCTCCGGCTGCCTCGCCACCCTTAGCAAAGGCCTCATGGAACTGCTTGCCGACTGGATCAGCAACGATATTGGGTGCGCCCTTGAGAATATCGACGATTGCGCCCATACCATCGCTATGGTCGGTGATCATGTAGAAATCTAATGGAGTGCGCAGCTTTACAGGCTGACCAGTGTTCGAGGTCACCTGCTCGCCGCGGGCGAAGCGATATGAATCCCTTGGCAAAAGCCGTGTACCACCGCCACCTGCGTCAGCGGACAACGCGGTGTGGGCGTGAGTGTCTCCGAAGTAGACATTAGTCGGGAACTTTCGGTCCGCATACGGAGAGTAGGGCTTTCCCTTATAAACCTCAGCCCCCTCCGGAGAAAGATCGACCGAATCCTGAGCGATGACCATACCTGACGCGACTACAGAAAGAGCCAAGGCCGCTGTCACCAAGTATAGGTTCTTTGCCAACGTTCTAATCATCTTTGCCTCCGTGTGCCTGACGTAATCTCAGCGGAATTAAAACAGGGGGGGGGACTCGAAATTGTCCGTGCAGTGACATTCCGGTGTGGGGTGATTGCCTATTTTTGCGGGTGCGCCCGGAAGCCCTAGCCTGTCGATCAAAGTTTGAGGCCAAATTGAGCAGAACCAGCAATGCGCGACGTGTTCTTGCCGATCCCCTAGTTCAATTCCTGGGGCTCGGAGCGGTGGTGTTTGTGCTGTATTCCGGTTTTTCACCAGCTGCAGGGACACCAGAAAACACGGAGATCACGGTTCCGGCGGCGCAGATCGCGCAATTGTCTGCCGTCTTCGAGCGCACCTGGAAAAGACCGCCCACAGCGGTCGAACTCAGCAACATGGTCGATGGCTTTGTTCGAGAGGAAATGTACGTCCGCGAGGCAATCGCGATGGGGCTGGAAGCTAATGACAGCGTCATCCGGCGCAGATTGCAGCAGAAAATCGAGTTTCTGACAGATGCCAAGGCTGAGAGGCTTTCGCCATCGGAAGCGGATCTTGAGGCATTCATGGCGCAAAATGCGGACAGTTATCGGCTTGAGGAACGTGTTGCCTTTACGCAGGTCTTTCTTGGTGCAGCGGCATCCGCAGGCGAGCCAGTTGTGAGCGAGACCCTTGCCCTGCTCGAAGCAGATCCCCATCGCGATTTGTCAGAACTGGGGACGTCAACAATGTTGCCACCGCGGTTGTCGCTTTCGACCCTGACCTATGTTGCGAGGACCTTCGGCTCTGGGTTCGCGCAGGACGTAGCAAATCTGCCGGTGGGAACCTGGTCGGGTCCGGTGGCCTCCAGCTTCGGCATGCATCTGGTTAGGATTGATGACAAGGTCGAGGCCATCTTGCCG
>JAZBOA010000397.1:0-15742 GCA_036350935.1 Anderseniella sp. | reverse complement strand
GCCGGGCAGATCGCCTTGATGCACCGCGAATTGGTTGAGCAGCGGCCGTGGCTTACCGAGCAGCAATATCTGCGGGCGCTCAATTTCTGCATGCTGCTGCCCGGCCCAGAGGCCATGCAACTGGCAACCTATGCCGGCTGGCGGCTGCACGGCGTGAAGGGCGGGCTCATGGCAGGCCTGCTGTTCGTGCTGCCGGGCGCTGCGGTGGTGCTGCTGATCTCGGTCCTCTATTCGCTCTATGGCAGGCTGCCGCTGGTCGAAGCCGCCTTCTTCGGCATCAAGGCTGCCGTGCTTGCCATCGTGCTGGAAGCCCTGCTCAAAGTATCGAAGCGCGCCCTCAAGCTGCCCGCGCACTGGATCATTGCCGGGCTTGCCTTCCTGGCGCTGTTCGTGTTCTCGGTGCCGTTTCCGGTGGTGATCGCGCTGGCGGGCATCGCAGGCTGGTTGATGACCCGCGCCGCCGCCGTGCCAGACACCTCTCAGCAGCCGGTGCCCGTCAGCATGGGCCGCACCCTGGCCACCGTCGCCTTGTGGCTGGTGATCTGGTTTGCCCCCATCGCCATCGTGGCCCTGCTGACCTGGCCCGACCACCTGCTCGTCAAGGTGGGCCTGTTCTTTTCCAAGCTCGCAGTCGTCACTTTCGGCGGCGCCTACGCAGTGCTGGCCTACATGGCGCAGCAGGCAGTGGAGACCCACAACTGGCTGACCCCCGAACAGATGATCGACGGCCTCGGGCTGGCTGAAACCACCCCCGGCCCGTTAATCCTGGTCACCGAGTTCGTTGGCTATATGGCGGGCTTCCGTTCAGCCGGACTGCTGGGCTCGGTACCGATGGGGCTGGCCGCAGCCGGCATGGCGCTGTGGGTCACTTTCGCGCCCTGCTTCCTGTGGATCTTCGCCGGCGCGCCCTACATCGAGAGGCTGGCGTCGATGCCGCGGCTGTCCGGCGCGCTGTCCGCCATAACCGCTGCCGTCGTCGGCGTAATCGCCAATCTGGCCCTGTGGTTTGCGTTGCACGTGCTGTTCGCCGGCATCGGCCGTATCGAATGGGGACCGGTCAGCATGACATGGCCGGACTGGACCTCGTTGAGCTGGCCTGCCGCCGGGCTGTTCGGTCTGTCCGCCTTGATGCTGTTGAAGTTTCACGCCGGCCTTGCCCGCACGCTTGGGGCATGTGCGTTGATCGGCCTGCTGCTCGGCGTGGCAGGGCTGATCTGAAATAAACGCCTACATGTCGAGCAGGAACACGTTGGTGATGACGGCGCGATAGCCGTCACGCATGTTGAAGTCCTTGCTCACGTCGAGATAGTCATCGAGTTCGAACGCAACCCGGCCCGATCCGTCGACGGCCCGCACATTGCGCAGCGGCTCGGTGTTCAGGTAGCGCCGCTGCACGGATGCGCTATGCCCGTCGTCCGGGTCATGCAGGATGATGACGTCACGGTCTGTGCTGCCGCGCTCGTCCACGCCGAAGCCCGCCATGGTGGCCATGTGCCCGCCGATGCGCCGCCATTCACCGCTTTTGCGGGTTTCCTCGAAAAAGCTCACCGACACCCACACGCCCGCGCCACGGGCAAATTCGGAGCGGATGGAATGCCAGTCCGGCGCCCCGGCGTGGGCGCGCGACACGTTGCTGAAAGCCCCCGGACCATAGGCGCTGATCTCACCGCTGTAGCCTGCCTCGCGCACATAGGCTGCCAGCCCGTCGACGAACTTCTGCAGGTTGGTGCCGCCCTTCGGTGCAGTAGACATCAGCTCATCGCTGCCCAGCCGGCCGGCAACCGAGGCAACCTTCTCGATGGTGCTCAAGCCCTGAACCGGCAACAGGTTCTTGTAGCCGCGATGCTCAGCCAGCCATACCAGCACGTTGGCGGTGGCAACAGGCACGCAATAGTGCGACCCGCCGCCGGGCAGCCCCAGACGGGTATCGGTCTGCGAAAAGTCGGGCATCCGGTCCAGCCGGGAAGTGTCGTAGGCAGCCGCCTTCACCTCGCCGGTGACCCCGGCCATGGCCAGCCACGTCGCTGCGGCGACGGCCAGGATGATGTCGATGAAACGGCCCAAAACCATGACCAGACGCCCTCTTCCTTCCGGTTGGCTGATTCAACTGCAATCATACCGCAACGGAGGAAAACAGGGCTTAACCGGATGGTTAAAACTTTAACGGACGCAGAGCCTCAAGCCTCGCCGGACACCCGCCAGTCCCAGTAGCCGTTGCCCAGCTTCTGGTAGTGGCGCGACAGCACCATCTTGTGCACTTCCGAGGCCCCGTCCACCAGCCGCGCACAGCGGGCGTAACGGTAGATCCACTCGACGATGGAATCTTCCGAGTAGCCGCGCGCACCCTGCAGCTGCAGCGCCGTATCGGCGGCCCGGTGCAGCGTATCGGCAACGTGAATCTTGGCGGTAGAGACTTCCTTCTGGGCCTTGTCGCCCTGGTCGATCATCCAGGCGGCGTGCATGGTCAGCAGCTTGCCGGTGTGGATGTCACGCGCCACGTCGCCCATCATCATCTGGACACTCTCGCGCTCGGCCAGCTTCTGCCCGAATGCCTCTCGCGTGCTGATGTAGTCATTGGCCTCTTCCATGCAGCGCTTGGCCATGCCCAGCCAGCGCATGCAATGGGTGAGGCGCGCCGGACCCAGCCGCATCTGGGTGATTCGCAGGCCGTCGCCTTCCTCCATCAGCCGGTTGGCTATGGGAATCTCCAGCCCGTCAAACTCCAGCTCGCACACGCCGCCGTGTTCATCCGGCCCCATGTTGGGTATACGCCGCACGATCCGCCAGCCCGGATCATCCTTGTGGAACAGGAACGCCGACAGCCCACGCCGCGGATCATCCGACGTGCGCGCCATCAGGATGAAGTGCGAGGCAACCGCCGCGCCGGAAATGAACCACTTGCGCCCGGAGATGACGTAGCGGTCGTTCTTGCGCTCGGCCATCGTCAGCATCATGCCGCCCGGGTCCGAACCTGAGCCGGGGTGCGGTTCGGTCATCACGAACGACGAGCGCACCTCGCCATCGATGATCGGCTGCAGCCACTTGTCCTTCATCTCCTCGCTGGGCAGCGTCTTGTTGAGGATCGACATGTTGCCGTCGTCAGGCGCCTGGCAGTTGACGATTACGGGACCGAAAATGGAACGCGCAGCCTCCTCGTAGAACACCGCCCATTCGGCCACCTTCAGGCCGAGACCACCGCGCTCCTTCGGCATCTGCGGCGCCCACAGGCCTTCCTTCCTGGCCTTCTCGCGCATCGGCTTCAGCAGTGACAGCCGGATGTTCTCGAACTCGTTGTAGTTGTCCTTGTCATCCTCTAGCGGCAACACCTCTTCAGCGATGAAGTCCCGCAGGCGGCGGCGCAACTTTTCCATCTCGGGCGAGATCGTGAAGTCCATGGGCTGATCGTCCTTCTTGCAATCGTGTGCGCAGGTGGCGCAGGAGCCGTCTTCAGTCGGCGGGCAGCATGTGCCCGCCATCCACCACCACAGTCGACCCCGTCATGTAGCCCGAGGCGCGTGATGACGCCAGCAACAACAGCGTGCCATCCAGTTCTGACGGATCAGCAATGCGCCGCTGCGGAATGCGCTTGATCATTCTCTCGCCGGCGGGCGATGCGAACAGGTCCCGGTTGATCTCGGTGAGGATGTAGCCCGGCGCAATGGCATTGACGCGGATGTTGTGGCGCGCCAGTTCAAGCGCCAGGTTGTGGGTCATCTGCCGCACCGCACCCTTCGAGGTTGCGTAAGCGGACAGGGTGCGCGCCGCCCGGAACGACAGCACCGAGGCGATGTTGATGATGCTGCCGGGCTTGCCCGCCGCCACAAGCCGCCGGGCGGCCTCCTGGGCACAGAACCACACCCCGTCCACGTTGACCGCCATGACCTTGCGCCACTGCTCGGGCGTCATGTCGAGCGGCGGAGAAGAGCCGTCGATGCCGGCATTGTTGACCAGGATCGTGACCGTGCCGAACGCTGCCTCCACAGCATCGAAGACGGGCGCGATGGCAGATTGATCGGCAACGTCAAGCTCAATGGCAATCGCCTCGCCGCCGTCGGCGCGGATCTTTCCCGCCAGCGCCTCGAGCCGGTCTGCCCGGCGCGCCGCCAGCACCACCTTCGCACCGTTCGCGGCCAGAACCTGGGCAAACCTTTCACCCAGCCCGGACGAGGCGCCCGTTACCAGGGCCACCTCGCCAGTCAGGTCAAACAGGTCGGCAGGCTTCATCCGTCCAGCACCTGGTCCCTAGAAGCTCAGCGACACATCGCGGTGATGCGACATGCAGGCTGCAACTTTGAGCGCAGTCTCTTCCGGCAGGCGCCGCTGCGAGCGCAAGCCTATGGTATCGAAGATCGCCTGCTCATAGGTCTCCAGGCCAGGGCCGATGCTTTCGATGGCCTTCTGCCGCCAGTCCACCTTGGCAGCGAATATTTCCTCTGCCTCGGTCAGAAGCCGCTTGAGCTCCGGCTTGTCATCCGGATTGCGTTCAAGCGCCCGCGTTGCATCGCGCAACGGCTTGGTCAGGTCACTTGTGCCATCCACCCTGCCGAGGTCCGAAACCAGCGACTTGATGGCGTCGGCCGTCGCGGCAGCATCGTTGCCGTCAGCCAGCGCCACCGCATTGTCGAGCGCAGGCTTGAGCTCAAGCAGCCGCTCCGCACCTTCCAGCAACCCTCTGAGTTCGGCAACCGGCTTGTAGGCCTGGTCGGCATTGCGGCGATAGGCAAGCCGCGCCCGCTGGTCCGCATTCAGGAGCTTCTTGAAAGTTTCATGCTTTTCCTTCCACTCGGCCGGAATGAGGGCTGTCAGCCGCTCTACCTCGGCCTTGTCCTTCGCGATGCGGGCCTCATAGCCCGCCCGCCGTTCCTGCGCTTCCTCGTCATCACCGCGCACCCGGCTCAATAGTGTCTGGGCAGTCTTGAGGTCTTCCTCCGCCCGGCGGATGTCGCGCTCGATTACCCGTACCTGACTGTGCAGCGGCGCATAGGCAGGAATGGCAGCCTGCATCTCCTGCTCGGCCGTCTTGATGTCCTCGAGCAGCTTGAAGGTCTCCTCAGCCTTGTCGAGGCTTTCGGTGAATGATGTGGCCAGCTTGTCCGGGACCACCGACATGTCCAGGCCCCGGGCTGCAGTGATCGCTGACCTGATCCGGTCCCCCTCGTTCTGGAATCGGGTGAACACGGTCTCCTCGATACAGGTCTGGAGCTTGGGATTGATGGGTGGAGGCGATTGTTCGCCAAGCAATGATAACCTTGTCGGCAGGTAGTTCACCAGGCTTGGCAGGTAGCCGACGATGCCCAACGCCACCAGCTGCAGCATGATGAACGGCACCACGCCCTTGTAGATGGAGGTGGTCAGCACGCTCGATGGCGCCACGCCTCGCAGGTAGAACAGCGCGAACCCGAACGGCGGCGTCAGGAACGAGGTCTGGATGTTGAGACCGATCATCACGCCCAGCCAGACGGCGGTGATGTTGGCTGACGGATCCGCCAGCAGGATCGGCGATACGATCGGCACCACCACCACGGCGATTTCGATGAAGTCG
Organism: Anderseniella sp.; assembly: GCA_036350935.1. Lineage (GTDB taxonomy): Bacteria > Pseudomonadota > Alphaproteobacteria > Rhizobiales > Aestuariivirgaceae > Anderseniella. The sequence goes on along the minus strand of JAZBOA010000397.1, from coordinate 10,200 downwards.
AGGAAGAAGCCGAGCAGGAAGATCACCGCCATCACGATGATGAACTGTGCCCAGAAACCGCCCGGCAGCCCGGTCAGGAACTCCTTGACCAGCTCTTCGCCGCCGAAGGCCCGGAAGGCGGATGTCAGCATCGCCGCGCCGAGCAGAATGATGAACACCAGCGAGGTCGTCTTGGCGGTCTCGATCATCACGCCATGCAGCGTGCGGTTAATGCGCAGCGTGCGCAAACCACTCCAGATAAGCGCGATGATGAGTCCCGACAGAGCCACCAGACCGAGGCCGATGCCGAGCGCATCGGTGGAGTCCTGGATGTTCTTGATGTTCATCGAGAACATCGAGCCCAGTGCGAAGATGGCCACCACTGACGCGAGTGCCAGCAAGGCAGGCCAGTACGCCCGCGCCTCTCCTTCCTTGAGCCGGTAACCAGCCATGATCATGGCGCCTGCCGCGCCGATGGCGCCGGCCTGGTTCACCGTCGCCACGCCGCCGATGATCGAGCCCAGCACGATGAAGATCAGCACCAGCGGCGGCACCAGCGAAATCGACGCCTTGATCAGCAGCTCCTTGTTGAGACCGCCCTCGACCGGCACGGCCGGCGCCATCTTGGGGCGCAGCAAGGCCAGCACTAGGATGTAAAGCATGTACAGGCCAACCAGCACGAGGCCGGGGATGAAGGCGCCAAGGAACATGTCGCCGGCGCTGGTCGAGGTAACCGCGAACTCAGACGGCATGGTCACGTCGCCGGTCGATGCCTTGTGCAGCGCCTTACGGGCCGTGTCGGCCTGGTCGACGGCGCTGGCCAGCTGGTCGGCCAGGATGATCAGCACGATCGAAGGCGGGATGATCTGGCCAAGCGTGCCTGAAGCCGCAATTGTGCCGGTGGCGAGCGAATGCGAATAGTTGTTGCGCATCATCACCGGCAGCGAGATCAGGCCCATGGCCACCACGGTGGCGCCAAGGATGCCGGTGGTCGCCGCCAGCAGCGCGCCCACGAACACCACCGAGATGCCAAGGCCGCCCGGGATCGGACCAAACAGCTGCGCCATGGTAACCAGCAGGTCTTCGGCGATCTTCGACCGCTGCAGCATGATTCCCATGAACACGAACAGCGGAATGGCGATCAGCGTATCTCGCTCCACCTCCCAATAGATGCCGCGGAAGTTGGTAACGCCCGCACTGATCCATTGCGATGGCGAGCCATGTGCGAAAAACGCCGCCGTATCGCCCGCGAAGACATAGCCCGCGCCAGCTGCGAGACCGATGGTGAGAATGGCAGAGCCCGGCAACGCAAACGCCACCGGAAAGCCGGAGCCGAGGGCAAACGCCATCAGCACGACCAGCATTGCAAGAAAGAAAAGTTCCATGTTCTTTCGCCCCAGAAACGTTTGGCTGGTCAGTGGCCGCCAGGATTGGCGACTTCGCGTTTGCCCGGTTCATTGCGCTGATCGGCAATGCCTTCCAGAAGATAACCGGCAAACTGGATCATCATCGACACCGCGAACACGCCAAGGAAACCGGCCATCATGTACTTGGTGTACATGCCGAAGCCGGACTGCGAGACCTCGAAATTCAGCAGTGCCGAATTGATGATGCTCGCCTTGCCTTCCATGCCGAACCACAGGATCACAGCGCACAGCGTCATGCCGAGCAGAAACGAGCCCCAGTGGTTCACCAGCCCCTTGCGCCTGTCGGTGAAGCCCGCATAGAGCACGTCGACGCGTACATGGCCTTCCTCGATCAGCGTGTAGGCGGAAGCAAACAGGAACAGCGCGGCGTACCAGAAACGCACCAGGTCGCCCATGTAAGCCTGTTCGTAGGAGAAGATGAAGCGGGTGAAAACGATCAGCAGTTCTGCGATCACCACCAGCAGCGCCAGCCAGATGAAGCCCAGCGTCTTGCGCCAGATGGCGGCAATCAGCACTGACAGGATGCACAACGGGATATGCACCCATGTCCCGCGATAGATAGGCCGGCCAAGCTCGCTGGCAAGATGGGCGCCGAAAACGCTTTCCAGCATGCCCTCGACGCGAAGGAACGAAATGATTGCGTCCGCCAGCCCCACCAGCAGGACCGAAAAGAATGCCCAGCGGATGATGAAGGCAGTTATCGCATAAAGTCGTGCAGCGTCAGCGCGCAACGCCATGGCGCGCGACCGCATCACCAGCAAGGCCGCCAGCGCAACCGAAAGCAGGTACAGACCAAGCTGGACCCAGGCGAGCGCGCCGCCGCCGGACGGCGCCGCGGATGCGCCGGGAAAGCCCAACCAGTAGGTCAGGTAATTGTTCAGGATAAATGCAAAGGTTGCAAAAGTGACGGACCAGGAAAACATCCGCCAGCCCAGTGTGCCCGCCGTTGGGTCGATCGCCTGAGTGCTCACAATAAGTTCCGCCCTGTATTCCCCGCCGGGAGCCTGCCCGGATTAACCAGCTTCCTTTGCCGGACGCGCTGCGGCATTCGATAGCAAACCCCATCGGGCAGCCATGCGCGCCGGGACGAGTCGCCGCAGCCGGAAGTGAGCCCGTTCAAGGGACACCACCGGCTGCGGGGCAATTGCGTAATTACATGCCCAGAACGCGGTTGCGCTGGTTCAGGTAGGCCACGTCGGACAGCTTCATCCAGGCACCGACATCAGCGCGGGCTGCGACGAAGCTCTCGTGGGTACGCTTGGCCAGGTCGGAGTGCGCCACCGTTTCGGCGAACACTTCCTCGGCGGCCTTGCCGAAGCTGTCGTACACGTCGTCGTTGAACTCGCGCAGCTCGACGCCGTTTTCCTTGATCAGCTTGGTCAGGTAAGTACCGTTCAGCGCGTTGTACTCGGAGATCGACTTCATGTGCTCTTCGCCGCATGCAGCCTTGATGATCTCCTGGTCGGTCTTCGACAGATCGGCCCACCACTTCTCGTTGATGCCAAGCGCCAGCGTGGAACCGGCTTCGTGCATGCCCGGATAGTAGTAGTACTTGGCGGCTTCGTAGAACTTCATGAAGTAGTCGTTCCACGGACCGACCCATTCGGTGGCGTCGATGGCGCCGGAGACCAGGTTTTCATAGATCTGGCCGCCCGGCAGCGACACCGGTGAGGCGCCTAGCTTGGCCATGACGTCGCCGCCCAGGCCCGGAATGCGCATCTTCAGACCCTTCAGGTCGTCAGCGGAGTTGATCTCCTTGTTGAACCAACCGCCCATCTGCACGCCGGTGCAGCCGCACATCATGCACTTCAGGCCGAAGCTCGATGCGAGTTCGTCCCACAACTGCTGGCCACCCATGTAGTTGATCCACGCGTCCTGCTCGACGTGGGTGAGGCCGAACGGCACGGAGGTAAAGTAAGCCCAGGCCGGGTGCTTGCCTTTCCAGTAGTAATCGGCAGCGTGATAGGCTTGGCTATTGCCGGCAGCCACTTCGTCGAACACGTCGAACGCGCCGACACGTTCGCCGGCGGCGAAGTACTGCACGTTGATGCGGCCTTCGGTCAGTTCGGCAATTCGCGCGGCAGCCCGCTGTGCGCCCGTACCGAGACCCGGAAAGTCCCGCGGCCAGGTGGACACGATGACCATGTCCTTGGTGGCCTGGGCGATGGCCGGGGCGGCCAGCGTGGTGGCGGCAGCAGCAGCACCGGTGGCAACACCGGCAGACTTGATAAATTTGCGACGATCCATTGTTTTCTCCCTGATCTACCCCCGACAAGCCAGACACCAGGCCGTCAGATGCACTCCCTCATTGTTGTCTGCTTCTGCCGGCAGGAGCCTGATACGCCGTCGCGGGTCGCGTGAAACCAGCAGCCCCAGGAGGAACTGCGAGAAAGGACTAAAGCCGAATCCCGCCACAGATACAATACCCGCCTGCATCCGCCTTCCTCGTTTCCAGCTGCATGGACGCGAATACCGCGCAAAAACTGGTGGACACGTGCAAAATGCAGGGGCTAGGTAATCGCAACAACCGAACACTGCCGTGCCCGGACCCTGTGCCATGCCGAAATCATATCTCGTAGGAGTGCCAGCCGACGTTGCGGTGAAGGACGGCCTGCACTTTCATTCGGCGGGCGACAAGTACCTGCGCGCCCTGACGGACTGCGCCCATGTGCTGCCGGTCATCCTGCCCGCCATGGGCGACGCCTACGGCATCAATCACATGCTGGACCGGATGGACGGCATCCTCGTCACCGGCGCAACCTCGAACGTTCATCCGCCCCACTATGGCGACAAGCCAACGTTGCGTCACGAACCGTATGATCACGACCGCGACAGCCTGACCCTGCCGTTGATCCGTGCCGTGCTGGAGCGCGGCATGCCGCTGTTCTGCATCTGCCGCGGCTTTCAGGAACTGAACGTGGTGTTTGGCGGCTCGCTGGCCACCGAAATCCAGGAACTTCCTGGCCGGCTTGACCATCGCGCCCCTGATAGTGATGACGTCGCCGTCCGCTATGGTCCGGCCCACCCCATCGCCATTGAGCCTGGCAGCCTGCTGCACAATATCCTCAAGAAGAGCGGCACCATGGTGAACACGGTCCACCGCCAGGGCATCGGCCAGCTTGGGGCCGGGCTGGAAGTGATGGCCCGGGCACCCGACGGCACTGTTGAGGCCATCACCGTCAAGGATGCCCGCGGCTTTGCGCTGGCAGTACAATGGCACCCTGAATTCCGCGCCGCCGAGAACCCGGATTCGGTGCGCCTGTTCGAAGCCTTCGGCAACGCCGTGCGTGACTACGCAGAGACCAGGCGGAATGCAGCAAGCTGACCGTCCTTCCCATAGCCGCGATACGGTGAACCGGCGCGGGCTGCTGCTCGCACTGATCCCGCTGCTGCTGTCGGTGCTGGCGCTTGCGGGCTGGCTCTACATCAACAATGACAGCAATGCCGAGCGCACCTGGAAGGTCGGCGCAGAACGGCGCGGATCGGACAATTACGAACTGCTGCAGGCGCTTGCGGACAGGGTCTCGGGCCAAAGCGACGGCTTCCGCCTTGCCGTACTTCAGACCGCGGGCTCAAGCGAAAGCCTGAAGCTGCTGGAAGATGGCATCATCGATTTCGCCGCAATTCCCGCGGATGCCATTTCCCGGCCCGACCTTGCCATGGTGGCCAACCTCTATCCCGACACCTATCACCTGATTGCCCGGCGCGATGCCGGCATCTCGTCGGTGCGCGACATTGTCGGCAAACGCGTCGGCCTGCCGCCAATCACCTCGTCGGAATACCGCTCGTTCTGGTACATCATCGACCAGTATACCGTACAGCCGGAGCGCTTCACCGCCAGGCCTTACGACCAGGACGACGCGATCATCGCCCTGCGCAACCGGGAAATCGATGCCATGTTCGTCATGCGCGCGCCCGGCAACCGCCGCCTCAAGTGGCTCGCCGATGCGGCCCAGATCGACATCATCGAGATCGACCAGGCGTCTGCAATGCAGGTGAAGCGGCCGGCCTTGAAACCGGTCACGCTGGCCAAGGGCGTCTATTCCGGCACCCCCGCCATCCCCGACAGAACCATCACCACCGTCGCCGCCGACCGCATCCTGGTGACTCGCACTGCAGTGCCGGACGAGGTGGTGCGCAAGGTTACGGCGACGTTGTTCGAAAACCAGCGCGAACTGTCGCTGTCCTCCCGGCTTGCCGGCTTCGTCAGCCAGCCCGCCATCGGCGGCGCTACACTGCTGCCTGTCCACCCTGGAGCCGCCGCCTTCTATAATCGCGACCAGCCCAGCTTCTTCCAGGAAAATGCCGAACCCATCGGTGTTACCGTATCAGTTGCCGCAATCCTCATGTCGCTGCTGCTGTGGGCGAAGCGCCGCTGGGAGGAAGGCCAGAAGGGCCGCATCGACGTCTACAACCTCGACCTGCTCAGGATGACCGCCGATGCGCGCACCGCAAGCTCGGGCGCAGTTCTCGCCAGGCTGAGGGCTGAACTGTTCGAGATGCTGGACCGCGTTGTCCACGATCTCGACAAGGACAAGATCGATGGCCAGGGCTTCCAGTACTTCGCCTTTACCTGGCGCGTTGCCCTCGACGCCATTGCGGCACGCGAGCAGGAACTGCGCCAGCCCTCATCTTCAGCCAGGCGGCGAACCTCGTCGCAAGTTTAATGGACACGGTGGTAAATTCATTTTACCAATCGGGCCAGACATCGAGCAAAGGCAACACCCATGACCACCATCACCTGCATCGAGGACCTTCGCAAGCTGGCCCAGCGGCGGGTGCCGCGGATGTTCTATGACTATGCCGATAGCGGCTCCTACACCGAGAGTACCTATCGAGCCAACGAGAGCGACTTTTCGAAGATAAAGCTCAGGCAGCGGGTTGCGGTCAACATGGACAACCGCACCACCAGGACCACCATGATCGGCGAACCGGTGGCCATGCCGGTGGCCCTGGCGCCCACCGGCCTGACCGGCATGCAACACGCTGATGGAGAAATCCTGGCGGCCAAGGCCTGCGAGAAGTTCGGCGTGCCCTTCACCCTGTCCACCATGTCGATCTGCTCGATCGAGGACGTGGCGGAGAACACCAGCAAGCCGTTCTGGTTCCAGCTCTACGTGATGCGCGACCGGGATTTCTCGAAGAACCTGATAGAGCGCGCCAGGGCAGCCGGCTGCTCGGCACTGGTGCTCACCGTCGACCTGCAGATCCTTGGCCAACGCCACAAGGACGTGCGCAACGGCCTGAGTGCGCCACCCAAGCCGACCATCGCCAACATGATCAACCTGGCCACGAAGCCACGCTGGTGCCTTGGCATGCTGGGCACCCAGCGCCGCACCTTCCGCAACATCGTCGGCCATGCCAAGGGCGTTGGCGACATGTCCTCGCTGGCCAGCTGGACCACCGAACAGTTTGACCCTCAGCTCAACTGGAAGGACCTCGAATGGATCAAGAACCAGTGGGGCGGCAAGCTGATCCTGAAAGGCATCATCGACCCTGAAGACGCGAAGATGGCGCTCAGTGTCGGCGCCGATGCCATTGTCGTCTCCAACCATGGCGGCCGCCAGCTTGACGGCGCCATCTCGTCCATCGCCGCGCTTGGGCCTGTCATCGATGCGGTTGGCGACAAGGTCGAAATTCACATGGACGGCGGCATCCGCTCCGGCCAGGACGTGCTGAAGGCCAGGGCCCTGGGCGCGCAAGGCACCTATATCGGCCGCGCCTTCCTGTATGGCCTCGGCGCCATGGGTGAGGAAGGCGTGACGAAGACCCTGGAAATCATCCACAAGGAACTAGACATCACCATGGCTCTGTGTGGCCTGCGCGACGTCAACGACCTGTCGCGCGACAACGTTCTGCTGCCGGACAGGTGGTGGTAAGCCGGCACAGGTCCGCCAAGGCCGTCCGGTGAATTTTTTCTGACGCCCTAATGCCCGCCGCCCAGGCTCGCCGGCGGGGCCTTGGTCAGCTCCGGCACTTTCTGGGCGGGCGGGGTATTGCGTGACCGTCCCGTGCGCACCAGCCCGTCGATCACCGTCATGCCGACGCCGGGCAGGTTGCCCAGCTGGATCGACTCCAGCATGTTCTTGCCAGGTGCATGTTGGGCCTGGTCGACGAACACGAAGTCGGCGCTGCGCCCCACCTCGATGATGCCGCAGTCGAGCGAGCGGCGCCGCGCCGTATTGCCGGTGCCGAAGCACCAGACCGTCTCGGCTTTGACGTTGCCGAGCGACGACAGCATTGCGATCATCCGCAGGATGCCGAGCGGCTGCACGCCGGAGCCCGCCGGCCCGTCGGTGCCCAGAATGATCTGGTCGAGCTTGCCCAGTTCGCGCGCGGTGTTGAGCGTCAGCAACGCCGCCCGCTCGTTGCCATTGTGCACGATCTCCAGCGCCGCCTTGCAATTCTCGCACAGGCACTTGATCTGGTCGTCCGGCAATGCCGAGTGGCCGCCATTGATGTGGCCCACCACGTCGGTACCGGTTTCCAGCACCATGTCGGCGTCGATCAGTCCCGAGCCCGGAATGGACGGCCCGCCGGTATGGATGGTGGACTGGATGCCGTACTTGCGCGCCCACGACACCATCTGGCTGGCGGTCTTGCCATCCTTCACGGTGCCCAGCCCCACCTCGCCGAGGAACTTCACGCCCGCCTCGGCCAGTTCCTTGAAGTCGTGCTCTTCCATGCCGTGCTCGATGACCGGCGCCCCTGCCAGCACCTTGACGCCGGAAGGGCGGAAATTCTCGTACCAGCGTTGCGCGGCAATCGACATGGCCTTCAGGCCGACAATGTCCCTGGGCCGGCCCGGCATGTGCACCTCCCCGGCCGAGATCATGCAGGTCACGCCGCCGTGCAGCGTCGAGTCGATCCAGTGAAGCTGCTGCTGGCGCGGCGTGTAGTCGCCAACCACCGGGTGCACGTGGCTGTCGATCAGGCCAGGCGACAGCGTGGTGCCGTGGGCATCCACCTCCGTCGTGGCGCCGGTAGTGTCGAGGTCTTTCTCGTAGCCGATGGCGGTGATCCTGCCGTCGGCGGCAATGAGACAATCGGCTTCAAGGATGGGCTCCTCCATCCTGCCGGTAAGGATCATGCCGATATTGCGGATCACCAGTTTGGAGCTTGTGGACATGGACGCGGTTCCTTGGGCTTGTCAGGCAAGTTTCTTCAACAGGCCGATCAGCTGGGCATGCTCGGCATCGCTCAGATCAGCCACGGTGCGGCGGGTGATTTCGGCCGCCCGTGCTGCGGCAGCGGAATACTGACGCTCGCCCTCGGCACTCAGTGACAGGTAGATGCGGCGCTGGTCGCGATCATCGCGCCGGGTGATGATCAGCCCCCGCTTGCGCAGCCGGTCGATAACGCCCTTGATGGTGGCGGCGTCCATAGAGGCTTGCCGGCCCAGCTCGTTCTGCGACAGCGGACCGGTTTCGTGAAGCTTGGCCAGCGTGGCGAACTGGGTAGGGGTAAGCTCGGGAAGCAGCGCGGAGAAGATCGCCAGGTGCCGCTGCTGGGCTCGGCGCAAAAGGTAGCCGACCTGCTCGTCGAGCCGGTAGCCGGCTGCAGCATTTTCCGGATTCTCACCATTTGCATTCGAAGCGTCCATAACGGGAAAGTCTGTCAGCAAACCCGGGCAATTGCAATTTGTTGGTGCGCATATGGCTTTGCCCCGCATGGGTCGCCGCCGGACCGTCATCGGTCGCAAGTCTGATTGACTCCCGCGCCGGCCCGGTGATAGCGATTGAGATGTTCAAGGTGCCCTGTCCGGCGGACTGTCTTGCTGCCGGGCAAGGGCTAAGAGGGAATACGGAAGGGCTCAAGTTTGTGAGCCCCAGCCGGAGCTGCCCCCGCAACTGTGAACGTTGAGGCGCCTTCCAAAAGGCCACTGGAGTGATTGCACTCCGGGAAGGTCGAAGACGCCGGTGACGCGTGAGCCAGGAAACCTGCCTTGGACCGACTGCCTTATCCTGGTGCGGGGAAGCGCCGGGAGCTGTGATTTCCGCAGTGGTGGTTCGTTTCCGTCACCGCTTGCGGGGTTTGCAAGGTATGGCCGGCAACAAGGCCACCACATCCCCTAAAGCACCAGGAGAGGCTCGATACGGCCGGCCGGAACAGGCCCGCCGAGGGGACAGAGGATGAAAATACACCTGAAATCCGCATTGACGCGGGCGGCATTGCCGCTCGTGACGCTGGCTCTTGCCGCACCGGCGCTGGCGCAATCCGTCGACATCGGCGAGATACTGGTCACGCCCAACCGCACCAAGACCGACAAGGCCAAGGTCGGCTCCACCGTCGAGACGGTGAGCAGCGAGGACATCAAGCAGCAGTCGCTGCCGACCGTGCAGGACTACCTTGCGCAGGAGCCGGGCGTGAACATCGCGACGCAAGGCGGTGCTGGCCAGGAAACCACGCTGATCGTGCGCGGCGCGGACAAGAAGTACGTGAAGACGCTGTGGAACGGCATCGACCTGTCGGACACGTCGGCCCCGCAGGTGCAGGTTTCGCCTGAACACCTGATCATTGGCGGTGTCGATAATATCGAGATCCTCAAGGGCTCCCAATCGACGCTCTACGGCGCTGACGCCGTCGCGGGCGTCATCGGAATTTCGACACTTGGCGACTTCGAGGAAGGCATCCGCTATATCGTATCCGGCGAAGCAGGCTCGTTCGGCACCTTCCGCGGCCACTTGGGCACGCAAGCCGCTGCTGCCGATGGCAGCCGCTTTGCTGCTGGTGTAACGGGCCTCACAACGGATGGCATTTCTGCAGCCGATGCGCGCAACGGCAACCCCGAGCG
>JAZBOA010000396.1:0-22474 GCA_036350935.1 Anderseniella sp. | reverse complement strand
TGGATGCAGGAAACCGGGCTATCGGAGACATCGTCAGGGTTGAAATTTCCGCAACAGGCCCCAATTCATTGACCGGTCACATGGTTGATGCATGAACTGCTTTGTGATGTGATTCGAATGCGCGCTATCAACGAATCAGGAGTCCCGGCCCTTTGAGCCCACGCACCCTTCAGTCAAAGTCCGCTCCACAACGGCAACCCCGGCCCGCGCCCGCCCCCGGCACCACCACCTTGAGTTTCGATGACAACCGCATGTTGACGCTGGTTTTCGGCGAGCATGACGAACACCTGTTGCTGATCGAGGACAGGTTGGGCGTGGACATTACCCCGCGTGGCAACAAGGTTGCCATCCAGGGTAGCGAAGGCGGCAGGGAAATGGCCCGCCAGGTTCTGGTGGACCTGTACGAGCGCGCCCTGGAAGGTCTTGATGTAGGGCGCGGCGATGTCGAAGGCGCCATACGCATGGCCATGGTGCCCATGCCGGTGTCCAGTTCTGGCAAGCCCGAGGTGGCTGCTGTCCGGACCCGCCGCAAGGTGGTGACGGCGCGCTCGCCCGGTCAGAAGATCTATCTCGAAGCCATTGCTGCCCACGAGCTGGTGTTCGGCGTTGGTCCGGCGGGTACCGGCAAGACCTACCTCGCCGTCGTGTGCGCTGCTGCCGAACTGATGGCCGGAAAGGTTGACCGCATCATCCTTTCACGGCCTGCGGTTGAGGCAGGCGAGCGCCTCGGCTTCCTGCCGGGCGACATGAAGGAGAAGGTCGATCCCTATCTGCGCCCGCTTTACGATGCACTTTACGACATCATGCCGGCAGAAGCCGTGGTCAAGGGTCTTGCCGACAACACCATCGAGATTGCGCCTCTCGCGTTCATGCGCGGGCGTACGCTGTCGCGCGCATTCATCATCCTGGATGAAGCCCAGAACACCACGCAGCAACAGATGAAGATGTTTCTGACCCGGCTGGGTGAGGGTTCGCGAATGGTGATCACTGGCGATCCGACGCAGGTGGACTTGCCCTCTGGCATCACGTCCGGCCTGACCCAGGCGCTTGACTACCTCAAGGGTGTCGAGGGGATTTCCCAGGTGAAGTTCTCCAATGCCGACATTGTGCGTCATCCGCTGGTCACCAAGATCGTGGACGCTTATGACCGGGCAGGCTGGGAACCAGCGGACAGGCCGCGCAAGCCGTGATCATCAATGTCGATGCCGACGAGGAGGCCTGGGCAGCCGTTTTGCCTGACGCCGGCAGACTTGCAGTCAGCGCCGTCAATGCCGCCGCCGGGTTTCTCGGACAGGACCTTTGCAACAGTGCGCTCGAGATCGTGCTGGCCACAGATGAAGATGTTGCCGAACTGAATGGGCAATGGCGCGGCAAGCCCAAGCCAACCAATGTGCTGTCATTTCCGGCAGCGCCTGGCATCACCGTTCCTCCCGGCGAGCCGCGACCGCTCGGAGAAATCATCCTTGCCGCCGGTGTCGTGGCGCGTGAGGCAGCCGAGCAGTCGAAGCTGCCTGCCGCTCACTTCACCCATCTTGTCGTTCATGGTTTCTTGCACATAATGGGCTACGACCACGCAGTAGAAGCCGAGGCAGATCGCATGGTGCGGCTTGAAACGGAAATACTTGCACAAATGGGTATTGCTAACCCATATGACTGAGCCTTGAGGTTCTGTGGCCTCAAGGTAAATTTTACAGAGAGGAGAGTACCGGATCCGGATCCGGCAGCCCTGATGGACGAAGACCAATCTAGCCAGCCCCGCAACGGGGCCAGCACCTACACTATCGAACCGCAACGCCAGGACGGCACCGGTCTTTTCACCCGCCTCAAACGCGCCCTGGGTTTCGGCAAGAACGACGAGACGTTACGCGAAAGCCTCGAAGGCGTTCTCGACCGCCATGCCGAAGAGGAAGGGTCATCCACGTTCCGCGCTGATGCCAAGTCGATGATGCTCAACCTCATCGAGTTTTCCGACCTGCGCGTCGATGATGTGATGGTGGCGCGCGCCGAGATTATTGCCGTTGAAGCCTCAAGTACCGTGGCGGACCTGTTGGAGTATTTTCTCGATGCCGGTCATTCGCGTTTGCCGGTCTACAGGGAAACGCTGGATGAGCCGATCGGCATGGTGCACATCAAGGATTTTCTTGGCTGGCTGAATTCAAAGGGCAAGCGCGGCAGTTCACCCAAGTCGGGCGGCAAGCAGCCAGGGGCATGGTCACTGTCGGCATCGAACCTCAAGACACAGGTGGGTGAACTGGGCATCATGCGTGAACTGCTATACGTGCCGCCGTCGATGCCGGCGCCGGACCTGCTGGTGAAAATGCAGTCCACCCATTCTCACATGGCTGTGGTTGTCGACGAGTATGGCGGCACTGACGGACTTGTGACGATTGAAGACCTCGTCGAGGAGATTGTCGGCGACATCGCTGACGAACATGACGAAAAAGACGAACTGATCAGCCAGGTGTCGGAAACCTCGTGGGTCGCCGATGCCCGCTATGAGATCGAGGATGCGGAAGAACTGCTTGGTCTTGAATTGCTGTCGGAGGAAGAGGAAGAAGAAGCGGATACGCTCGGCGGCCTCATCTTCCACATGCTTGGCCGGGTACCTGTGCGAGGCGAACTGATCCGCCACCCTGCAGGCATCGAGTTCGAGGTTGTTGCTGCAGACCCAAGGCGCGTTCGCCGTATTGCGATTCACAAGGGCCCACGCCAGCCGGTATCAGGCCGTCCGGGTCATCAGGCGCCTGCCCGCGCCGCAGTGCCAGCGGTAGACCGGCAGTCCACACACTGACCATAAGCATTGCCTGGGCCCTCGCATGCAGGGCCGGGCAAGGGGCGGGGGAGCCATAGTTGAACTTAAGCGCCAGCCCTGTTCTGCATCGCTCCACGGCCGCCGCATGCCTGGCTGCTGCCCTGACAGGCGCGGCTGCAAGTCTCTCCCTGCCGCCATTCAACCTGTGGCCCTTGCTGCTGGCATGCGTGCCGGTGCTTGTCTGGCTGGTTGATGGCGCAGGCGCACGAAAGTCGTTCGTACGTGGGTTTGTCATCGGCTGGAGTTTCGGCTTTGGTTACTTCGTGCCCTCGCTGTGGTGGATTTCCGAAGCATTCCGCGTGGAGCCGGAGAAGTTTGCCGCCCTGATTCCCTTTGCGGTGGCAGGTCTGCCAGCCTATCTCGCTCTTTACTGGGGACTTGCATGTGGCATCGCGGCCCGGTTTTGGGACAAGGGCTGGCGCCGGGTGGTGCTGCTGGCCTGCCTGCTAACGTTTGCAGAGTGGCTGCGTGGCAACCTTCTCACCGGATTTCCCTGGAACCTGCCCGGCTACGCCGTCAGTTCCCTGGAAGGGCTGTCGCAGGCAGCCAGTCTGGGCGGCATCTACGCACTCACATTGCTTGTCTTGCTGGTTGCTGCAGCGCCGGCAGCGTTCTGGCAGCCGGGCGCGCATGAGGTCACGCGGCGGACGCCTGCCGCGGTCTATGCAACCATCGTACTCTCACTGGCGGTTGGGCTGCATGCATGGGGAGGAGGCCGCGTTGCCGGTTATCAGGAAATTGACCAGGCCCGGCTGGCCGATGGCAGCCAGCAGCTTGTACGGATTGTCCAGCCCAGCATTCCGCAGAACATCAAGTGGGACCGTGAGCGCCGGCAGCAGATCATTGATACCTACCTGGAAATGACCGCCCGGCCCTGGCCCGGGACACAGACGGTTCCACCCCTGGTGGTATGGCCGGAAAGCGCGCTGCCGCTGCTGCTCGGTGAGGAAGATGCCTTGCGCGCGCAGATTGCCAGCCTGCTGCCTGAGGGCAGCCTTTTACTCACCGGGGGGTTGCATCGTGTTCCCGACGCCAACGGGACAACCCGGATCTACAACAGCTTGCTGGCGCTCGGGCAAGCCGGCCGGATACTCGGCCGGCATGACAAGGTGCGGTTGGTGCCGTTTGGCGAGTTCTTGCCGTTTCCGGGCGTACTCGAACCGTTGGGCATCCGTCAGCTCGCACGCCTGCCGCAAGGCTTTTCCGAAGGAGACGCCGACAGGCTGGTGGTTGTGCCGGGACTGCCGCCTTTTGCAGGATCCATCTGCTATGAAGCTGTTTTTCCGAGGGGTTTTCCCAGACAGCAAACGCCAGAATTGTTGGTAAACGTTACCAATGATGCCTGGTTTGGCACTTCCGGTGGCCCACATCAGCACCTCACCCAGGCCAGGTTCCGCGCCATCGAGCAGGGTGTGCCGATGATACGCGCTGCGAATACGGGAATATCGGCCATGATAGATGCGACAGGCCGCATCCGCGCCAGCTTGCCGCTGTTCGAGTCCGCAGTCCTTGATGTCAGCCTACCCGTTTTGCTCGACGGTACGCTCTACGCTCGCATCGGGGATGCGCTGTTCGCTCTCCTGGCGGGGGTTCTCATGACAGGTATTTTAATTTGTAGACTGAACAACCTGTAATGGTGTACCTGTTGATTACTGGGGAGTGAGATGGCCAAGATCAGGGCGATCAAGGGCTGTTGTCCGCCCTGATCGCGGCAGACTGGCTGACTCGCGCGTGTGGCGAAAACATCACCTCCCAATGAAACCATTGATTGCGGGCATGAAATCCCGTATCCGCTTGTGGGAGTAGTGCGAACAATGACTGCTAAGATGCCAAATCCTATCGATGTTCATGTTGGAAGCAGGTTGCGGATGCGCCGCATGCTCGTTGGCATGAGCCAGGAGAAACTTGGTGAACATCTCGATCTGACTTTCCAGCAAGTTCAGAAATACGAGAAGGGCTCCAACCGCATCAGCGCAAGCCGTCTTTTCGAGATGGCGCGCATTCTCGATGTCCCGGTCCAGTTTTTCTTTGACGACATGCCTGGCCAGGTTGCCGGCAAGGCAGCCGCCGGTTTTTCGGAGGGCTCCGATTCATTCCAGATGACCGACTTTCTGTCGAGCTCGGATGGAGCCCATCTGATCCGTGCCTTTGCCGAGATCAAGAGCCCGGATGTACGCCGCAAGATAATTGACCTGGTCAAGGCGGTTTCTTCGTCCGGCGCTAACTGACACCAGTTCTGCCGCTAGACGGGTTGTCCCGCAGGCGGCAGGTGATCAACCTCGCTCTTCTGGCAATGTCGGCTTGACGCCACGCGCTTGGCCTGACAAAAGGACGCCACCCGGCACCAGACGCATATAAAGAAATCTGTATATGGTGTCGCCCGGCCCCTTATGCGGAGTTTGCAAGTCATGGCGCGACAGAACTATCTCTTCACCAGTGAATCGGTATCGGAAGGCCATCCTGACAAGGTGTGTGACCGCATCTCGGATGAGATCGTCGATCTCGTCTACAAGGAGGCCCGCAAGACCGGCGTCGATCCCTGGACGGTTCGAGTGGCCTGCGAGGTCCTGACGACGACCAACCGCGTGGTGATTGCCGGCGAGGTTCGCGTGCCAGACTCGCTGCTCAAGACTGACAGGAAGGGCGACAAGGTCATCAACCCGTCACGCTTCCGCTCGGCAGCCCGCCGGGCCATCCGGTCCATCGGTTACGAACAGTCCGGCTTCCATTGGAAGACCGCCAAGATCGACGTGCTGCTCCACTCTCAGTCGGCCGACATCGCGCAGGGCGTGGACAGCGCCGCCGATCGTCAGGGCGAGGAAGGCGCAGGCGACCAGGGTATCATGTTCGGCTATGCCTGCCGCGAAACGCCCGATCTCATGCCCGCTCCCATCTACTATGCGCACAAGATTCTCGAATTGCTTGCCGAAGCCCGCCACAAGGGCGAGGGCGATGCCGGTAAGCTGGGTCCGGACGCGAAGAGCCAGGTCACCATCCGCTACGTGGATGGGGTGCCTTCGGAAGTGATGTCCATTGTGGTCTCTACCCAGCACCTCGACCCGTCATGGGATTCAAAGAAGGTGCGTGCTGTTGTAGAGCCATATGTGCGCCAGGCGCTCGGTGATCTGCCAATTGCCAAGGACTGTTCGTGGTATATCAACCCGACTGGCAAGTTCGTCATTGGTGGTCCCGATGGTGATGCCGGCCTGACTGGCCGCAAGATCATTGTCGACACCTATGGCGGCGCAGCCCCCCACGGCGGCGGGGCCTTTTCCGGCAAGGACACCACCAAGGTGGACCGTTCGGCCGCCTACGCCGCACGCTACCTTGCCAAGAACATCGTGGCCGCAAAACTCGCCGATCGTTGCACCATCCAGCTGTCCTATGCGATCGGCGTGGCGCAACCGCTGTCGGTTTATGTGGACACCCACGGTACCGGCAAGGTGCATGAGACCGTGCTGGAACAGGCGATCCGCAAGGCCATGGACCTGTCGCCATCGGGCATCCGCCGTCACCTTGATCTGAACAAGCCAATCTATGCCAAGACTGCTGCTTACGGTCACTTCGGCCGCAAGCCGGGCCGCGACGGGTCCTTCTCCTGGGAGAAGACCGATCTGACCACGGCTCTAAAGGCTGCCGTAAAGGAGCTGGCCTGACCTCGCCGGGCCGGGCGATTGGAAGATGACGGGACCGGACACGCCAGACTTCGGGGACAAGTTCTTCGGACGGCGTGCCGGCCAGTCGTTGCGCCGCAATCACGCCCGCCTTGTCGCAGACCTTTTGCCGGCGCTTCGCCTGGGCAATGATGCGGATGCCATTGCCAATCCTGCTTCTCTGTTCGCAAGGCCGGTGCGCGAGGTCTGGCTCGAGATCGGCTTCGGTGGCGGGGAGCATCTTGCCTGGCAGGCCGCGCAAAATCCGGACGTCGGCTTGATCGGCGCCGAGCCCTTCATCAACGGGGTAGCCAAGTTGCTCGCGCAAGTTGAGGAACGGCAGCTCGACAACATCCGGATCCTGGATGACGACATCCGCCCGCGCCTGCCGCAGATAGGCGATGCAACCGTTTCGCGCGCCTTCCTGCTGTTTCCCGATCCGTGGCCCAAGGCCAGACACCACAAGCGCCGTTTCGTGAACCAGTCGACCCTTGCGCAGTTGCACCGCATCCTGAAGCCGGGTGCTGAATTTCGCGTCGCCAGCGACATCGACGACTACATTCGCTGGACCTTGCGCGAGGTTTACAGGCATGGCGGCTTCGAATGGCTGGCCGAAGCGCCCGATCACTGGCGCCAGCGCCCGGCCGACTGGCCGCAGACCCGCTACGAAGCCAAGGCCATGCGCGAAGGCCGGGCATCGGCCTACCTGACATTCAGGCGCAAGTGAGACGGGATCGGCTTGATATTTGTGTTTCCTCGGCGTATATGTCCTTCCAAGAAGTTCATTCTCATAGGTCTTCAATGCAGATTGAAGATCGCGGTTGATGAGAGTGGGTCCTGCGGGGCCCGCTTTTTTTGTTGCCTTGAGCCGGTTGCCGGTTGAAGGCCAGGGACGGGAACATGACGGCCGACATGGCCACACGACTGAAACGCGAGACCGGCGTGGCTGCAAGGGTGGCCACGACAGTCGAGCCTGTGATCGAGGACCTTGGCTTTCGGCTGGTTCGGGTCAAGCTGTCTGGGAATACCTTGCAGATCATGGCCGAGCGGCCGGACGGGTCGATGACGGTTGGCGGATGCGAGGAGATATCCCGCGCGGTATCGCCGCTGCTTGATGTCGAGGATCCGATATCGAACCGGTACAGTCTCGAGGTGTCATCGCCCGGCGTGGACAGGCCGCTGGTGCGTCCGGAAGACTTTGAACGCTGGGCGGGGTTTGAGGTGAAGGTCGAACTGGCCACGCCACTGGCGGGCCGCAAGCGCTTTCGCGGCCGGCTGGAAGGCTTCGACGACGGCGAGGTCCGCCTGTTCATCGATCCGCAGGAAAAGGGCGGTGACGAAGTTCTGATCGGCCTTGCGTTTGACGCCATCGGTGAAGCGAAGCTGGTCATGACGGATGAACTGCTGGCTGCAGCCAGCCAGCGCGCAAGATCGGGCGAGGTCGGCGATGGCGCCGGCTGGGACCATGACGTGAATGAAACCAACGACATTGAAGCGGAGTGATAGAGATGTCTGATGTCGCTGTAAGTGCAAACCGGCTGGAACTGCTGCAGATCGCTGATGCGGTGGCGCGTGAGAAGTCGATCGACAAGATGGTTGTCATTGAAGCCATGCAGGACGCCATCCAGCGCGCGGCCAAGTCCCGCTACGGCGCCGAGAACGACATCCGTGCCGAGATCGATCCGCAGACCGGCGAGACCAAGCTGTATCGCCTGCTCGAAGTGGTCGAGCATGTCGAGAACGATGCGACCCAGCTTACCTTGCCAGAGGCTCTGGAGCGCAATCCTGGCGCCCGGCTTGGCGATTTTCTTTCGGAACCCCTGCCACCCGTTGATTTCGGCCGGATTGCCGCCCAGAACGCCAAGCAGGTGATCGTCCAGAAGGTGCGCGATGCGGAGCGAGAGCGCCAGTTCGAAGAGTACAAGGACCGGGTTGGCGAGATCGTGTCCGGCGTGGTCAAGCGTGCCGAGTACGGCAACATCATCGTCGACCTTGGCCGGGGTGAAGGCATTGTGCGCCGCGACGAGGGCCTGCCGCGCGAACAGTTCCGCACAGGCGACCGCATCCGCGCCTACATCTTCGATGTGCGCCGCGAGCCTCGTGGACCGCAGATTTTCCTGTCGCGCTCGCGCCCTGAATTCATGGCCAAGCTGTTCCAGCAAGAGGTGCCTGAAATTTATGACGGTATTGTCGAGGTCGTCGCCGTGGCCCGTGACCCGGGCTCTCGCGCCAAGATTGCTGTGCGTTCGAAAGACTCCTCGATCGATCCGGTCGGCGCTTGCGTAGGCATGCGCGGCAGCCGTGTTCAGGCTGTCGTCAACGAGCTGCAGGGCGAGAAGATCGACATTATTCCGTGGACCTCGGATGCAGCCAGCTTCATCGTCAATGCCCTCGCCCCGGCCGAAGTCGCCAAGGTGGTGCTTGACGAAGACGCCCAGCGCATCGAGGTCGTGGTGCCGGATGAGCAGCTGTCACTGGCCATCGGCCGGCGCGGCCAGAACGTGCGCCTCGCTTCGCAGCTGTCCGGTTGGGACATCGACATCATGACCGAGGCTGAGGAATCCGAGCGCCGCCAGAAGGAATTTGCTGATCGTACGCAGCGCTTCGTGGAAGCTCTGGACGTTGACGAGATGCTGGCCCAGCTGCTGGCCTCCGAAGGCTTCGACACGATCGAGGAAATCGCCTACGTCGCGTCCGAGGAAATCGCCATGATTGACGGACTGGATGACGACACTGCGTCGGAAATCCAGGCGCGTGCATCCGAGTACCTGGAAAAGCAGGCCGCCCATCTCGAAGCCAAGCGCAAGGAACTGGGCGTCAAGGACGACCTGGCCGGATTTGAAGGTCTGACCCCGGCCATGCTGGTGATGCTGGGAGAGGAAGGCATCTACTCGCTCGAGGACTTTGCCGGTTGCATCCCCGATGATCTGGTGGGCTGGAACGAGCGCAAGGACGGCGAAACCATTCGCCACGCCGGTGCCCTGTCCGGCACCGACATGAACGCCGCTGAGGCTGAAGCTCTGATCATGCAGGCGCGCCTGCAGCTTGGCTGGATCGAGCCCGAGCCGGAAGTGGAAGAAGAGGCTGGCGCCGGTGAGGACACCGAAGCAGCCGCCGGCAGTGCGTGAGGTGACTGGCAGGCATGACAGACGCCGAACAGCAGACCGGAAGGCCGCCCGAGGTACGTGAGCGCATGTGCGCGCTCACGCGCGCCCATGCAGCACGGGAGGAACTGGTCCGGTTTGTCGAGTCGCCTGACGGAGAAGTTGTGCCTGACCTGAAGGAGTGCCTGCCTGGCCGCGGCATGTGGCTTTGCCTGTCGCGCGACGTGATTGCCCAGGCGATCAGGCGGAAGCTGTTTGGCCGTGCGCTGCGGGCAGACGTCAAGGTTCCGGATGATCTTGCCGGACGTATCGGTCAATTGCTGAAGCGGGATTGTCTGGCCACGCTGTCGCTGGCGGCGAAGGCGGGGCAGGCGGTAGCGGGTTTCGACAAGGTTGCCGCGCTCCTTGAGCGTGGTCAGGCGAGGGTGCTCATCGCCGCATCCGATGGTGCTGAGGACGGGCGGCGCAAGCTGGCGGGACGGCTGCGCAACAGCAGGCAGTCCGGGCAACTTGTTGAATGCCTTGCCTCCGCCGATTTGGATTTGGCATTGGGCCGTACAAATGTGATACATGCAGCCATCATGCCCGGTGGCCTTGCAGATAAATTCGTCGCCTGCGCGGCGAAATTGGAAAAATTCGGGCTTAATGGAGCCGCTCAGGAAGCGGGAAGCTGATACGCAATGAATGATACGAGCGACAACGGAAACAACAATGATCGCCCCGGCGGCCGCACCCTCGGGTTGCGCACCGGTGGCCAGGGCCGCGTGCGTCAGAACTTCCCGCACGGACGGTCCAAGACGGTTGTCGTTGAAACCAAACGCAAGCGCATGATCGGAGGCCCCGGCGCCAAGCCGGCAGCGCCGGCGGAACCGGTTGCACCGCCCAAGCCTTTGATTGCCGCGCCGGAAAAACCTGCAGCGCCGGCAGCGCGAGCCGAGGCGCCCGCTGCTGCCGGACGTGCTGGTTCTCCGAAAGTATTGCGCACCTTGACCGCCGAAGAGGCCGAAGCGCGCGAACGCGCGCTGATCGAGGCCAGGCAGCGCGATGTGGAGGACAAGAAGCGGGCAGAGATCGAAGTACGCGAGCGTGCCGAACGTGAGGCCCGTGAAGCCGCAGAGGCGGCAGAGCGCGATGCCGAGGAAGTGCGCCGTGCCGCCAAGCGTGCCGCCGAGGAAGAGGCCAAGCGCAAGTCGGAAGAAGCCAAGGTCGCCAAGACTGCAGGACCCGACGATGACGAAGGCGAAGGCCGTGCCAAGTCGCGCCGTCCGGGCGGAAGCGTTGAAAAGCCGGCTGCACCTCCAAAGCCTCGCACTGATGCAGATCGCCGCCGCGGCAAGCTGACGATATCGAACGCCCTGAATGACGACGGCGAACGTGCCCGGTCGCTTGCAGCCTTCCGCCGCCGCCAGGAACGCCAGAAGAAGCAGGCCATGGGTAGCGGAGCGGTCCGTGAGAAGGTTTCGCGCGAGGTAACGATCCCTGAGGTCATCACCATCCAGGAACTCGCCAACCGCATGAGCGAGCGCGCCGTGGATGTCATCAAGTTCCTGATGAAGCAGGGCGAGATGCACACCATCAACGACGTGATCGATACCGATACGGCCCAGCTGATTGCCGAGGACTTCGGCCATACCGTCAAGCGCGTGTCCGAGTCGGACGTGGAAGAAGGCCTGATGGGCGACGAGGATGCGCCGGAGAGCCTGTCGCCGCGCGCCCCGATCGTCACGGTCATGGGGCACGTCGACCACGGCAAGACGTCACTGCTTGATGCCCTGCGCAATGCGTCGGTTGTATCTGGAGAAGCAGGTGGCATTACCCAGCACATCGGCGCTTACCAGGTCGAGACGCCGGGTGGCATGGTCACCTTCATCGACACCCCGGGCCATGCCGCCTTTACGGCGATGCGTGCTCGCGGCGCCAAGGCGACCGATATCGTGATACTGGTGGTAGCGGCCGATGACGGCGTCATGCCGCAGACCGTCGAGGCAATCAATCATGCCCGCGATGCTGGTGTGCCCATGGTTGTGGCCATCAACAAGATGGACAAGCCTGACGCCAACCCGAACCGGGTTCGCACCGATCTGCTGCAACACGAAGTGGTTGTGGAGAGCATGAGCGGTGAGGTGCTTGAAGTCGAGATCTCTGCACTCAAGGGCACCAACCTGGACAAGCTGCTTGAAGCAGTGCTGCTGCAGGCGGAACTGCTCAACCTCCGCGCCAACCCTGACCGGCCAGCCGATGGCATCGTCGTCGAAGCCCAGCTGGACAAGGGCCGGGGACCGGTGGCGACCGTGCTGGTGCGGCGCGGCACGCTGAAGGTTGGCGACATTGTGGTCGCCGGCGCAGCATGGGGCAAGGTGCGCGCACTGATCAACGACAAGGGCGACAATGTCGCCGAGGCAGGTCCTTCGGTGCCGGTCGAAGTGCTCGGCATGAGTTCAGCGCCGGAAGCAGGCGACCAGATCGTGGTAGTGGAGAACGAAGGCCGCGCCCGCGAGATCACCGATTACCGCGAGCGCAAGTTGCGCGAGACGCGGGGTGCGCCAACAGCGCGCTCGTCACTGGAACAGATGATGAGCCAGCTCAAGGAGAGCGGCAAGAAAGAGTTCCAGATACTTATCAAGGCGGACGTGCAAGGTTCTGCCGAGGCCATCGTGCAGGCACTCGACAAGCTGGGCACCGACGAGGTTGCGGCTCGCGTCGTGCACTATGCGGTGGGCGGCATTTCCGAATCCGACGTCCAGCTCGCCCAGGCCTCCAAGGCCGTCATCATCGGCTTCAACGTCCGTGCCAACAAGCAGGCCCGCGACGCCGCCGAGCAGAACGGCATCGAGATCCGCTACTACAACATCATCTACGATCTCGTGGACGACGTTAAGGCGGCCATGTCCGGCCTGCTGTCGCCTGACCTGCGCGAGACCTTCCTCGGCAATGCCGAGATCCTCGAGGTGTTCAACATCACCAAGGTCGGCAAGGTAGCCGGTTGCCGCGTCACCGAGGGTTCGGTCCAGCGTGGCGCCAAGGTCCGCCTGATTCGCGACAACGTGGTGGTGCACGAAGGCACGCTTTCGACACTGAAGCGCTTCAAGGACGAGGTGAAGGAAGTCCAGGTTGGCCAGGAATGCGGCATGGCGTTCGAGAACTACCAGGACATGCGCGCAGGCGATGTGATCGAGTGCTTCACGGTTGAGTCCGTCAAGCGCACACTGTAACCGCGGTGCGGAGTTTGGGATCCTAGCCATGGTCAAGTCCAAGGGTCCGTCGCAGCGCCAGCTGCGCGTTGGTGAACTGATCCGTCATGAACTGTCGGCGCTGTTCATGCGTGGCGATGTCATGGATCCGGTGATCGAGAAGCAGGGCGTGACCGTTCTGGAGGTCACCACCTCACCGGATCTGAAGATCGCTACAGCTTATGTCCGTCCCTTCCAGCCGGGAGGCGATCCCGGCGCCCTCATCGAGGCCTTGAACCGCAACCGCAAGTTCATCCGTGGCGAGCTTGCTCCGAAGCTCGAGTTGAAGTTCATGCCGGAGTTCCGCTTCAAGATTGATACCGCGTCCGACTATGCTTCGCGCATCGAGAGGCTGATGGCCGATCCCAGGGTCGCCCGCGATCTCGACGGCGACGACTGAGCCTCATGGCGAGGCGCAAGAAGGGGGACCCGGTTCACGGCTGGGTATTTCTCGACAAACCACTGGGGCTTGGCTCGACACAGGCCGTGTCACTGGTGAAGCGCCTCTTCAACGCCCAAAAGGCAGGTCACGCCGGTACGCTCGATCCGCTGGCTACAGGCCTTCTGGCAGTGGCGCTGGGCGAGGCCACCAAGACGGTTCCGTACATGATGGATGCGGACAAGACCTACGCCTTCACCGTCAAGTGGGGCGAGGCGACCTCCACCGGCGATGCCGATCAATTTGGCAAGATTGTCGCCACCAGTGATGTTCGCCCCTCACTTGAGCAGATCGAAGCGGTGCTTCCACACTTCCTCGGTGAGATCGAGCAGGTGCCGCCTGCCTACTCTGCCATCAAGGTCGATGGCAAGCGGGCCTACGAACTCGCCCGCGCTGGCGGTGAGGTTGCAATGCAGGCCCGCCTGGTGCGCATTGACTGGCTGAGATTGACCGGTTGCCCCGATGCAGATCACGCCAGCTTCGAGGTCGTTTGCTCCAAGGGCACCTATGTACGCTCGCTGGGCCGCGACATTGCGCTGGCGCTTGGCACGCAAGGCCACCTCAGCGCCTTGCGCCGCACTGCGTCGGGCGGCATTGATGTGCAGCAAGCCGTTACCCCTGCCATTCTGGAAGCGGCCGCACCTGGGCAATTGCCCGCTTTGTTGCACCCGGTTGAAGCGGTTCTGGCCCATCTGCCGCGTGTCGAGGTGGACCCCGGTCGCGCCTCCCGTCTGGCACACGGCAATCCGGTCATGTTGTTGCCGTCAGAGGCTCCACCCAACGGCGCCGATGAGGTTCTGCTGCTCAGCAGCGGTAAGCCGCTGGCTATCGCCATGTTGCGCAAGGGCGAGGCGCAGCCTGTCCGGGTGTTCAACCTGTAGCGGCCGGCTCCGAACAGCATTGCCGCTGGCATTTTTGCTGCATCTGCGCTATAGGCTCGCGCAACGCTGGCTCCGGCCGGTGTTTTTAATGGCCTGTGCTGGACGGCATCCCGGCACCAGGCGTCCACTTCCTCCAGATCGAAAGGAGCACATACGATGTCGATTACGCCTGAACGCAAGCAGGAGCTTGTGAAGGAATACGCCACGGCCAATGGCGACACCGGTTCCCCCGAGGTGCAGGTTGCAATCCTCACCGAGCGGATCAAGAACCTTACCGGGCACTTTCAGACGCACAAGAAGGACAACCACTCCCGCCGTGGTCTGCTGAAGCTCGTGTCGCAGCGCCGCAAGCTGCTTGACTACGTCAAGGGGCGCGACGAAGCCCGCTACAAGAGCCTGATCGAACGGCTCGGTATCCGCAGGTAAGTTGGCACAAGGTATCGCGGGTGGTTCCGGCAACCGGGACCGCCCGCATCCCCTTTTTGGCGTGGAGGCAATGGGGCTTCCCGCCGTGATGGCCCATACGGGGACTAGCCGCCCGGATGATGATTGTTTCGTGTGAACGCGGCAAAGGGCCAAATGAAGGAATGATGTAGATGTTTGATATCCACGTGGAAGAACTTGAATGGGCGGGCCGCACGCTGCGGCTTGAAACCGGCCGCATCGCCCGCCAGGCCGATGGTGCCGTGCTGGCCACCTATGGCGAGACCACCGTTCTCGCAACCGTCGTCGCTGAAAAATCGCCGAAGCCCGGCCTCGACTTCTTCCCGCTCACCGTGAACTACCAGGAAAAGGCTTACGCCGCTGGCAAGATTCCAGGCGGTTATTTCAAGCGCGAAGGCCGCCCTTCCGAGAAGGAAACACTGGTTTCCCGCCTGATCGACCGTCCGATCCGCCCGCTGTTCGCCAAGGGCTTCAAGTGCGAAACCCAGGTCATTGTTACCGTGCTCAGCCACGATCTCGAGAATGATCCGGACATTGTCGCCATGATCGGCGCATCGGCTGCGCTGTGCCTGTCCGGCGCCCCGTTCATGGGGCCGATTGGTGCAGCTCGCGTCGGCTACATCGATGGCGGCTATGTGGTCAACCCGACCCTCGACCAGATGGCCGAATCCAGCCTCGACCTGGTCGTCGCAGGCACCACCGATGCCGTGCTGATGGTTGAATCCGAAGCGCAGGAACTGACCGAGGAAGTCATGCTTGGCGCCGTTGTGAAGGGTCATGAGGAGTTCCAGCCGGTCATCGACGCCATCATCCGCCTGGCCGAACGCGCTGCCCGTGAGCCGCGCGATCACCAGCCGGACGATAATTCGGCCTTGACCGCCAGGGCGAAGGAAATCGCTGGCGAAGACCTCAAGAAGGCATATGCCATTGCCGGCAAGGAAGAGCGTCGCGACGCCATTTCCACCGCCAAGAAGAAGGTCGTCGAAGCCCTCTGCAACCCCGACGACGAGAACGCGCCTGCCGAGAACAAGGTGGGTGAGGTGTTCAAGTCGCTGGAAGCCGACATTGTGCGCGGCCAGATCATCGAGACCAGCAAGCGTATCGATGGCCGCGGGCTGTCAGACGTTCGCCAGATCAAGTGTGAAGTGGGCGTGCTGCCGCGCACCCATGGTTCGGCCCTGTTCACCCGTGGTGAAACCCAGGCGCTGGTCGTGACCACGCTGGGCACCGGTGACGACGAGCAGTTCGTGGATGCGCTGGAAGGCACCTACAAGCAGAACTTCCTGCTGCACTACAACTTCCCGCCCTACTCTGTGGGTGAGACCGGCCGCACCGGCTTCACCGGCCGTCGCGAAATCGGGCATGGCAAGCTGGCGTGGCGCGCTGTGCACCCGATGCTTCCGGCCAAGGAAGAGTTCCCCTACACCATCCGCATCGTGTCCGAGATCACCGAGTCCAACGGTTCGTCGTCGATGGCGTCGGTGTGCGGGGCCTCGCTGGCAATGATGGATGCAGGCGTGCCGCTCAAGCGGCCGATTGCAGGCATCGCCATGGGCCTGATCCTCGAAGGCGACAAGTTTGCGGTTCTGTCTGACATCCTGGGTGACGAAGACCACCTGGGCGACATGGACTTCAAGGTGGCCGGCACCGAGGAAGGCGTTACCTCGCTCCAGATGGACATCAAGATCACCGGCATCACCAAGGAAATCATGGAGACCGCGCTGTACCAGGCGAAGGACGGCCGCATGCATATCCTTGGCAGGATGGCCGAGGCGATCACCGAAGGCCGTGCCTCGCTCGGCGAGCATGCCCCGCGTATCGAGGTGATGACCATTCCGGTCGACAAGATCCGTGAAGTCATCGGCACCGGCGGCAAGGTGATCCGCGAGATCGTCGAGAAGACCGGCGCCAAGATCAACATCAACGACGATGGCGTTATCAACATCGCCTCCGCCGATGGTGCTTCGATCAAGGCCGCCAGGGACTGGATCCACTCCATCGTTGCCGAGCCTGAAGAGGGCGCGATCTATGAAGGCACCGTGGTCAAGGTCGTCGACTTCGGCGCTTTCGTGAATTTCTTCGGGGCCAAGGACGGCCTGGTGCATATTTCCGAACTGGCGCCCAAGCGGGTGGAGAAGGTGTCCGACGTTGTCAGCGAAGGCGACAAGGTCAAGGTCAAGCTGCTCGGTTTCGACCAGCGCGGCAAGGTCCGCCTGTCGATGAAGCAGGTCGATCAGGAAACCGGCGAAGACATCTCCGGCAAGGGCAAGGACAAGGACGGCGACGAGTAAAACCGCCGTTCAGCGTTGCATGAACTGCAAAGCGCCGGACCTTACAGTCCGGCGCTTTTTGTTTCCCCGCGTTCAATCCCTAAAGCATTGCAGGCACGACCCGGTCTGGCGGCTTGTGCCCGTCGGTGAAGGTCTTGATATTGATGATCACCTTCTCGCCCATGTCGACACGGCCCTCGATGGTGGCCGAACCCATATGCGGCATCAGCACCGCCTTTGGCGTCTTGAGCAGACGCGGGTTTACCGCCGGCTCGTGCTCGAACACGTCAAGTCCAACCCCGCCAAGTTCGTCTTTCTCCAGCATGCGCGCCATTGCGTTCTCATCGATCACTTCGCCGCGCGCGGTATTGACGATGATGGCATCATGCTTGAGCAGCTGCAGCCGCCGGGCCGACAACAGGTGATAGGTGCCGGGCGTGTGCGGGCAATTGACCGAGATGATGTCCATGCGTGCCAGCATCTGGTCGAGGCTCTCCCAGTAGGTTGCCTCAAGTGCCTCCTCGACGCTCGGATGCACCGGCTTGCGGTTGTGATAGTGGATTTGCAGGCCGAACGCCTTGGCGCGCTTGGCCACTGCCTGCCCGATCCGGCCCATGCCGATAATGCCCAGCCGCTTGCCGTAGATGCGCCGGCCGAGCATCCAGGTCGGAGACCAGCCTTGCCACACGTTTTCCTCGCCGATCACCCTGGCGCCCTCGATCAGCCGCCGCGATACGGCGAGGATGAGCGCCATCGTCATGTCGGCAGTGTCTTCGGTCAGCACGCCCGGCGTGTTGGTGACCGTGATGCCCCGATTGGTGGCGGTCTCAACGTCGATATTGTCCACGCCAGTGCCGAAGTTGGCGATCAGCTTGAGCTGGTCGCCGGCCTGCATGATGACCGACTTGTCGATCCGGTCAGTCACGGTGGGCACCAGCACTTCGGCTTTTTTCACGGCCTCGACCAGCTGCGCCTGGTTCATCGGTTCGTCGGTGTCGTTCAGCGTTGTTGAAAACAACTCGCGCATCCGCGTTTCGACCACGTCCGGCAGCTTGCGGGTAACGATCACGACTGGCTTTCGGGTAGGCATTTGCTGGACTCCGGACAGGGTTTGCCGGGGTGCCGGCCGGTCTGGTCAGCCTTGAGCCCCTTGCAAATCATTTCTCCATTCCTGTTTATGTTGCGCAAGCGCGCATGTAAACTGTGCTGGTGGGCAGTAGCGTCAACAAGGTATTGCCGTGGCAATGGCCCGGAACGCGGCGAACGATGGCTCCAGCGGCACATGGGTTGGGACTGGCATTGGCAAGATTGAGCTTCGGAAAGGTTCTGTTTGCTGCCCTGGCGGCCGCCGTGGCAGGCGGTATTGTCTACGCCATGTCTGATGCGCAGGAGCCTTCAACGCTGGCCCGGGCGGAGGCGTCGTCCCAGGTTGCTGGCCAGACGGGCGCTGCCCAGCCTGGCACGGAAACGGGTTTGCCGTTGCCGAGGTTTGTCAGCCTCAAGGCCGAACGCGTCAACGTGCGCCGTGGCCCATCGAACGAACATGGCGTTGCCTGGGTGTTCACCCGCAAGAGCCTGCCCGTTGAAATCATCGCCGAGTTCGATCACTGGCGCCGCATCCGCGACAGCGATGGCGCGGAAGGCTGGGTATATCATTCTTTGCTGTCCGGCCGGCGCACCGTGGTTGCCGCGCCGTGGGCCAAGGGCGAAACCGTTGGCTTGCGCCGCGAAGCCTCGCCGTCGGCTGCTCTGGTGGCGAATGTCGCCTCTGGCGCTGTCGGCGTGCTGGTGTCGTGCGACGGCAAATGGTGCGAGGCGCAGTTCGGCACTTATGATGGGTATGTTGCGCAGGATCGCCTGTTTGGCGTCTATCCCGGCGAAGTCTACAAGGACTGATAAGGGCGGCAACCGCTCGTTGGAGTGCAAATTCCCCCCGCAGTGGCGGGCAGGGTACGCGTCGGAAGGTCAGTCGTCTTTCTCGAGGCGGACGATGATGTCGATGCGGCTGATGCGCATGCCTTCGGGCGGGGTGGGCAGGCCATCGACCGAGAGGTCGTCGCTGTCGATGTCCATCAACCGGCCTTCGTCTTCGAGATAATAGTGATAGTGGTTCGACGTGTTGGTGTCGAAATAGGACTTGTGCCCTTCCACCGCCACTTCTCTCAACAGGCCGGCCTCGGTGAACTGGTTCAGCGTGTTGTAGATCGTTGCCAGTGAAACCTCGACGCCGGCACGCACAGCCTCGGCATGCAGTTGTTCCGCGCTGACATGGCGGTCACCGTGGCTGAACAGTATTTCACCAAGCGACATGCGCTGGCGGGTCGGGCGCAGTCCGGCCTGCCGGAGACGCTGTTCCATGTCGTACGGTGTAATCGCGTGATCGGTCGTCATTTACGGCTCGAAATTACGGGATACAACCCCGGATAATACATCAGTTCCCGTGTATATAGCGCCAAACGGGCTCCCGTGCAAATGCGCAACAAACTGCATGGTTACATCCGTTGCCGCAGGACCGCTTATTGCTTTCACACAATGTTTCGGTATGTTACGAAACCTGAAACTGACGGGGCAATAACGGGTGCGGCTGACGGCCAATCTCGCGGGCAAATCAGGATACCCATGGCATGAGCGAGCGACAGGGGCATTTCAGCTACGAGGAACTGCTGGCGTGCGGCAGGGGCGAGCTGTTTGGACCTGGCAATGCGCAGTTGCCCTTGCCACCGATGCTGATGTTCGACCGCATCAGTTCGATCAGCGCCGACGGTGGATCAGCCGGCAAGGGCCAGATTGTTGCCGAGTTCGATATCAAGCCTGATCTGTGGTTCTTCCCCTGTCACTTCCAGGGCGATCCGGTCATGCCGGGATGCCTCGGGCTTGATGCGCTGTGGCAGCTGACCGGTTTCTTCCTCGGCTGGATGGGTGCGCCGGGCCGTGGCCGCGCGCTTGGTGTGGGCGAAGTGAAGTTTACCGGCATGGTGACGCCCGACGTGAAGAAGGTCGAGTACGTCGTCGACATTCAGCGTTTGATCATGCGCCGGCTCAACATGGCGATTGCCGACGGCGTCATGAAGGCCGATGGCGAAGTTATCTACACGACCAAGGATATGCGGGTGGGCACTTTCACGCCCGAGCAGTCCGCCGCCGGCTGAGCCGGTATGAATTGACGGAGGCCAGGGACAAATAATGAGACGTGTCGTAGTCACCGGACTCGGAATCGTATCCAGTATCGGTTCCAACGCGCAGGAAGTGACGGCCTCTCTGCGCGAGGCAAAGCCGGGCACCGTCCGGGCCGATGACTATGTACGGCTGGGGTTCCGCTGCCAGGTGCATGGCGCGCCAACGATCAACCTTGACGAGGCGGTCGACCGCCGTGTTCGCCGCTTCATGGGCGATGGCGCAGCCTGGAACTGGGTGGCCATGCAGCAGGCCATTGCCGATGCGGGGCTTGAAGAATCCGACGTGAAGAACGAGCGCACCGGCATCATCATGGGCTCCGGCGGTCCGTCCACGAAGACCATCGTGCAGGCTGCCGACACGACCCGCGAGAAGGGGCCGAAACGCGTCGGCCCGTTCGCCGTGCCTGCCGCCATGTCGTCCACCAATTCCGCGACACTTGCCGTGCCGTTCGGCATCAAGGGCGTCAATTATTCCATCTCTTCGGCATGTGCGACCTCGACCCACTGCATCGGCAACGCGGCAGAGCTCATCCAGTGGGGCAAGCAGGACATCATGTTCGCCGGTGGCGGCGAGGAGCTCGACTGGACGCTGTCCGTCCTGTTCGATGCCATGGGCGCCATGTCGTCAGGTTACAATGACACGCCGGCGAAAGCCTCGCGCGCCTATGACAAGAACCGCGACGGCTTCATCATCGCCGGCGGTGGCGGCACGCTGGTGCTGGAAGAGCTTGAGCACGCCAAGGCGCGAGGCGCGAAGATCTACTGCGAGCTTGTCGGCTATGGTGCCACCTCCGACGGCTATGACATGGTGCAGCCGTCTGGCGAGGGCGCTGCCCGCTGCATGCGTCTGGCCCTGTCGACGGTGAAGGAAAAGATCGACTACATCAACCCTCACGCGACTTCGACGCCCATCGGCGATCTCAAGGAAATCGAGGCGATCCGTGAGGTGTTCGGCAAGGATATCCCGGCGATATCCGCCACCAAGTCGCTGACCGGTCATTCGCTGGGCGCGGCCGGTGTGCAGGAGGCGATCTACTCCATCCTGATGATGAAGAACGGCTTCATCTGCGAAAGCGCCAACATCGAGGAAATTGATCCTGCCTTCGCCGACATTCCGATCGTGCGCGAGCGCCAGGATAACCGCCAACTCAACGTGGTCCTGTCCAACAGCTTCGGTTTCGGCGGCACCAACGGGACACTGGTATTCCAGCGCTATAACGGGTAAGCAACCGGCTGAACAGGGGTTGGCGCAGCATGGCCGCAAGGCTTGCTGCACCCAGCAGGATGCCGTCGGAAGCTGACATGATTGAAACCAAAAGCGATCTGATGCAGGGCCGCCGCGGCCTCGTCATGGGCGTGGCCAATGACCACTCCATTGCCTGGGGTATTGCGAAGGCGCTGCGCGAACATGGCGCTGAACTGGCCTTTACCTACCAGGGCGAGGCGTTCGGCAAGCGGGTCGCCCCGCTGGCGGAGAGCGCCGGGTCAAAGCTGGTCATGCCCTGCGACGTGGAAGACATCGCCACGGTGGATGCGGTGTTCGACCGGCTGAAGCAGGAATGGGGCACGCTGGACTTCGTCGTTCACGCCATTGCCTATTCCGACAAGAACGAACTCAAGGGCCTGTACGCCGACACCACCCGCGAGAACTTCGCCCGCACCATGATCATTTCGTGCTTCTCGTTCACCGAGATTGCAAAGCGCGCCGCTGCGATGATGAATGAAGGCGGATCGATGGTCACGCTGACCTATGGCGGCGCCACCCGCGTCATGCCCAACTACAACGTCATGGGCGTGGCCAAGGCGGCCCTTGAAGCATCCGTGCGCTATCTGGCTGCCGACTATGGCCCACGCGGTATCCGGGTGAACGCCATCTCCGCAGGTCCCATGCGCACACTGGCGGGCGCCGGCATTGCCGATGCCCGCGCCATGTTCGCCTTCCAGCGGCAGCACTCACCCCTGCGGCGGCCCGTCGCATTGGAAGAAGTGGGCGGCGCCGGGCTGTACCTGCTGTCGCCGTTGTCCGGCGGGGTGACCGGCGAGGTGCACTTCGTTGATAGCGGCTACAACATCATTTCAACGCCGCGGCCCGAAGACCTGAACTGCAAGCCGGAATAGCCGCCTCAGCTGAGGTGAGACAGGTCGCGGATGGTAGCGTTGAGGCCGTTCAGCGGGTTGTCCGGATTCCACCTGAGCCTGGTGGTCATGAACCGCGCCGACAACGCATCGTACATCACCATGCGCCCGGCCAGGCTGTCACCGATCCCGGCGATTTCCTTGATCACCTCCATCGCCTGCATCGAGCCGATCACGCCGGTCAGCGCACCCAGAATGCCGGCCTCCTCGCATGACGGGATCATGCCTTCGGGCGGAATATCCGGGTGCAGGCAGCGATAGGTCGGATAGGGCGTGCCGTCGTCCTGTTTCAGGTGCGGCTTGAAGGTCGAAAGCTGTCCGTCGAACTG
>JAZBOA010000395.1:0-2680 GCA_036350935.1 Anderseniella sp. | reverse complement strand
CATGCTAAGAGCTCCGAGTGGTTGCCTGGGACCCGGCTTCGTTGGTGTAAAACAAGCCTAGGCCGACATTCCCCAAGTGGCCTACCATCTGACGCGAAGATCGACTGATCAGGCCTGCGGATCAAGTATCTTTCGCCTCTGAGGATCTCCAGAGTTGCGGAAACGCCCGAAGGCGGGTGCCTCATGCTTCGAACCGGTGCCGTGCTGGCCTGCCCCAAATGGCGTGTGCGTTGATCGCGCGACAATCCGGCAAAGGAAGACCGGCCGGCCAGTAAAATTCGAGATCACCGAGCAGACCAGGCAATCGGTGCAGGCCCTCTTGAAAGCCCGAAAACATGACCAAAGCCCGTACCTGTTCCCCAGTCGCGATAACGCTTATGCGCACATCTCGACGCGGCAGTATTCGAGACTGGTATCAAGCTGGACAGCCAGCATCGGACTGGATGCGACCCTAGAGCTGCTTCATCCGAGGGGAGCTCGTCCTCCCAGATAGTCGATCCACCAAGCTCGTCAACTACCTCAAGGGTCCAGAAATTCTGATCCTCAAGACGGTAGATCTCGATATCGACGAAGGTGTTCTCGTTCTCAATCCTCGTGGACAGAGGGGAGTTCACGAGTAGGGGTTCGTCTTCATCATCAAGCATTTTGGGTTTTCTGTTGGCTTATATCCGAGTGAGCTTTATGATGAGGGCTGACTTGCTCGAACCTTAGATTATGGAGATGATCAATGTCATCAGATCAGGCATCCAGTTCAGGTGAGCAAGATCTTGCAAAGCTGAATGCTGCAATTTCTGAAAATCGTGGTTGGTTCATTGCTCTTGGCGCGCTTCTCATCGTTGTTGGCCTAGCGGGGATTGTTTTGCCTCTGGTGACGACGATTGCAGTAAAAATCTTTATCGGCTGGTTGTTCCTGATAGGTGGTATTGGTCAGATTATCCATGCGTTTTCAGTCAAAAGCTGGGGCGGTTTTTTCTGGAATCTGCTAGTCGGCGCTTTGTATTCCTTTGCGGGGGCTTGGCTGGCATTCTTTCCTCTCACCGGCGTTCTCCCACTCACGATTTTTCTTGCTCTGACCTTTATTATTGAAGGGGGGATGAAGTTTGCGTTGGGGTTCAGGGTGCGGTCTCAGGCGGGATGGTTTTGGGTAATCTTAAGCGGCATAGTGTCAGTCGCTCTAGGTATTATGTTGATAGCGGGATTGCCGGGAACAGCGTTGTGGGCGATTGGGCTAATGGTAGGCATCAACCTGCTTATGGCTGGCATTTCGTTTCTCATGATAGCTATGTCCGCGAAGGCGCCTTCGTGACCGAACAAGCGCCAACTACAAGAGTGGATAGCCGCCGTTGGGTTGCCGAGGCTAAGCCGTCCGGAGTTGGCTGTGGATTCAATTGATCGCTGCAACACACTGGGCAAACTTCTCAGCTGGGGTTTGATATTGCAAGGTCCTGCGTGGTCGTTCGTTCAGCTGCCGCGCAATGGTACTCAGCTTGGCTTGAGAATGAACGGACAGGTCAGTTCCTCGGGGCAGATACTGCCGTAAAAGTCGGTTGGTATTTTCGTTCGACCCGCGTTGCCAGGGCGATTGAGGGTCGCAAAAATACACCTCGACATCCGTCGCCACTGTCAGACGCGAGTGATCAGCGAGCTCCTTGCCGCGATCCCATGTCAGGGATTTATAGAGCTCCCTGGGCAGCCGTCTGGATTGCTTGATCAGCGCCGAGATCACGCTTTCAGTGTCCTTGTTGGCGACCTTGACCAGCATCACATAGCGGGACTGCCGCTCAACCAGCGTGGCAACGTAGCTGTTCCTGGAGCCTCCTATAAGGTCGCCTTCCCAATGACCGGGTACCGCGCGCTCCTCAACAGACGGTGGCCTTTGCCTGATCGAGACTGCATTCTTGATCTGTCCCAGTCCATTGCGCTTGAGGCTGGCGTGCCTGGAGCGGCGGACAGTCCGCTTGGCCCGAAGATGCTGCAGAAGTTCCTTCTTCAGCACGCCACGGGCCTGAATGTACAAGCTTCGATAGATCGTCTCATGTGACACTTGCTTGTGCGTCTCTCCCGGATAGGTGCGTTTGAGCCAGCCAGCGATTTGTTCCGGAGACCATTTGCGCCGCAGCTTCGCCGATACTGTGCGGGCCAGTGAGGAGTGACAAGCCAGCTTGCATGTCTTGGGCCGCAAAGCCCGGTTCCATGCGGCCTGATCAGACGCCGCTGCACGATATGCGGCACGCCCTCCATTGCGGCGGACTTCCCGACTGATGGTGGACGGTGCGCGGCCCAATTGACGGGCAATCGCGCGCAATGACAGCTTGATACTAACACCCCGGGATATCTCCTCACGCTCCCTCAAGCTCAAGGCTTGCCTGCCACGCCTACGCTCTGGCGGGCGGATGCCGCCAGTGGGAGAGACCACCGAAAACACCAGCGACGAATTCCGGTCAAACGCACGGCCAATCGAATTCATTGACTCCCCGCGCTGCCAGCGATCCCAGATCTCGGCGCGCTGTGCCGCCGTGTAATTGATGCGACGACGATGCTTCATGTCCAACACTCCATCTTTGTTCAAAGACTAAAGTGTTGCGGCCACCCGTTGAGTCCACCGCCACTTTCAGACGCTTCAACCAGTTGAGCTTCAAGGTTGGTTTATTAACTCCTTTCACCTCAGCTGTATGGGCAT
>JAZBOA010000394.1:0-8166 GCA_036350935.1 Anderseniella sp. | reverse complement strand
GCCCTTGGCATTGCGCTCGACGGCAATGCCCACCCACACCGGCAGGCCGGTGTCCATGGCCGCTTCAGTGGCCCAGAGCGAAAACTTGCTGTCGCGCATCATTTCCAGAACGATCAGGTCGGCACCGCAAGCTTTTAGGTTCTCGGCCTTCTGGTGATACAGGGCGCGCATCTGCGCCTCGTCATAGTCGATGCCGGCGTCGAACCGGTCGGTACCCGCCTTGTGTGGCCGCATGACGGAGATGGAGCCTGCCACAGCTACCGGCCGGCCTGCCGCATCGGCGGCGGCGCGGGCCTCGCGCATGGCGGCGGTATCCACCTCGATCAGGTCGCTGCGTCCGCGCGCATGAAACATAAGCGGCGACGACGCATAGGTATTGGCAGTGATGACGTCGGCGCCGGCCTTGATGTAATCCTCGTGCACGGCCCGCACGACGTCCGGGTGGGTCAGGTTCGCTTCGGCGCACCAGACTTCGGAATCCATCTTGACGCCGCGGCGCTGGATGTCCGTGCCGGTGCCGCCATCAAGGATGACGAGTTCGCCGTTGGCTAGCTTGTTGCGGATATGATCGTACATGGGACAGACCCCTTTCTTCAGCTGATGCTGGCAGGATCCACGCCGCGCGCTTGCATGAAAGCGACCATGTGAAACCTCATCTGGCCAGGCCCGTAGCGATAGCCGGGCGCCACCGGACATGCAAGCCGGGCAAGGCAGGTCCGGTCCCGGCAGGGTGCGCCTTCAGGCGAAGCAAGGTGGCTGGCGCAGGCCGCAACATCGTATGCCGTGCCGGAGAATGCGCCCACCGGGCAAGCGTCTAGGCAGGGCTTTGCACTACAGCTCTCGCACGGCGATGCATGCGGGGCAGGGGACTGGAAAGCAATCTCGTGATCGAAGATGAAGGCGGCGCGGAAGGCATGCCACAGGCCGAAGTCGGCGCGGATGTTCAGCCCCAGCGGCGAAGCAAAGCCGGCTTTCGCCGCCTTCGCCCAGCGCAGGAACGGCGGGTGCGGCTGATCGAACGGAAACACCGCCCGCGCTCCAAGGCCTGCCGCCAGCGGCGTCAGCACATCGCGCGTCCAGTCATCCATCAGGCAGCTTGCCGGGTTACGCTCGGCGGCGAAGCGGGTGAACATGGCAGGCCCCGCATTGCCGACCAGCAGCAATGTTGCGCCGTCGAATGCCTCGCCGCAGTCCGCCCCGAGCCACCCGAGCGGCTCGAACGCCGCCGCCCGGATACCGGCCTCGATCTGGCTCGCGTCAGGCAAACCGCTTGTGGCCGGGCCGCATCAACGCGCGGTCCAGCAAGATGTTGTGGTTGGCGCGGATCTTGTCGTCGATGTCCTCGGGAATGTACTGCGGGAAGTGGGTCGACAGTATCTTGTCCTTCTTCTTCGCAGCCTGCTTGATCAGGTCGGGCTTGCCGGCCTCGTTCCATTCCTTCGGGCTCATCCGGTTGCCGATGCCGGGATAGACGTAATCCTTCTGCATCAGGTCCAGCGTCTGGCCAGACCCGAGATAGTGGCCGGGGCCGTTGAGGCACACCTCCGAGATAACCTCGACCGACAGCGTGTCGTCGTTGACCTCGATGCCGCGCACGTTGCGGTTTACAGCACCCAGCATGTCATTGTCGATGATCAGGGTTTCGAGGCAGAATCCCAGCAGCGAGGCATGCATGCCGGCGGCTTCATAGAGCAGGTTCACGCCGGACATGGCCGTCAGCGCGGCGTTGACGCCATGTTCGCAGCCGGACTGCATGTCGGGCAGCTTGGAATCCGCCATGCCGGCAGCCGAGCCGGTCGGCAGATCGTAGAACTGGCCCATCTGTGCACACGCTGCCGAAATCAGCGCCTGCTCACCGGACCCGCCCGACATGGCGCCAGTGCGCAGATCCGATACGAACGGCCACGGTCCCCAGATGAAATGGGCGCCGGGCTGGATGGAGTTGAGGTAGGCGAGACCGGCAAGGCACTCGGCCACCGCCTGCACCACGGTGCCGGCCAGTGCGGCCGGAGACGTTGCGCCAGCTTGCGCCGCCGACAGCAACAGCACCGGCATGCCGCCGCGCACCGCAACTTCAAGGCAGCGGCAGGCGTCTTCGGCCCACTTCATCGGCGGCACGACGAAGCAGTTGGACTGGCTGACGAACGGCCGCTCGCGCCACTTCGCATCGCTGCCTGCGATCAGGTGGCATATCTCGAGGCACTCGCGCACATGGTCGGGATCAACCATCGAAGTGCCGACATGCTTGCTGGTGCTGGCCAGGCAGGCATACATGGTGTTGATGTCGAGATCGCGCGGCTCGATCATGTCGCGCGCCACCACGGGGCGCTGATAGAAGTGGATGTGCTCGCAATTGTCGACGATGCGGCCTGCGTCATACAGGTCGATCAGCAGCGACTCGCGGTAGGTCTCGGTCTCAGGCTCAACGATGTGGACCGCAGCCCCGGCGGTGCCAAAGTGGACATTGCTGCCCCACGGCTCGAGGTCATACTTCGGGTCACGCGCATATAACGGAAAATGCCGGGCGCAGTTGGCGACCGTGTCCTCGATCAGCGCGCGGGGAAACCGCAGCCTGCCATCATCACCGAGAGTGCAGCCTTTCGACGTCATCAGCTCGACGCAGGAGGGGATGGAGTTCTCGATTCCAACCTGCTCAAGCAGGTTCAGTGCGGCGTGGTGTATCTTCTCCAGATCCGCCTGCTTGAGCGGCTTGTACTGACCGCCCTTCATGCCGGGCCGCACAGCGGCCTCAGACATCGGAATGGCCTGCGAACGGATCGCCTTGCGGGCTTCGCGCCCGCCACGGCGGCGGGAAAGTTCCTCGACTGCAGACATCGCGCAAAAGCCTCCAGAAAGCGCACCTGTTATAGAGCGCACACACTGCCTGTTGCGGTGAAATTTGCAAAGCGCATAGTTTTCGCAGGTGGGTGAGAAAAATTCACCAATATTTCGGGATTTTCCGTTCTTATGGCTGGCTACGGCTGATTTCACGTGATATTTACGCTCTGATTTCCAGAGGGGTGAATTATCTTGGCCAGACGAAACCTCCCGCCCTTGCGCGCCCTGACCGCGTTTGAAGCCGCGGCAAGGCTGGGCAGCTTCCGCAAGGCGGCCGATGAACTTGGCATCACCCGCTCGGCCATCTCGCACCAGATCAAGGCGCTGGAAGACATCCTCGGCGTGGACCTGTTCTCCCGCGACGGCAAGCGCGCCGAGCTGACCGGTCCGGGCCTGGTCTACTACCCGGCCGTGCGCGAGGCGTTCGACCAGATCGAGAGCCAGACGCAGGTGATCCGGCCGCGCGCTTCCGAGAACGAACTCACCGTGCAGGTCTATGTCACCGTGGCGATGAAGTGGCTGCTTCCCCGCCTGCACGACTTCGAACGCCGCTACCCCAACATGAAGGTGCGCCTGTCCACCTCCTATTTCCACTGGGACTATGATCCCGACAATGCCGATGTGGGCATCATCCTGGCGCGCAACCGGGAAGACGGCCACCACTATGCCAACCTGTTCCGCTCGCAATTGCGGCCCGTGTGTTCGCCCGATTACCTTGCCCGCTCGGCGCCGCTGGAACGGCCGGAGGATCTTGTCCACCACAAGCTGCTGTACGTGTTCTCCGGCGAGGAAGACTGGCGCACCTGGCTGAAGGCAGCCGGCGTGGCTGACGTGAAGCTGTCCAGCGCGCTGGCCTTCGACAGCTACCTGCTGGCTCAGGAAGCGGCGGTTGCCGGGCAGGGGGTAGCGATGACCATCGGACCGTTCGCCCGCGACGAGCTGGCCGGCGGCAGGCTGGTCTATCCGTTCAGACTGTCCGTGCCGCACCGGCACTGGTGGGCGTTTGCCTGCAAGTCGGCTGACAAGCTGCTGCCCAAGGTCAGGCTGTTCCACGACTGGGTGCGCGAGCAGGTGCAGCTGGATGATGAAATCGAGGCCGCCACGGAAGCGGCCAGCAAAGAGAGAGTTGAAGCATGAGCGATGCAGTAGTGGACGAGCAGCGCAGGACCAGGCGGCGTGAGGGCGGTGGCAGGCGTGGTGGCGCCGGTGCTGCGGGCGAGGGGATTGCCCAGCAGGCCTCCGGCCAGGCGCGGCTTTGTTTCGAGCCGACCCGCTATGTCAGCGACGACCAGCTGGAGGCCATTCATCTGGCCTCGCTTGAAGTGCTGCAGGAAATCGGCATCGACGTGATGCTGCCCGAGGCGCGCGCAATCCTCGCCGCCGCCGGCGCCAGCGTGGACGGTGAGCGGGTGCGCATACCGGCTGACGTGATCGAGGCAGCGGTGAAGACAGCGCCTGCCGCGTTCGACTTTCACGCCCGCAACCCAGCTCATACGCTTCGCATCGGCGATGGCTACCTCGCATTCGGCACGGTGGCCTCCGCACCCAACGCCGCGGACTTCGAGGGCGGCCGCCGGCCCGGCAACCTGGCCGACTTCCGCAACCTGCTGAAACTCGCCCAGACCTTCAATTGCATCGACTTCATGTCGGGTTATCCGGTCGAGCCCATCGACGTTCATGCCTCCACCCGCCACCTGGTGGCGCTGAAGGACATGGCGCTGATGACCGACAAGCCGTTCCATGCCTACTCGCTGGGCACCGAGCGCATCGTCGACGGGATCGAGATTGCACGTATAGCGCGCGGGGTAAGCCGCGAACAGTTCGAGCAGGAGCCGTCGCTCTTCACCATTATCAACACCAACTCGCCGCTCAAGATGGACATGCCGATGCTGCAGGGCATCCTGGAAATGTCTGCTGCAGGCCAGATCGTCTGCGTGACGCCGTTCACCCTGGCCGGCGCCATGGCCCCCGTCACCGTGGCCGGTGCGCTGGTGCAGCAGAACGCCGAGGCGCTGGCCGGCATCGCGCTGACCCAGCTGGTGCGCCCGGGCGCACCGGTCATCTATGGCGGCTTCACCTCCAACGTCGACATGAAGTCGGGCGCGCCTGCCTTCGGCACGCCGGAATACATGAAGGCCGCGATCATCGGAGGTCAGCTTGCCCGGCGCTACAATGTGCCGTACCGCACCTCCAACACCTGCGCCGCCAACGCGGTCGATGCGCAAGCCGCCTATGAAAGCGTGTTCTCGCTGTGGGGCGTGGCCCAGGGCGGCGGCAACCTGGTCATGCACGGCGCTG
Source organism: Anderseniella sp. (assembly GCA_036350935.1). Taxonomy (GTDB): domain Bacteria; phylum Pseudomonadota; class Alphaproteobacteria; order Rhizobiales; family Aestuariivirgaceae; genus Anderseniella. The sequence goes on along the minus strand of JAZBOA010000394.1, from coordinate 3,030 downwards.
GCTGGATGGAAGGCGGCCTCGTCGCCAGTTTCGAGAAGTTCGTACTGGATTGCGACCTGATTCAGATGGTCAAGAGCTTCCTGCAACCGCTTGATTTGACTCGCGATGCGCTGGGTCTTGAAGCGATGAAGGAAGTTGGGCCCGGCGGCCACTTCTTTGGCTGCGCCCACACCATGGCGCGCTACGAGACTGCGTTCTATTCGCCCATTCTGTCTGACTGGCGCAACTTCGAGCAGTGGCAGCAGGCAGGCTCGCCCGACACCCGCGACAAGGCCCACAAGGTCATGCGCCAGGCGCTTGGCCAGTGGCAGGCGCCTGCCGTCGACCCGGGAGTGGCCGAAGAGCTCGAAGCCTTCGTCGCCCGGCGCACCGAAGAGGGCGGCGCCCCGACCGACTTCTGACCCGCAAGGCCCGTTGCATTGGATCTAGTCACGCTGTTTGCCTCGGCCTTTCTGGCCGCCACCATTTTTCCGGCCCAGTCGGAAGGGGTGCTGCTGGTGCTGCAGGCGCAAGATACGCGCAGCGACCTCGCCCTGCTGGTGGTGGCCAGCGTGGGCAACACCCTGGGCTCGTGCGTCAACTGGCTGGTCGGCCGGTTTGCAGAACGGCTCAGCCATTATGGCTGGTTCAAGCGGTTCGAGTCCGGGCTGGACCGGGCGCAAGGCTGGTACGCGCGCTGGGGCGTCTGGTCGCTGCTGATGAGCTGGGCGCCCATCATCGGCGACCCGCTGACCGTCGTGGCCGGGTTGATGCGCACCCCGTTCTGGCTGTTCCTGGTGATCGTCGCCATAGCAAAGACAGCGCGATATGCCGGGCTGTTGTGGCTCGGGTCTGCCTTCGGTTGAGAGGCTGTGCCGGACGCGGCCTTTGACCGGGCCTTGAACGCGATGATTGCAGCTTGAAGCGCATGCATGCAATCTGACCTCGCAACGCTGTCAGGGGCGACCATGAAAACCATCGACTACTATTACTCCACCCGATCCAACTTTACCTTGCTGGGGGCGGGGCGCATCAACGCGCTGGCGGAGAAATTCAACCGCAAGCTGGTGCACCGGCCGATACTCCTGTCGGTGACGATGAAGCCGCTGGGTTCCACGCCGTTTGATGAGCGGCCGGCCATCTTGCGCAACTACGCCATGCGCGATGCACTGCGTACCGCCGCTCACCTGGACATTCCGCTGCTGCGCGAGCCGGTGCATCACCTGGGGCCGGTGGAACTGCCGTCGGGCATCGTCATTGCCGGACAGAACGCCGCGAGCCGGGGTGAGGCGGGTGACGTCAACCTGCTGAGCCTGAAGGTTCTCGAGGCGCTGTGGATCCATGACCGCGACATTGCCGATGAAGCGGTGGTGGCCGAACTGGTCGCGGCATCAGGCTACAAGGATGCAAAGGCGCTGATCGCCGAGGCGCTGGACGCCGCCACCCAGGCCGAGCTGATGCGCAACTGCACCGAGGCCATCATTCGCGGCGTCATCGGCGCGCCCACCTATTTCGTCGATGAGGAACCGTTCTATGGCCAGGACCGGCTTGACTATGTCGAGCGGGCGCTGGCGGCGGCGGGCTAATCAGCGCTTCAGCAGTTCATCGATCTGGGCAAAGCTTGCCGCGTATCCGGCAAACTCGAACGTCCCCTTGTTCATCACTTCCCGCGCGGCCTGAAGGAAGCCGCCGATGGCAGCGCGGGCAAACGAAGAGCCCATGGAGATGCGCTTCACGCCGGCCGCTTCAAGACCGGCCACGGTGAAGTGCGAGGAGGCTGTTCCGATCACCACGTTGACCGGGCGGCTGACGGCTTCGCACACTTTCTCGATGTCGGCGAGCGACGCCAGCCCCGGTGCATAAAGCACGTCCGCGCCTGCTGCCTCGAAGGCGATAAGCCGCGAAATGGTGTCATCGAGATCGGGGCGGCCATGCAGGAAGTTCTCAGCCCGCGCCGTCAGCATGAACGGCCGTTTCAGTTCATTGCGCGCGTGCACCGCCGCGGAAATCCGTTCCACCGCATGTTTGAAGTCGATGATCGGCGCATCGTGCTTGCCGGACGTGTCCTCGATGGTGCACCCGGCAAGGCCCGCGGCGGCCGCCTGGCGGATGGTCTCGGCCACCGTCTCCGGCTTGAGGCCGAAGCCGTTCTCGAGGTCTGCCGAAACCGGCGCATCAACCGCCTTGACGATGGCCTTGCACATGCCCAGCGCTTCCGCACGCTTGACCTCCCCCGGCCAGTCCCGCTTGCCCAGGCTGAAGGCAAACCCGGCGCTGGTGGTGGCGATGGCCTCGAAGCCCATGGACTCCAGCATCCGTGCCGAGCCCACGTCCCAGGCATTGGGCAGGATCAGCGCCTTGTCCTCGCGCTGATGCAGGTGCGTGAAATGCTCAGCCTTCTGCTTTGCCGTTGGCATGACCTTGGCCTCCCATGCCGTCCACTACAATTCAGTGCGCTAATGGCAAAGGAGTCTGACAGGTTTGCGAACGGGTGCAAGCCCCTCTCGCAGGCTGGGGCTGCTACCGCCGCCGCCGCCGCTGGCGGCCTTCGCTGCCATCGGCATTGACGGCGAAGATCTCCTTCACCTGCGGCAGGTTCACCTCGGTTGAGAGATTGGGGAAAGACGCGGTCTTGTGCGGAATGGCCATGGCCTCGACGAAGTGTTGCTGGAACATCGGTTCCACCGCTGTCTCGATCTTCTCAATGCGCCGCACCACCTGCTCGATTTCGTCGCGCCCGCCTGTATTCAGCAGCGCAATGCGCGCGCCCGTGCCCGCGGCGTTGCCGGCCGAGTACACGTGCTTCAGCTCGCAATCGGGGATCAGCCCGAGGATCATCGCGTACTTCACGTCGATATGGCTGCCGAACGCGCCGGCCAGCCGGATGGTGTCTACGGTCTTCAGGTCCAGCTTGTCCATCAGCAGCTGCACCCCGGCATAAAGCGCGGCCTTGGCCAGCTGGATGGCGCGCACGTCGTTCTGGGTGATCGAGATCAGCGGTTCACCCTCGCGGATCACGTAGGTGAAGGTGCGGCCCGTCTGCACCACCCT
>JAZBOA010000393.1:0-3242 GCA_036350935.1 Anderseniella sp. | reverse complement strand
GAACAGCATCATGGCGGCAATGCTCGATATGCCCGCAGGAAAGACACTCATGTGCAGGAGGATCATCGCCGCAACAGTCACTGCCGCCGACAATGCGAGCCCCACTCGCGGCGGCATCGCGCGATTTCGAAGAGCAAGAACGGCATCTGGCGGCATCATGGTCATCTGACAAAGATAGTATGCGAAAAAAGCCGTCAAGCAGGGCATAGCATTGAAGTGGCGGGTTCAAGCCATCGCCGGTGCCAAGCCATGCAACTGTGATCACCCAAACTTGACCCTAACCGCGATCCGGCTACATGGTTCGTGTGTCCATAACGAGGGAACCATGCAACCGCAACCGGAACACTACAAGGCCCCTGCCCGATGGCTGCACTGGTCGGTGGCGCTTCTTGTGCTGGCGATGCTACCGGTCGGTTTACTGATGGTGCAGCAGGGCCTGAGCCGACCGCTTCAGAATGCCTTGTTCCTGTTTCACAAGAACGCAGGCGTGATCGTGGCACTGCTGGTCGCCGCAAGGCTTTTCTATCGTTGGCGCAATCCGCCGCCGCCCCTGCCGGCCGGGCTTCCTGACTGGCAACGGCAGGTGTCCACCTGGACTCATGGCACACTCTACGGGCTTATCATCCTGATGCCCGTCTCCGGCTACGTCCGCGTCAGGGCAGGCGGCTTCCCCATCGAGATGCTGGACGCACTTGGGATCGGGACATTCCTGCCAAAGTCCGAGGCTTTGGCGAATGCGGCCAAGTCACTGCACTACGCAGGTGCCTGGGCATTGGCCCTGTTGGTCGCTCTGCATGTAGGTGCGGCGTTGCAACATGCGTTGATCAAACGGGACGGTATATTTCAGCGCATGTGGCCCGCCCGCGACTGACTTCGGTCATCCCCTTTCAATGTAAGGAAAAACACCGCCCGTGACCTATCAGGCCAGCCAGTCGGATATCCTGCACGCGCCCGGCGCGGTGCCGGCGGGCCAAACCCGGTCGTCTATACCAGCGGCGCGGCGCACCTTTTGTGTGCTGACCCTTGGCATGACCATGATCTCTGCGCTGACGGCGGGAGCATTCATCTCGGAATGGACAGTCTGGGCAACCTTGGCGATGGCACTGGTTCTGCCAAGCCTCTTGTGGATTTCGGGCGGGGCCGCCACGGCATTGACCGGCCTTTTGCATCCCGCTGTTGCGACCCCTGCCCCGCCACATGGATGGCGACCGGGCGGGCACACCGCAATCCTCGTGCTGCTTTGTCGCGAGGAGCCGCAAGCGGCGGCGCAACAGTTGATGGAACTGTCGCGTCAGATCGGCAAGACACGCCTCGGGTCGTTCACCAAGCTAATCGTGTTGTCAGATACCTTCGGGACCAAGGCCGTCATAGAAGAAGAAGCCGCGCTGGGGCCACTGATCGAGAGCGGTCTGATCCAGTATCGCCGCAGGCTGGATAACAGGGGGCGCAAGCCGGGCAATATCGCGGAATGGTTCGACCGCGAGGGACAAGGCTATGCCCAGATGCTGGTGCTGGATGCCGACAGCCGGGTCAGTGGGACACGCATCGCGCGGATGATCTGGCGGATGGAAAGCCAGCCCGCGCTTGGCCTTTTGCAAGCGGGCATGGCGCTGGCCCCGGCGCGTAGTCGCTTCGGGCAGGTGCAGCGCACGGCGTCACGGTTACTGGGACCACCTTTTGCTGCCGGGCTGGCCTCCTGGGCCGCCGATACAGCCAACTACTGGGGCCACAATGCGATGATCCGCACAGCGGCCTTTGCCAGCGCTGCGCATCTGCCGCGCCTGTCGGGTCCTGCCCCGTTCGGCGGGGAAATCCTGAGCCATGATTTCATCGAGGCCGCCGTGATCCGACGCGCCGGCTGGACAGTGGAATTCGACCCTGATCCGGCGGGAAGTGCCGAAGACGGGCCACAGCAGCTTGCGGAATTCCACAGGCGGAACCGGCGCTGGTGTCAGGGCAATCTGCAGCATATCCGCGTGATCGGCTGGACGGGGCTGCATCCTCTCAGCCGATTGCATATCGCCTCGGGAATCTTCAGCTTTCTGGCGGCACCCGTATGGCTGGCGTTGGTGGTGCTGATGGGGTCGGGTTTTGTCGTGCTGGAAAGCGGGCTGCCCTTTGTGCTGATCCTCGCGGTATTGATCGTGCCGAAACTCTGCGGCGTCTGGCGGCTGGCCGGGCCTACGTCAACGGTGTGGCGAAGGCGCGTCACACTGCGCGCTTTCGGGGGCGAATTGGTGCTGTCGAGCCTTCTCGCACCTATCGTGATGCTGCATCACAGCGCCGCGGTGCTTTCGGTTCTGACCGGACGCGATTGCGGCTGGAAAGGCCCGGAGCGTACCGGGATTACCGTGCCACAGGGGGTGCTGGAATCGCTGGCCGGTCTGGCGCTGGTGGCACTGATGATCACGCTGAACCCGTCGGCTGCGGTCTGGATCCTGCCGGTGGCAGGGCCAATGATCGCCGCCCCGCTTCTGATCCGCTGGATGGACGCGGTCCGGCCGGAGATCAGCCTGCCGCGCCACCAAGGCTGACTCGCGCCGCCACCGGACGGTGGTCCGAGGCGATGCGGATACCGGGGCCATCCAGGGCGCGCATCCCCTCAACCCGCCCGGGTGGGGTTGTCAGGATGCGGTCGAGCGGCAAAAAGGGACGCTTGACCGGAAAGCTGGCGCAAACTGGCCCATGCAAGGCTTGTCCCAAAAGGCGCGGTGCCAAAGCAAGCCCACCCAACGGCCGCCACTCGTTCAGATCGCCGATCAAGACTGTCTGCCGCGGTGCACGGCGGCGCAAATGCTGTCCGATGACCCGCATCTGGGCGATGCGTGCGGGCTGACCCAGAGACAAATGCGTGCCAATCACTCGGAACGGCCGTCCGTGACGCATGGCGTCGATCACCACGGCACCGCGATGACAGTGGCCGGGCAGATCCAGCAGGACCGCGTCCTCGATCTCGATATCAGGCGCCAGAAACAGGACAACGCCCAGAAACCCGTGACTTTCGGCACTCCAGCGAAGATGCGGTTCTGGATGGGCATGGCGTAGCCCGGTTGCTTTTTCGATCCGGGGAATGTCCAGAAATCCGCGATGTGGACGGCATTCTTCGTCCGCTTCCTGAAGCACCAGAACGCCGGTGCCGGGCAAAGCCACCTCGGATAGAAGGACATCGGCGGTACGGACCGGATCGACGCGCCCGTCGTTGCCCTTGCCGCGATGGATGTTCCAGCTGACGCAGTTCAGCG
>JAZBOA010000392.1:0-3673 GCA_036350935.1 Anderseniella sp. | reverse complement strand
GCAGATCGGGCATGTACCTGGCCCCTCCTGCACGATTTCCGGATCCATCGGGCAGGTATAGAGCACGTTCTTTGCTGCCGGTTTGGGCTTGCGCTTGTTGTTGCCGGTAAGGAAGAAAACCGGATCAGCCTCGAAGCGGTGCTTACACTTCGGATTGCAGAAGTGGTAGGTATCTCCCTTCCACTCGAACTGCGGCTTTCCCGCATTCAGCTTCACCGTCATCCCGCAGACGGGATCGATGGCAGTCGGGGTGCTGGCCTCTTGTGAAGCCATGGTCAGAGCATTCTCCATTCACCTGAGCTGAAGTTCAGAACATGGAGTTCGCCAAGGCCAATGTCAAACCACGCTCCGTGCAGGCCAAGCTCGCCGCGCTGCTCGCGCTGGCGCACCCAGGGGAAGGTACGCAGGTTGGCCAGCGAATGTTCCACATTGGCCCGCTCGACGCTTGTCTGGTACTGATCGTCCGAATGTTGATGCTCGCGTTCAACGAACTGCGCCAGGTCGCGGATCTGCGTCAGCCACTGGCCGATGAAGTCGCCGCTGCTCAGCGGCCCCGACGGATTCACCACGGCGGAGATGCCGCCGCAACGCCCATGCCCCATGATGACGATATGCTGCACGCCAAGCTGCAGCACCGCAAACTCCAGCGCGGCGGAAGTCGAGTGATGCTTGCCGTCCGGCGCATAGGGCGGCACCAGGTTGGCCACGTTGCGAACCACGAAAACCTCGCCCGGGCTGGCATCGAATACGATCTCCGGCGCGGCGCGTGAATCGCAGCAGGCGATGATCATGATCGCCGGCTTCTGGCCGCCAGCCGCCAGCACGTCATAGCGCTGGCGCTCGCGCGGGAAGGCGTCAGAGCGGAAGGTGCTGTAGCCCTGCTTGAGGCGCTCGGGAAATCTGTCAGGCATCGCAGTATACCCTAGAAAAGTTCAGCGCGAATGACCTGCACGTCGGCCACCGACACGATACCGATATGCCGTTCCACCAACGGCTTCAAGGTTTCGAGAATGGCCGGAACGCGCTGGGCGTCGCTGATGCACACGACGCAAACGATGCGGCCGGAATCGCCGAACGCATCGTCACGCTGCCAGTTGCCGCCATTGCCCCGGCCCGCCAGCGCCGGCAGCACCGTGTAGCCGGTCGCACCGGCCCGGTCGAGTGCTGCCGTGACCCGGGTCAGCGCCGGCGCCTCGATCATGATCTCGATACGCTTCTTCGGGTGGGTGGTGATGCTCATGTGACGGTCTCCGCCAGCCAGATGTAGAACGGGATGCCCAGCGCCAGGTTGAACGGGAACGTTACCCCCAGCGACAGCGTGAGATAGATTGACGGCTTGGCCTCGGGCAGCGCCAGGCGCATGGCTGCCGGCACCGCGATATAGGACGCCGATGCGGCAAGCGTGATGAACAGCGCAGCACTGCCTGCACTCAGTCCGATGGCCATCGCCAGCCCCGCAGCCAGCAGCCCGCCCAGCACCGGCATGTACAGCCCGAACGCGATCACCGGCAGCGGCAGCTTGCCTGCTCCGCCGCGCAGGCCCCGGCCAGCGATCAGGCCCATGTCGAGCAGGAACAGGCACAGCACGCCCCTGAACGGGTCGATGATGAACGGCGAGATCATCTCCAGCCCCGGCTTGCCGGTGACCATGCCGATGACAAAGGCGCCCGTCAGCATCAGCACCGAAGAGTTGAACGCGATCTCGCGCCACAGGTGGCCGGAGGTCTGCGCCGCGTCCGGGTCAGGCGTGGCGGGAGCCGGCTGGCCGCGCCGCGCCAGCATCAGCGCGGTTATGATCGCCGGGCTTTCCATCACCGCCGCCACCGCGATCAGGTAGCCATCATAGGCAAGACCCGCCGTTGTGACGGCCTGCGTGGCCGCCACGAAGGTGACGATGGAGATGGAGCCATAATGCGCTGCCACCGCCGCCCGGTCCACCCGCGCCAGCTTGCTGGTGGCCGACAGCAGGCCGAAGCCGATCAGCGGCAACACGGCGGACACCGCCGCCCCCGCCGCCAGCACCGCAAACAGCGTGGCGCTGGCGCCCGCATTGGCCAGTTCCACACCGCCCTTGAAGCCGATCGCCATCATCAGGTAGACGGCCATGGTCTTGGCGATGGCCTCAGGGATCGACAGGTCCGACTTCACGAACGAGGCGAACAGCCCCAGCGCGAAGAACAGCACCATCGGCGACAGCAGGTTCTGCTGGGCGATCTCGATCATGCTGGTCATGTCAGGTCCGTGCGCCCTGCCGGTGGCAGCGGCCCGGCACCGGGCTGCTCCATCCAGTGATTGTAAGTCTGCACCCCGCCCGACGCCCGCACCTGCGCCAGCAGGTCAAGGTCCACTTCGGCAAATACCCATTGCGGCTTGTTGAGCTCGCCCAGCGCCATCACCCCGCCGGCCGGAAAGCCCCTGTCGGACGCCGCATAGACGCCCGCCGCGCCCAGGTTCATCTCCACCGGCGGACACCAGGGCGCAGGCCCGACAGTCGGCGAATGCACGGTGTACACCTGGTTCTCCAGGGCGCGCGCCATGCACCCCGTGCGCACCCGCCAGTAGCCGTGCTCGGTCTCGGTATTGGACGGCGCGAGGATGATCTCGGCCCCTGCTTCCGCCAGCGCACGGCTCAGCAGCGGAAACTCGATATCGTAGCAGATGACCAGACCCACCTTCGCAAAACCGAGATCGAACACCTGCAGGCCCGACGCCGGCCCCGCGCACACCTTCCAGGGCTCACGCTCCCATGGCGTCATCATCAGCTTGGCATACTCGCCCACCTTGCCCGACGGGTGGAACATGCGCGCCACGTTGGTGGCGCTGCCATCTGCATGGCGCACCGGGCCGGACGCCGCCACGATGGCCACGCCGTGGGCGGCGGCCAGCTTCGCATGAACCTGAGCCTGCAGTTCCATGCGCTGCGACACCGCGTCGATGGCACCCTGCAGGTCGGCTGCGACGTCAGGCCCGGCAAGGGCTGCCAGTTCCATCGCGCCATACTCGGGAAACACCAGCAGCTTCGCCTCCGCCGCAACCGCGTCGTCCACCCAGCGCGAGATCTTGTCCTCGTACTGGCTTTCCGACTCCAGTTCATCGAGCGGGTATTGCGCGGCGGCGATGGTGAGGGTCCGGCTCATAGGGGCTTCATCCAGAACTGCATGGTTTTCGATGATTCCTGACTATCACCAACATCCTTCCACGCATAGGTGGTGGTGATGCCCTCGGCCTTGGCATACCCTCGCTTGCTCCAAAATGCGTCGAGCGGCTGGTAGCCTTGCGGGCGCGCCGGAGGATCGGCCGGGCGCACCACCGAGCAGAACGCGGCGTACTCATACTCTCCGAACGAGCGGGCATGGGCCTCGCGTGCGTCGAAGAACCTGTGGCCAACGCCGTGGCCGCGGTACTGCGGCAGCAGCAGGCTCTCGGCGAAGTAGAAGATCTTCGACACGTCGTAGCCTGCCGCCTGAAATGGCGCCCGGAACTCGTCCGTCTCGCCCGCCATGGGTGCAGCCGTCGCCGCGCCCATGATCGTGTCGCCGTCGAAGGCGGCGGCGAGGAACGCCCGGTCAGCCGCCTTGAAGCGGGCGAGGTACTTTTCCTCATAGGCCAGGTCGCCGTCGTAAAGGTAGGGAAACGCCCTGAAAATCCGGATGCGCAAGTTCGCCAGCGCCGG
>JAZBOA010000391.1:0-2660 GCA_036350935.1 Anderseniella sp. | reverse complement strand
CCCACGAAAGTGCAGGATGGGGCCGCCACTCTGGATCTGCTGCTGCAGCGGATCCTTGCCCAGGCCGATCCCGAGCTGCGAAGCCAGCTGCTGCTCGATCTCGCCGAACGCTGCCTGAGCCAGCCCTGCCCGTTGCCCGTGGTCAACCTGCCGGGGGAGGGGGAGGCAGCGGTGGCGGCCATCCCGCACCCCGCCCAGCAGCTGGCGCTCTGGCTGCGGCTGGTCCTTTTGTACGGGCGCCATGGCTTCAGCGAGCTGGCCCAGACCTCCCTTCAGCACGCCCGCCGCAGCGTAGAGGCGGCCCCGGTGGCCCGAAGGGAGGCTCTCCTGCTGCGCCTCGGCCTGGCCTGCGCCGAGCTCGGGGAAAAGGAGCAGGCCGGTCGCGCCGTGGCGGAGAGCGAACAGCTGCATCGGGCCGCAGCGGAGCGGACCTCGTCCTTTCCGTTTCCTGAAGAGAAGCTCCAGGGCCGGGTGGGCCTGGCGGTGAGTGCCGCCACTGATGAGGACACTAGCGCCAATGCTGTTGCCAGCTTCGATTTCTACAAGCAATGGCCCCGCAAAACGACTTCGAGGCCGATCTGTTTGCCTCGATCAACTACGACAGCTCCCGGGACTTCAACCTCACCTGGCCCATCAGCCAGGGGTTCGCGGTTTACCGGCATCGCCTGGACCAGCGAAACTTTTTGTTCATCGATCAGCTTGTCGCGGTGAACGACAGCACGTTCTCGACCCAGGTATTCGCTCTGGCCACCCCTGTGGATTCCTTCGGTGAAGTCTTCCTCTGGTCGGCCACCCGGCTGGACTGGCCGATCACCAAGCAATGGATGTGGACGAACCGTCTTTCGCTGCGGTATCGATCACGGCCGCTCGAAGCAGGTTTCAAGCGGCTGAATGTGATCCTGTCCACGGGCCTCACCTAGAGGTTCTGAATGCCCTTCCCCCTTCCCCCTGGACCGGCGGCTCTGAAGCGAAAGCTGCTGGTGTGCCTGCTGCCTGCTCTGGGCTGCCTGGTGGTTGTGCTGACCGGCCTGCTGCCGGTGCAGGCTCAGTTTCTTCCTGCGCTTGAGGCCTCGGCGCAACAAGTGACTTCGGCACAGTTTCTGCCTGTCTTTTCCCAGGGAAACGTGGAATTGTCTCCCGTGTTTCTTGACGGACGGATCATCGGAACGGTTGCGGGATTCATTGATTTCAAGAAATCGGGAGCGCCCGCAGGGGATGATGCTGCCTATACGGCGTCCGAGCGTGCCCATGTGATTCATAGCCGGCTTCAGAAGGTTCTCACCTCGATGACGACATACACATCGAGATCGTTGTCCGAGCCCATGGATCAACAGCGTGAATCCACTGTCTTCCAGCTTCGCCGCCTGCTGGCTCGAAATCTTCATGCCTTCGTGCAAGAGGCGGGTTCCCGCTATGATGTGTTCATCTCGTTCCCCCGGTCTGATCCCCCCGAGCTGATCTTCACGGTCACGCCTGCCGATGTGGCCAGGATTCGGGCGGACAGTTCCGAGCCTGAAGCCATTGCCCAACGTGTGGCCAGCGGGGTGCGGAAGAGTCTTCTGGTTGCCTGGGAGGAACGCCAGCCCCCCGCCCTCTGGCAGGCGGCCCGTCGGGGTGGGCTTGGCCTTCTTCTGCTGTCCCTGGCGAGCTCCCTTGGCGTTGTCATTCAGAAGCGTCTGTATGGGACTTACCAGTCGCTCACCGCCAGGCTTCGCCAGGAGATCCAGAAGCAGCATGCTCCAGATGGGGGCTCCTCATCCCAAGAGAGCGAGAGCAATATCCTGCAGGTCCAGAGGCGGCTGAGCGTGCGCATGACCCTGCGGCAGCGTCTCAGTCTGATCTCCTTCTACCGCTCCTCCCTGTTCTGGGTGCAGTGCCTGCTCTGGGCCTGCGGTGTTGCCTGGCTGGCGGGCCTCTTCTACTGGAGCAGGCCCTTCAGCAACTGGGTCTTCGGCATTTCCGTGCGCGGGCTGTTCACGACGGGCATGGGTTTTGCCCCCGAGAATCTGGGATGGGCGCCCCTGGATTGGGTCATGACCCTAGGGCAGGAAGCCACGATCGGCATTCCGCTGCTGATTCTCTTCCTAGCGATGTTGACCAGGATCTCGATCAGAGCCGGGAACTTCTTCTCTGAACAGTATGTGAATCGCTGGGCACACCTTCAGGACGACACGCGGGCCAGGTTAAGGGCGCCGACGTTGTCCCGTGCGCTGAGGGCGTGGGTGCGCGTCGGCGTCTATCTCATCCTCGGAATGGTGATCTTCTACCAGTTGCATCAACTGGGAGCGTTAACCCAGGCCGTGGCAATTCTTCTGGGTTTTCTGAGCTTTGCCCTGTCGTTGGCTTCGCAGAATCTGCTCAAGGATCTGATCAGTGGGCTGATGATCCTGATCGAAGACCAATTCGCGGTCGGGGATGTTGTGTCCATCGGCGACGAGAGCGGCCTGGTGGAGAGCGTGGGTCTGCGCGTCACCCAGTTGCGCAACCTGGATGGGGAATTGATCAGCATCCCGAACGGCACCATTGACACGGTGCGCAATCTCTCCAGCAGCTGGTCACGTGTGAACTATGCCCTCACCGTGTCAATCGCAGCGGATGTGGATGCGGTCATGGCCCTGATGGAATCTGTGGCTCAGGATCTTTACCACGAGCCTGCTTGG
>JAZBOA010000390.1:0-4330 GCA_036350935.1 Anderseniella sp. | reverse complement strand
TGGTGCATGGCGCGTGCAGCGGCGACACGGATACGCAGGTGGTGATCGATGAAGCCGGCAAGATGTACACGCCGCCGCGCGGTGCGACCGACGCCTGCCTGGCGCCGTACCATATCGAGCGCGGCAAGATCTATGTCAGCGAACGCTTTGCCCATTCCAACAACATCGACCACAGCCGGCTGCGTGCCGCCGTCGAGATGACCCGCTTTCCGGTGCCGGACGACGATGCCTACCAGGCAACCGACACCGAACCGGCGCTGGTGCGGGCCGCCGACCTGATCGGTCAGCTCGCCGATCCGTTTTATCACCGCAAGATCAATGCCCTCTTCGCCGAGTTCGCCGAGACCGGCATGAACGAAAAGATGGGGGTGGAGACACCGGCGGACCTGATCGCGATCTTTCCAGATTTCTTCAAGAGCCAGGTCGAACCCTACATACAGACCGCACTTGGCTATCTGGAGCTTACCACCGAGGGCAAGCAGTGGATCTCCAACCTGTACAGCAACCTCTACCATGCGAAGGAACGGCCTAACTGTCTCGGGCCGTTCATGGGTGGTTGATCGTAAAGGCTGGGGCCGCAATGTTGCGGGCTAATACTCTGTAAACCATATGCCGGCATCCTCGGTGTAACAGTTTGTTTCTCCAGTCGAGGCTGTTCGTGACTCCTCTGTCCACCATAACTGCCAAATGTCGGATCGCAGCTCTTGCGTGTGGCCTGTTCGCGCTGTGGATTTCTGCGGCGCAGGCCATGGATCAGGGCCGACAAGCGACGGTCCAGCCTGCACCTGCTGCGCAGGCTGGAAAGGCAGATTCTCTGCGGCCGACAAATTCTCTGAGGCCGAAAGATGATGCATCCACCCGGGCACGTTGGCGCAGCGCATTCGGGATGATGGCGGTCCGCACAAATCGCATAAACGGTTTCGAGCGGTGGCAGGGCATGCTGCGGCGTGCTTCCACGGGCTGCGGAGCGGCCTGTCCGCCACGTTGGCAGAGCTGGATCGAGGCGACACATGATCTGGGTGGGATCAGTCGTTTTGCACAGCTCAAGGTCATCAACTGGTTCGTAAACGGAACGCTTCCCTATCGCAGGGATGTTGTGGCTTTCGGTGTGGCAGACTACTGGGCCAGCCCTGCCGAGGCACTGAGACGTGGCGGAGACTGTGAGGACTTTGTCGCCCTGAAGTACCTGGCGTTGCGCCAGGCAGGTTTTCCGGAAGAAGACTTGCGCGTGGTGGTCCTGCAAGACCTGCAGCGCGGACAGCCTCACGCTGTTCTGGTCGCACAACTGGACGGGATAAACTACGTGCTCGACAACCAGCTCGACGACCTGGTTGCAGATACCGAGCTCGATCGTTACCGGCCGGTCTATTCCTTCAACAGCCTTGGCAAGTGGGTTCACCTGGAAGTGAGGACCCGCCAGCAGCTGGCCATGGCGAACTGACCGCCACTGCTAATGGTGTAAGCAACTGGTCCGCTTTTGGTCAGACCGAAGTGGCAGCAGCGATATACGGCCAGACTTGCACCAGGAGAAATGCTCCAGCCATACAGGCGGCCGATGTTGCCAGCATGATGCGAGACGGAGCGTTTGCGTGAACACTGGCGCTTCGAGCTGCCCGAATCTCGTGTCGGGTGCGTGCGATCAGATAGTGCTCGGCCGATTCAATGGCCTGCAGCTTTCGAAAAATCTGGCGATTTGTGGTCGTGTCGATCATGTGCTTTCTCCCCACAGACAAGATGAGGATAAGGCACAAACGCAAATGCCGGCTTAGGCCCAGCCAGAGAATTATCTTGCTGATATTAATGCTTTGTTCGCCATGGCGGGGCTTCACTCAGGCCTAGATTGCGCGGCTCAGCTTCTTTCGGCTGGCACTGGCGGCCGCCTTGATGCGCTCCCGGTATCCTTCATAGAACGCCGCAAGACCGAGTTCCCTGCCTGACGCGAGGCAGTCGGACGCATGGACCGCAGCTGATTTCCAATCGCCAGACCGGTAGGCTCCATAGAGCGCAGCATGTTGGTCAGCCAGCGACTTGAAGCTTTCACTTCCGGCGAGCTCGGCCCCTCCGACAACGGTGAAGACCTCTTCCGGTTCTGTCTTGCCCTTCACCATGATGCTGTCGACGGGCAGCACCGCGATCTTGCCCGCCACGCCTTCAGCCGTGTGTTGCCCGATGAGGATGCGAACGCCATAGGACTTGGTCTGTCCTTCAAGCCGGGAGGCAAGGTTCACCGCATCGCCCAGCACGGTATAGTCGAAGCGCAGGTCCGAGCCCATGTTACCGACCACGCATTCGCCGGTGTTGATGCCAATGCCGATCTCGAGCGGGACTTCACCACGCGCCTTGCGTTCCTCATTGAGTTGCCGCAGCCGGCTCTCCATCTCCAGCGCGGCCTCGCAGGCATGCAGCGCATGATCTTCGTCTGGTAGGGGCGCGTTCCAGAACGCCATGATGTTGTCGCCCATGTACTTGTCGATGGTGCCGCGGTTGCCAACCACGGCTTCCGACAACGGCGTCAGCAGCGAATTGATCAGCAGGGTAAGGCCTTGCGGGTTCGACTTGTAGGTTTCCGAGATGGTGGTGAACCCGCGCACATCCGAGAACATGATGGTCATCTGCTTGGTCTCGCCGCCGAGCTTGAGGCGCTCCGGGTCTTCGGCGAGCTGTTCCACCATGTCTTCCGAAAGGTATTGCCCGAACGCTGTCCTGATCTGGCGCCTGTCCAGTTCTTCGCGCAAGTAGCCCAGCACGATCAGCAACATGGTGACCCCGAACGAGGTCATCAGTGGAAAGGCGTAGTCAAGTATGAGTCCATAGCGCGCGAACGCCCACCAGCTGCTTGCCGTGATACTGGCTGCGATTGCCGCCCCCACAAGGACGGTAATCGCTGCGCCCAGGCGCGGCAGCAGCGCCGTCAGCAGCAGGCCTATCAGTAAAGTCAGCGTTACCTCGAGCCCGAGCGTCCAGGTCGGCCGCTGCAGGAGGCTCTGGGACAGGATAGCGTTGATCGCCTGGGCGTGGGCCTCGACGCCCGGCATGGCGGAATCGACCGGCGTTGCCTTCAGGTCGAACAGGCCCGTGGCCGAGGTGCCGATCATCACGATCTTGCCATTGAAGATGCGGTTGTCGATGCGCTTGGCAAGTAGATCCGCCGCAGAGACAAAGATCGACGGGTCATGCGGCTGGAAATGCAGCCAGGCCTTGGCATTGCGGTCGACCGGGATGGCGACGCCGGCAACGACGACCGATTCGACGCCGAACTCGTCAGTGCGGATCAGCATGGCTTGCTGGCCGGTGGCGACCCTGAGCGATTCCAGGCCCAGTGACGGCAGCAGTTTGCCCTTGATGCGAACCACCAGCGGCAGCTTTCGGATGATGCCGTCGCGCTCGGGCCGGATGGTGACGACGCCCCGGCCTTGCGCCGCTGCTTCCAGTTCCGGCACGTTGCGGATGATTTCGGGGAACGAGTCAAGGAAGGGTGCAGGATCGGGCCCCATGACAGCCATGGGAGCGCCGGGCACTTCGTCTTGCCGGCCGCCCTCGATTGCCTTGTGGAACCCTGATTGTCCGAGAACGACCCGGGTCTTGCGCATTGCTTCGGCCAGCACCTCGTCATTTGACTTCAGTTGCCGCAGCCGCCGGGCGGTTTCCGGATCGTAGGACTCGACCGTGCGCGCAATTGTCTGCGGTGACGTCCTGTCGTGCTCGGGGAACAGGATATCGAACGTCACCACCACCGCGCCGCCGGCTGCAATTTCGCCAAGCAGCTGGGCCAGGGTTGTGCGCGACCATGGCCATTGACCCAGCTCGCTCAGGCTCTTCTCGTCAATGTCGACAACAAGCACCTGGCTCTGCTGGGGTTTCGGCTCGGTCAGTTGCTGGTACAGGTCGAATGTCTTGAGCCGCAGGATCTCCAGTGGCGCAGGGTCCCAGACCCTGAGCGCCAGCATCACCAGCAGCAGGCCCAAGGCCAGTGCCCGGCTCGCAAACGCGCTTCTCAGCAAGTACTGCAGGACGGCCTCCAGGGAAACTTCTATATCGTGCCAGCCCTACAGTGGGCCAGATTGTTCGTGTTGTGAACACCTCGGAAGATTGTGTCCCGCAAGTTTATTCGGGTTGCAGCCGGTCAGCGGCTGAAGACCCGCCCTCGTTGAGGCGGGTCAGCTTGTCGATCAGGTTGCGGTTGAAGCTGGCTTCCATGGCGTGGCGCAGTTCCGGGTTCTGGCGCAGCAGGCTGGCCAGCGCCTCGCGCTCGAAACCGAGAAACCGCACCGGCTTCGTCGTGGTGGCGGTGGCGGTTGCAGGCCGGTTGCCCATCACGCTGATTTCGCCG
>JAZBOA010000389.1:0-2360 GCA_036350935.1 Anderseniella sp. | reverse complement strand
TGCACAGGCTCGCAGTCCCATGGGCGGTGGCATGAAAGGTCGTGGGGGTGGTCGCATGAGCGGCGCCAGGGCAAGACCGAGACCCAACCGCAGTGCGCGCCCCGCAGCACGACCGAGCAGGCCGGCGACCCGCCCTGCAGCACGGCCTTCAACTCGACCAACCAAGCCAGCGACGCGTCCTGCCAGGCCTTCCACAAGACCGGAGATCGCTCGGCCACGGCCACCAGGCACCAGGCCAGCCAGGCCGGAACGTCCCGTGGCAGGCCGCCCGACCCGGCCTGCGCCCGGCGTTCGTCCGGAAAAGCCTGGCACCAGGCCAGAACGCCCGGTGGCAGGCCGACCCACTCGACCCGAAGGCGTTACTCGTCCACAGCGCCCTGGCGCAGGCACTCGTCCAAGCCAGCCTATTGCAGGCGTTCGTCCCGGCAGGCCGAACCGCCCTGGCGCGGGCCACCGCCCTGGACGCCCACCACACGTTCGCCCGCCCATTGCACGCCCGCCGGGATGGCGCCCGCCTCATTATCGTCCGCCACACTGGCGGCCGCCAAGCTGGCGTCCACCGTACTTCCGGCCGCCCTATATCAGGCCGCCACATCCGATCTGGGGTGGGTACTACTGGTATCCGCGCTGGGGCTGGTACTTCACGGCAGCTGTTGCCGGTGGAACGCTTGCCTACGTCCTGAATCTGCCTGACACCGATCCCTGTGATCAGGTCATCGTCGACGGCGAGACGTTGTACATTTGTGATGGCATTCTCTATCGCCCGACGGTGTATCGCGACGAACGCGTCTACGAGGTCGTTTCCTCGCAAGAGGACGCCGGCACCAGCGGAGGCATCTCCGGCCTGCTCCGGCTCACCTCACCCAGGATGCGCGGCGAAGCCGTGCGCGAGGTACAGGAAGCACTGGTCGCAGCAGGCTATGATGTCGGCGGAGTAGACGCTGTCTTCGGACCAGGTACTGACACGGCCTTGCGGCAGTTCCAGAATGACAATGGCCTTGAAGCTGACGGCGTTGTTGGTGACCAGACTGCCGCAGCGCTTGGGCTATAAAGAAAGTGACTGCGGCACGAGAATATTGCTGATAAGGCTTCGCACTCGTGTCCGCCGTCGGAGTTTTTGGGACCAGTGAGGCCTTGAGCTAAGCAAGTGTCTGGCTCATCTGGATGGTGATGTTATGCGGCGTGATTGCGGTGTCGCAAGCGCCGGGTCTGCCTTGTGTTTCGCTTGATCCTTTCCCGTTCCAGCAGGATGACTTGGCCACGACCGAAGTAGACATCGGCAGTCGTCAGGTTGTTCAGGCTCTCGTGGTAACGGTGCTGGTTGTAGTGGCTGACGAAGTTGCCGATGTCGAGCTCCAGATGGCCCGGCAGCAGGTAGTTCTCGAGCAGGATGCGGTTCTTCAGTGTCTGGTGCCAGCGCTCGATCTTCCCCTGGGTCTGGGGATGGTATCGCGCTCCACGAACATGCTGCATGCCGTTGTGATGAAGCCAGTCGGCCAGGTCGGTGGCGATGTAGGAGGAGCCATTGTCACTGACCAGGCGGGGCTTGTGAACGACGTTAGCCTGATCACAGCCTGAAGCCTGCAGGGCCAGCTGCAGGGTAGGCAATCAACCGAATCTAACCCAATGGCGCTGACGGGGAACACTGACGGGGAACACCGGCTCACAGCACCCCCTTACTAGAGCCGCGCCAGGATAAGCAGAAACGAAGGACATGTGACTGCGGGGACTGCACCTATGCCAAGCTCGTTCAATTCAGATAGACTTGGCAAGTCCGGTGCCTTTCAAGCCACTCACCATTGCTGAACCTCATCGCCGGGAGGGCGACTGAAATGGACGAACCCATTATATCGGTTGACCAGGCAGCACGGATCATGCGCGATGCGATGCGCGATGCCATCAAACGCCATTCGCTCTGGTACATGATACAGGGCATACTGATGATGCTGGCCGGGTTGGTGGCACTCCTGTTTCCGCTGGTCTCTTCTGTTGCCATCATATTGCTACTCGGCTGGCTCCTGATTATCTCCGGCATCTTGCAGGGCATCAGCCTGATCGGCGCGAGCAACGTCCCGCATTTCTGGCTGCAACTTATCTCGGTCGTGCTGTCCATCGTGATTGGCCTGATGTTCCTCAATGACCCAGGCGGCGGGCTGGTGGCGCTCACCTTGTTGCTCGTTGTGTTTTTCATCGTGGGAGGCATGGCGCGCATTGTCTTCGCCCTTACCATCCGCCCGCTTTCGGATTGGGGATGGGTGCTGGCCAGCGGCATCATTGGTGTGTTGCTCGGGATCTATCTGTTCGCAAGCCTGCCGATAACGGCAGCATGGATACTTGGCCTGCTGTTTGGAATCCAGTTG
>JAZBOA010000388.1:0-2540 GCA_036350935.1 Anderseniella sp. | reverse complement strand
GGCGGATCCAAGGACTATCTGTCGTACAGCATTCTTGGCTTGCTCATGCGCGAGGGAAAACTGGCTCGCGATGGTAGTTCAAAGCGCCATGTTGCCCAGGTTAGCTAGTGCAATTGAAAAGAAATAGTTAATGGGGTCAGACACGATAAATTTCCGACACTGAATCAAAGGAGCCAGGCTCGAATTAATCTGTTTGAAATACCGCGTAGGGCGAGCGGGTCAGTCGTTTCGTTAACCAAAGGAGAGCGGACATGGGTTTGATCATGACACTGATTATTGGCGGGATCGTCGGCTGGCTGGCAAGCATCGTGATGAAAACCGATGCCCGGATGGGCTTGGTCGCCAACGTAGTCGTCGGCGTGGTGGGTTCTATGCTTGGATACTGGGTCGCAGGCCTGCTGGGCTTTGCGGCTGTCGGCGGCATTGCACGTTTCCTGGTTGCGTTCGGCGGCGCGGTGCTGCTGATCTTCATCCTGGGCAAGCTGGGCATCTTTCGGAAAAGGTGAGCTATAAACCTTGGGGTTCGGTCTTGCCTTTTGCCACAAAAGGGAAGACCGAACCCCCCGACATTCACCGTTTGCCTGGCGATTGAAGACAAACCCTATTCAAGAGCAACCATGATTCGATCCCTTGCCCTTCTACTATTCGGACTACTGCTGAGCGCGAACGTGGCTGCGGCGGAACTCAATGCGGGTGACGCTGCGCCGGAATTCACGCTGCAGGACTTGAGCGGGCAGAAGCACAAGCTGGCCGATCTGCGCGCCAAGGGCCCGGTGCTGTTGTTCTTCTGGTCCACCGAGTGCGGTTATTGCCGCGTGATGGCGCCCAAGCTGCAAAAGCTGTATGCGGCGCGTGGTCCCGCCGGGCTGACTGTGGCGGGTATCGACATCGATTTCAACATGCGCGAGCAGGTGCAAGCCTTTGTGCGTCAGCACAAGCTCGAGTTTCTCATTCTGCACGGCAGTCTCGACAACGCGGACGTGGTGGAGGCCTACGGCGTGCCGGGCACGCCGACGCTGGTGGTGGTAGGGCGTGATGGCAAGGTCGCCTATTACGGCCATAGCCTGAACGAGGCGACACAGCACGTTCAGTAGTCGGGAAAAGGTACAACGGGAAAAAATGGGGTGAAAACCCGGGTTACCTCAGACTCCATTTACGGAAATTCTTAACCCAATACCCTCACTTACCTGATTGATGCGTCGCGCCCAGCACCGCGCCGATCGTCACCAGCGCGACGCCGGCGAGGGTGACGGCGCCGAGGGGTTCGCCCAGCAGGGGGACGGCGGCGACGGCGGAGATGCCCGGAACCATGGCCAGCATGAGGGTGGCGCGCTGCGGGCCGATGTTGTGGACGGCGTAGGCGAAGAGCAGGCTGGCGAGGGTGGCGGCGAGGATGCCCTGATACACGCCTTGCCCCAGGACGAAGGACACGGGGACGCTGGCGATGGCCTTGGGCAGGAACAGCAGATACACCGGCAGGTAGCACGCCATGGAAATCACGGCGATGCCGATGGTGGCGTCGAGCGGCGACACATGCCACTGCCTGAGCAGCAGGCCGAACGAGGCATAGCAGAGCGCGGCCAGCAGAAAGAACACGTCGCCCACCCATTGATCGGCGGGCGCGCCGGCAAACTGGCCGAAGCTGTGGAAGCCGATCAGCACGATGCCGACGCCTGCGATCAGCAGGGCGAATTCGGAGCGCACGCCGGGGCGGTGCCCGAGGACGAGCCAGGCGATCAAGGCACTGGCGAAGGGGATGCCGCCATTGACCAGAATGCCCGCGTGGGCGGTGGGCGCGCGCGCAAAGCCCGCGTACACGAACAGGCCGTAGCCCATGCCGCCGAACGCGGCGAGCGCGGCCAGCCGCCGCCATTCGAGGCGGCGCCATCGGACCAGCACCAAGGGCAGGCACACGATGCCGGAGAAGCCGAAACGGATGGCCGCCATGTCGTAGGACGTGAGCGGGCTGACGCCGCCGAGGCGGGCGGCGATGTTGAACCCGGACCAGATCACGACGACCGTCGCCGCCGCGGCAAAGCCTGTGGCCAGGCGGCGACGGTGGTCCGGAAGGGGGTGGCCTGGATCTGTCATGCGCTTTGATTTCGGGATAGGCGGGCCTGCTCACCTTACCACTGGCCGCGCGCTCAATCGCTTCCCAGGCTTCGGGGTCAGGGCTTGTAGCAACTAATGGACTCAGACCACGGTTTCCCGAGGGCATCAGCTATATCGGGCAACAATCGTGCAGTGAATCAAGGGTCCAAGCTCGAATGGGTTCCACGCGCTTGACGGGCCCTGGTCTCGGTCACGATGGTCGGAATTTGTTCTTCGTGACAGGCGCCGGGTTACACTTTCTCCCCTGCGGCCTTCTGGCCAGTCTGGGGGAATAAGCAAGCATGTCCCGCAAGCATCCCATCATTGCTGTTACCGGCTCGTCCGGTGCCGGCCTGTCCACGATACGCCACGCGTTCAAGTTCATTTTCCAGCGCCTGAACATCCAGCCCGCGATT
Organism: Anderseniella sp.; assembly: GCA_036350935.1. Lineage (GTDB taxonomy): Bacteria > Pseudomonadota > Alphaproteobacteria > Rhizobiales > Aestuariivirgaceae > Anderseniella. Next base: position 33 of record JAZBOA010000388.1, on the reverse strand, counting down.
GTTCATGGCGACGGTTTCCGGCGCTATACCGAG
>JAZBOA010000387.1:0-5176 GCA_036350935.1 Anderseniella sp. | reverse complement strand
TAGACCTCGCCGGCGATCTGCGCCAGCACGGCGGCGGCATAGCCCGAGCCCGCGCCGATCTCGAGCACCTTCTCGCCGCCCTTCAGCGCCAGCGCCTCGACCATGTAGGCGACAATGTAGGGCTGCGAGATGGTCTGGCCGGCGGCGATGGGCAAGGGCCGGTCGGCATAGGCGAGGTGGCGGTGCTCGCCGGGCACGAAGGCTTCGCGTCTCACTGTTTCCATGGCCTTCAGCACCAGCGGGTCGCGCACGCCGCGGGCGTGGATCTGCTCGCGAACCATGGCCTTGCGGGCGGATGAGGTGTCGCTCATGGCTGTGGTGTTGCTCCCGGAACGTTGCGGTGGCGGGCAGTCAATCGCAATCAATCAGTATACGCCTTAATCGAGATCAAATGCGGCGCCGTTCAGGCAAGCCGGAACGGGCGAGGTGCGGCGATAGTGCAAGTGGCGTTGACGGGCGCCTGCTTGCTAGGTATTGCAGTCACAGGAAGCGCGAAAGGTGCGGAGGGCGCCTGATGCGTGGCCAAGACAACAACAAGCACTCTTGAGGGCACGTTCACATGGCTGGCGATAACCGTTTTACCGCTGATGTACTCGACCCGTCGGGCTCGACCGACCACGCCGCGACATATGCCGGTTTCATCAAGTACTCCGTCGCACTTGGCATCGCCTGCTTTGTGGTTCTCACTTCGCTTTGCGTGTTCGCCTTCGCCCCGAGCGGCGCGCTGTCGCTGACGCTGGGCTTTGGCGGCCTGATCATTGGCTTGCTGACAGTGATCATCGACATCCGCCTGGGCACTGGCAAGTGGCTGCTGTCCGGCGGCGTGGCTGCAGTGTTCGCGCTGCTGGCCGCAATGGCGGTGGTCTGAACCTGCCGCACCTGCCGCCCGCGCGGGCTTGATCGCACAACCCTGCAACGCTAGCGTACCTCGACCGGCGCAACTTCGTGCGCCGCAAGGAACCTGTTGCACATGACCGGCATGACACCCCAGGAAGCTGCGGAGGCTGCGGCTGAAGCCGCGCAGGCAGCACAGATCGCCGCTGAAAAGGCGCAGGCGCTTGCCGATCATGCCCGGCTGATGGCCGGTGATGGCGGGTCGGGGCTCGACGCGGTTTTTCTGCAGGTCCTGGCGTTTGCCCTGGTTGCCTTGCTGGCAGCAGGTGTCGGCGCCGTGGTGGCGAGCCATCGTGGCGCCCGGCAGGTGGCGCCGCTGATGCTGGCCGGCGCCGGTGTTGCCTGTCTGCTCGTGGCGGCGGCCGGGCTGTTCTGGCCATCGGCGGCGGGCATGGCCGACTCATGGATGTCGTCAAAGGTGAAACTGGCGGGCATGGCCATCGCTGCCTTGTGCGGAGCCTACGCGGGCAAGGCCGGGGCGTTGCTGCTGGCGCGCGATGACGGGTTCAGTCCCCGCATCAGGCAGCTGCAGGTGAGCAACACGATCCTCGGGGCGGCAGCCGTGCTGATCGCCTTGCTGGCCATGATGCTGCTGGCGTTCGATCAGCCGGTGGCGTTGCTGGTGCTGTGCGCGCTTGCCGGCGCGGCTGTTGCGGTCCTGCAAGTGCTGCCGGCCGATGATGCCGGGCTTGAGCCAGTGCTGCCGATGACGCTTGCGGCAGCGGGCCTAGCCGTTGCGGCAATCGGCTTGATGCTCGGCAATGTTGCGTTTGTCGGGGCAGGACTTGTTGCCGGTGTGGCGGGGGCAGGGCTTGCGATGATGGGTGGCAGCGGGTTGGGCTCGAACATTGGCAAGTAAGATGGTCTATTCCTCTGTCGCCGTGCTGGCCGTGGCCTACATGGCCATTGCCGGGTTCATGTTTGCCGCGCAACGCAGCTTTTTGTATGTGCCCGGCAGTCTTGCATTCGAGGCGCCGCAAGCGGCGGGGCTTGAGGGTTACGAGGCGCGTGACATTGCCACGGCGGATGGCGAGACGCTGAAGGCGTGGTTCACCCCGCCGGCGCACAACCCGGCTGGCATCATCGTCTACCTGCATGGCAACGCCGGCACGCTGGCCGGGCGGGCGGACCGGTTCAAGCTGTTCCGCGACGAGGGCTATGGCGTACTGGCGGTCAGCTGGCGTGGCTATGGCGGGTCGACCGGCTCGCCGACCGAGGCAGGCCTGCTGGAAGATGCGCGCGCGGCGCTGAAGCTGGTGGAAGCGGAAGGCATTCCGATGAGCCGGGTGGTGCTGTTCGGCGAATCGCTGGGCTCGGGCGTGGCGGTGCAACTGGCGGCAGACCCGGCAACGCGGCCTGCGGCGTTGGTGCTGGATGCGCCGTTCACCTCGACCGCCGACGTGGCGCGGCTCACCTACTGGTTCCTGCCGGTGAGCATCCTGATGAAGGACCAGTACCGGTCCGACCTGTTCGCGCCGAAGGTGACCGCGCCCGTCATGGTGCTGCATGGCACAGCGGACCGGGTGACGCCATTCCGGTTCGGCGAGGCGCTGTCGAAGAAGTTTGCCGGGCCGGTCAAGTTCTACCCGATGGACGGCGCGCCGCACGTGGCGGACCTGACGCCCGAGAGCTGGGGTGCCATCAAGGCGTTCCTTGCCGAACACGGCGTCGAGCGCGCCAGCCACTGAGTAAGGCTGTCGCGATGTCCGGCCCTGCAATGTCCTAGCGATTTGGGCACGGGACAGCGCCGGCTTCCGTGGTAAAACTGCCAGCGATGATTCGCGCGTCAGCTTGATCGAGGCAAGACACATCCGATGTGCCGCTGGCTGGTCTACCGGGGTGAGCCCGTTTACCTGGATACGCTCGTTACCGAGCCCAAGCACTCGTTGATGGCGCAGAGCCTGAAGGCGCACGAGGCCAAGATCGAGACAAACGGCGATGGCTTTGGCGTCGGCTGGTACGGCGAGCGCGATGTACCCGGCCTGTTCCGGGAGCCGTTTCCTGCGTGGAACGACGACAACCTGCGCGGCCTTTGCCAGCAGATCCGCTCACGCTTCTTCTTCGCCCACGTGCGCTCGTCCACCGGCACGCCGGTGTCGCGGGCCAATTGCCATCCGTTCGTGATGGGCAAGTGGATGTTCATGCATAACGGCCAGATCGGCGGATATGACCGGCTGCGCCGGGCGCTGGAGTTCGAGATTTCCGAGAAGGTGTACGTGCACCGCAAGGGCACGACGGATTCGGAGTTGTTGTTCCTTATGGCGATGTCACACGGCGGCGAACGCGACCCTGTCGTTGCGTTGCAGTTTGCGCTGGCGCATGCGGAAAGCCTGATGCAGTCGAACGGGATCTCGGAGCCACTCAAGTTCGCCGCCGCGATCGGCGACGGGCATACGCTGCATGCGTTCCGCTATTCGTCGGACGGGCAGTCGCCGTCGCTGTATTACCGCTGCGGGCCGGGCGGGCTGGTGGTGGTGTCGGAGCCGCTGGACCGGGACGAGCCGGGCGCGTGGACGCCGGTGCCGGAAGGCAGCGTGCTGTCGTTCTCGGCCGAGACCGGATGCTCGCCGGTGATCGCGCCGTTCAACCCGTCACAGAAGATCGGGGCTGCGGCTGAATAGAGCGGCATGACGCTTAGAGCCCGCGCGGCGCGAGGCCGGCGGGCTCAAGGCAATCCTGAAACGGATTTGAAACTTACTTGCCGCGGCGGCCGGCGACAACCAGGCCTTCGCGCTGCATGCGCTTGCGGGCCAGCTTGCGGGCGCGGCGGATGGCTTCAGCCTTTTCGCGCGCCTTCTTCTCGGACGGCTTTTCGAAATGGCCGCGCAGCTTCATTTCACGGAAGATGCCTTCGCGCTGCATCTTCTTCTTCAGCGCCTTCAGCGCCTGGTCGACATTGTTATCACGTACAATTACATGCACAGGCAAATATCCCCGTGTTGGCGTTGGATCGATGTATCAGCAGCTGGAAGCGGTGCCCGGGCGGACATTCGGAAAATCAGCCCGTGAGGGACAAACACCACCAGCAGGACCGGCAGAACCCGTCCTGATTGGCTCCGTGACTACCAGATGAAGACCGGCTTGTCGAGAGGCAAACACGGTTTCAACATGGCGAAACCCAAGCTATTTGCGCAGTTTGAGCCGGGTTACGTGGCCCATCTTGCGGCCCGGTCGAACTTCCGCCTTGCCGTAATCATGCACCACGGTACCGGGGATGGCGGTAAGATTGCGGGTGACCTCGATCTCCTCGCCGAGCAGGTTTTCCATGACGCAATCGCTGTGGCGCCTGGTGTCGCCCAGCGGCCAGCCGGTGATGGCACGGATGTGCTGCTCGAACTGCGACACGTGGCAGGCGGCCTCGGTCCAGTGGCCGGAATTGTGCACGCGTGGCGCGATCTCGTTGACCATCAGGCTTTCCTCGCCGCCCTTCACCGACAGGAACATCTCGACCCCGATGACGCCGACATAGTCGAGCGCGTCGAGCAGGGTGGCGGCGATGTGGCGGGCTTGAGTGGCGGTGCGCGGTTTCAGCCTTGCAGGCACGGTGGAGGAGCGCAGGATGCCGTTTTCATGAATGTTTTCAGCTACATCGAAACAGGCGATGGTGCCGTGCACGTCGCGGGCGGCGATGACCGATACCTCGCGCTCGAACGGCACGAAGGCTTCCAGAATGGCTGGTTGCCCGCCGATGTCGGCAAAGGCGGCAGCCAGGTCCGTAGCATCCTTGATGCGGGCCTGGCCCTTGCCGTCATAGCCGAAGCGGCGGGTCTTGAGCACGGCGGGCCGGCCGATGTGGGAAACGGCCTGCTCAAGTTCTTCCACCGAGGCGGCAGGGTGGAAGTCCGGCACGGGGATGCGCAGGCCGGAAATATAGGTTTTCTCGGCGACGCGGTCCTGGCTGACGCGCAGCACGTCCGGCTTCGGGCGGACCGGACAAAGGCCGCCGATCAGGTCGCAGGCCTTGACCGGCACGTTTTCCCATTCGTAGGTGACGACGTCGCAAGCTTCGGCGAAGGCCTTCAGCGCGGCCTCGTCGTCAAAGCCCGCTTCGGTGTGGGCGTGGGCCACCGCGAAGGCCGGGTTGTCGCCCGGGGGTGCGTAGATGTGCGTGCGGAAGCCGAGGCGGGCCGCCGCCATGGCCAGCATGCGGCCTAGCTGGCCGCCGCCCATGATGCCGATGGTGGCGCCGCGCGGCAGTGGCAAATCCCGGTTTCGGTCCATCAGTCCTGCGGTCTTTCTGCAACGGATTCAGTGCGTTGAGCACGGTAAGTATCGAGTCGCT
>JAZBOA010000386.1:0-5896 GCA_036350935.1 Anderseniella sp. | reverse complement strand
GTGGGACGACGGCATCATCGACCCGCGCAAGACCCGCGACGTGCTGGGCCTGTCGCTGTCGGCGGCGCTGAACGCGCCGATAGAAGACACCCGCTTCGGCGTGTTCAGGATGTGAGGGCATGCACGGCTTAACCTCTCATCCGGCCTTCAATCACCTTCTCCCCTTCGCAAGGGGAGAAGGGATTTCGAGGTGTTCCTTCTCCCCGCTTGGGGAGAGAAGGTGCCCGGCAGGGCGGATGAGGGGGTACGTATCCCAATGGCGGAGACCGATTGATGTTCAATAAACTGCTCATAGCCAACCGGGGCGAGATCGCGGTGCGGGTGATGCGCACGGCGAGCCGCATGGGGATTGCCACGGTGGCTGTCTACTCCGATGCCGATGCGGGCGCGATGCACGTGGCGGAAGCGGACGAGGCGGTTCGCGTTGGCCCGGCGGCAGCGGCGGAGAGTTATCTCAACGTGGACGCGATCATAGCCGCTGCGAAACAAACCGGCGCGCAGGCCATCCACCCGGGCTACGGTTTCCTGTCTGAGAATCCTGCCTTCGTTGAAGCGGTGGAGGCGGCAGGGCTGACGTTCGTTGGCCCGCCAGCGTCCGCCATCCTGGCAATGGGCCTGAAGGATGCCGCCAAGGCGCTGATGGAGAAGGCGGGCGTGCCGGTGGTGCCGGGATATCACGGCGAAGAGCAGGGGGCAGACTTCCTCGCCAGCGTGGCAGGCGACATCGGCTATCCGGTGCTGATCAAGGCGCGCGCCGGCGGTGGCGGCAAGGGCATGCGCAAGGTGGAGCGTGCGGCCGATTTTACCGACGCACTGGCTGGCGCCCAGCGTGAAGCAAAGGCCAGTTTCGGCGATATCCATGTGCTGATCGAGAAATACGTTACCGCGCCGCGCCACATCGAGATCCAGGTGTTCGGCGACAATCACGGCCAAGCCGTTCACCTGTTCGAGCGCGATTGTTCGCTGCAGCGCCGTCATCAGAAGGTGATCGAGGAAGCTCCCGCGCCCGGCATGCCGGACGAGGTGCGCGCGGCCATGGGTGAGGCGGCCGTGAAGGCTGCAAAGGCCATCGGCTATTCCGGCGCGGGCACCGTGGAGTTCATTGTCGATGGCTCGGAGGGCCTCAAGGCAGACCGGTTCTGGTTCATGGAAATGAACACGCGGCTGCAGGTGGAGCACCCGGTGACCGAAGCGATTACCGGCCTCGACCTCGTCGAGCTGCAGTTGCGGATGGCGGCTGGAGAGCCGTTACCGTTCACGCAAGGCCAGCTTGCCATCAACGGTCATGCCTTCGAGGCGCGGCTTTATGCCGAGGACGTGCCGAAGGGCTTCCTGCCGGCAACCGGCACGCTGGAGTACCTGCGGTTCAGCGAAACGGCACGCAACGATACCGGCGTGCGGGAGGGCGACGAGATTACGCCGTTCTACGACCCGATGATTGCCAAGGTGATCGTGCACGGCGCGGATCGGGACCAGGCGCTGGCGCGGATGCGAGCGGCGCTGGCCGACACGCTCATTGCCGGCACGGTCACCAACAAGGCTTTCCTGTCGGCGCTGTGTGCACATGAGGGCTTTGCGTCGGGCCAGGTGGATACCGGCCTGATCGAACGCGATCTGGCCGCGCTGACGGCGCAAGTTCCACCGCCACCGCTGGCCATGGCGGTTGCCGCGCTTGCCGTGCTTGGAGTTGCCGGTGAACGTCATGGCACGGACCCATGGGCCTCGCTCAGCGGCTTCCGGCTGTGGGGGGCGGCGCAGAACTTCCTGACGCTGGTGCGGGGTGGAGAGGCTGTTGACGTGCGCGTGACCATGCGCAAGCCGGGCGACTTCAAGGTGTCGCTGGGCGATGGCGTGGTGAACCTGCAACTGGTGCCGGGCGCGCCGGAGCGGATGATCGTCGACGGCCATGCCCAGCCGATGCGGTACGCCGTGTCGCGCGCCGGCGGGCGGGTGTCTGGCGTCACTGTTTTCCTGGGCGGCGAAACGTTTGAGTTCAGCGTGCCGGACAGTGCAGGCGAACTGACCGACGGGGCTTCAGGTGACGACGTACGCGCACCCATGCCGGGGCTGGTCACGCAGGTTCGGGTTACCGCAGGCGCCATGGTCAGCAAGGGCGATGCGGTGGCGGTGCTGGAAGCCATGAAGATGGAGCATACGCTCACCGCCCCGCGCGATGGCGTGGTGGCGGCGGTCAATGTGGGTGACGGCGACCAGGTGAAGGACGGCGATTTGCTGGTATCGCTGCAGCCGGAAAACGGATAGCGTTCAGCCCGTGCACAGAGGTGAACGGGCATGAACATCCAGCGGACCAGACGGGCAGGGCGGCGCGGGCACGGGGCCGATGCGCCGTCGCGCAACGTCAGTTACAACAGGCTCACCAACCCTTACCAGCCGCAGCCGCTTTACTCCGGCGACCAGATCGAGCGCCTGCATCAGGCTTCGCTCGAGGTGCTGGCCGACCCCGGCATCAGGGTGCTGCTGCCGCGGGCGCGCGAGGCCTACCGCAAGGCCGGCTGCATTGTCGACGATGACAGCATGATGGTGCGCATTGGCGCCGACGTCATCGAGGCAGCCATTGAATCAGCGCCGCGTTCATTTGAATTGCAGGCAAGTTCACCTGAAAAAATCATGCATCTGGGTGGAAAGTCGCTGAACTTCCTGCCGGTGGGCGGCCCGCCCGGGTTTTCGGACCTGGATCGTGGCAAGCAGACCGGCACCCGCGCCGCGGCGCAGGCCTTCCTCAAGCTGTGCCAGCACTTCGATGTGATGCATGCGGCTGGCCCCTGCGTCGAGTTGCAGGATGTCGCCCTCAACCAGCGTCACCTGTGGGGCAAGTTCGATCACCTGACGCTCACCAACAAGCCGGTGTTCACCTGGGCGCGCGGCACTCCGCAGTCGATGGACGGCTTCGAGATGATCCGCATTGCGCGCGGAGTGAGCCATGACGAGTTCCGGCAGAAGCACCATACCTACACGGTGATCAACACCAACTCGCCGCTGCAGCTAGACATTCCGATGCTGAACGGGCTGATGGACTTTGCCGAGTACAACCAGGTTGTCATCATCACCCCGTTCACGCTGGCGGGCGCCATGGCGCCGGTGACCATAGCGGGCGCGCTGGTGTTGCAGCACGCGGAGTTCCTGGCGGCACTTACCATCAACCAGCTCGTGCGGCCGGGTGCGCCGGTGGTCTATGGCGCGTTCACGTCCAACGTGGACATGAAATCCGGCTCGCCCGCCTTTGGCACGCCTGAATATGTCAAGGCGTCGTGGGGTGCGGGCCAGCTTGCCCGCAAGCTCGGCTTTCCATGGCGTTCTTCGGCGCCAACGGCCTCCAATGCGCCCGATGCGCAAGGGGCGTACGAGACCCAGCTTTCGCTGTGGGGCGCGATTCAGGGCGGGGCCAACTTGGTGGTTCACACCGCGGGCTGGCTGGAAGGCGGGCTGACGGCATCCTACGAGAAGTTCATCCTCGACGTCGAAGTGGCGCAGATGATTGCCGAGCTGTGCCAGCCGACGCCATTCGACGAGGCTGAACTGGCCATTGACGCCATCCGCGAAGTCGGGCCGGGCGGGCATTTCTTCGGCTGCCAGCACACCATGGAGCGCTTTGCGACAGCCTTCTACAAGCCACTGGTGTCGGACTGGAGCAATTTCGGCCAGTGGACCGAGCACGGTGCGCTGACGGCGACCCAGCGTGCCAACCGGCTGTGGAAGCAGATCGTGGCGGAGTTCGAACCGCCGGCGCAGGACCCGGCGATCCGCGAAGAACTGAAGGCCTATGTCGAGCGCCGCATTGCCGAAGGCGGCGCGCTGCCGGAATCGTGATGCGGCGTGTGGCGGCCATGCCATTGCCGGCGCACGGCCATGTGCCCGGCTCCGGCAGCACGCCCGGCATGGCGCCGCTTGAGGCGGCGAAGGCACAGGCGCCACCGGTCACCCGGCGCGAGGGCTGGCAGGAGAATCCGGCCTATCTCTACGGACATGACCTGCTGGAGGCGGGGTTCTTCTGGGAAGCGCACGAGGTCTGGGAGGCGGTGTGGCTCAACTGCCCGCCCAACAGCCTGGAGAAACTGTTGCTGCGCATGCTCATCCAGCAGGCGAACGCCCGGTTGAAACTGGTCATGGGCAGACAACAGGCGGCGGAACGCCTTGCGGACGAGGCTGAGACGCTTCGCGCCGAACTGGGCGGACGGCTTGGTAAGGCCGGGCCATTGATGGGCGTGGATGTCTCCGTGAAATTTGCATTATAATTCACTTTATTTCTGGATTTTGTGAGATTGTGCATGAAACTGCTTGAAGCTCTCTCGATCCCGGCACAATAGTGCGTTCATAAGAACACTGAGTACGGGAAGCGCCTTTCATGAAACGCATTGATTTCCAGACGTCGCCTGACCGGTACCGGCACTGGCGCATCGAGCCGCAGGGCGAGGTGGCGCGGGTGATCATGGACGTGGACGAGGCGGCCGGCCTGTTCGAGGGATACGAGCTCAAGCTCAACTCCTACGACCTCGGCGTGGACATCGAACTGGCCGACGTGATCCAGCGGCTGCGCTTCGAGCATCCGCAAGTGAAGACCGTGGTGATGGCGTCGGGCAAGGACCGGGTGTTTTGCGCCGGCGCCAACATCCGCATGCTGGGCGGCGCAAGCCACGCCCACAAGGTAAACTTCTGCAAGTTCACCAACGAGACCCGCAACTCGATCGAGGACGCCACCGACAATTCGCACCAGACCTGGATCTGCGCCGTGTCGGGCGCCTGTGCGGGCGGCGGCTATGAACTGGCGCTGGCGTGCGACGAGATCATCCTGACCGACGATGGCACGTCCACGGTGGCGCTGCCGGAAGTGCCGCTGCTGGCGGTGCTGCCGGGCACTGGTGGACTGACGCGCGTCACCGACAAGCGCAAGGTGCGGCGTGACCGGGCCGACATCTTCTGCTCGCTGGAAGAAGGCATCCGCGGCAAGAAGGCGGTGGACTGGCGGCTGGTGGACCAGGTGGCCCCGGCGTCGAAGTTTGCCGATGCGGTAGAGCAACGGGCGAAGGAACTGGCGGCCAGGTCGGACCGGCCGTCCGATGCGGCTGGCATCAAGCTGAACCCGCTCGACAAGACCATCACTGACAACGCCATCAGCTACTCCGGCGTGTCGGTCGAGATCGACCGGGAGGCGCGCATCGCCACTGTCACCATCAGGGGCCCAGATGCCGTGCCGCCGGCAGACATTGCGGCAGCGCAGGCTGAGGGCGACAATTTCTGGCCGCTGAAGCTGGCGCGCGAGCTTGACGATGCGCTGCTGGAGATCCGGTTCAACGAGATGAACATGGCGGTGATCCAGTTCAAATCCGCCGGCGATCCGGCGGCGGTGCTGGCCTACGACGACTTCATGCAGGCCAACGCTGGCCATTGGCTGATGCGCGAGATCCTGCTGTACTGGCGGCGTGTGCTGAAGCGGGTGGACCTGACCTCGCGCACCATCGCCACCATGGCCGAGCCGGGCTCATGCTTTGCCGGCACGCTGGCGGAATTGCTGTTCGCCGCCGACCGGTCCTACATGGCCGACGGCCAGTTCGAGGGCGACAACCGGCCCGAGGCGCGCATTGCCCTGTCGGGCCTGAACTTTGGCGCCTACCCGATGAGCAATGGCCTCACCCGGCTGCAGACCCGCTTCCTCGGTGAGCCGGAAGCCGTTGACGCTGCGAAGGCGAAGGCGGGCGAGATGCTTGATGCATCGGCGGCTGATGAACTCGGGCTGGTGACCTTCGCCTTCGACGACATCGACTGGGAAGACGAAGTGCGCATCTTCCTCGAAGAGCGCGCCAGCTTCTCGCCTGATGCGCTGACGGCCATGGAGGCGAACCTTCGCTTCGCCGGGCCGGAGACGATGGAGACCCGCATC
>JAZBOA010000385.1:0-3233 GCA_036350935.1 Anderseniella sp. | reverse complement strand
GCGCACTGCTCGGCAAAGACTTCCTCGCCTTCAGCTACCGTGCCCTTGCCTTCCGGCAGGCCAGCGCCGTCAGGACGCACGTCGATGTCCCACGCGGCCACTTCTTCCGGCGTTGCCTCGCGGCCAAGGTTGAACGAGCCGGCAAGGGCAGGGGTGACCAGCGCAGCCACTGCGGCCGATGCGATGAGGAGTTTAAGAGACTTCGACATTTTCCACCTCGCCATTGGCCTTCACGTGCCAGGTCTGGATACCGTTGTTGTGATAGATCGAGTTGGTGCCACGCTCGGCGCGCAGCGCGCTCTTGGTCGGCTGCACGTAGCCGGTGGAGTCCATGGCGCGCGACTGCAGCAGCAGCGGCGAGCCATCCCACTCGAAGTCGTAGTAGAAACGGTGGATCGACTTGTCGAGGCTGGGCCCGTCGATGCGGGCGGCCCGCCAGTTCTTGCCGCCGTCGATCGACACGTCGACGCGCTCGATGGTGCCGCGCCCCGACCATGCCACGCCGGTAACAACGGTCTGGCCCCTGGAATGCAGCAGCGGCGCCTGCGGGCTCGGGTTGGTAATGACCGACTTGGCGTCCATCTCCCAGGTGAAGCGGCGCGCCTTGCCGTTTTCCAGCAGGTCGGTGTACTTCGATGTTTCCTCGCGGTGGTGCCACGGCTCGTCGCCCACCTCGATGCGGCGCAGCCACTTGACCCACATGTTGCCTTCCCAGCCCGGCACCACCAGCCGAAGCGGGTAGCCCTGTTCGGGCCGCAGCGCCTCGCCGTTCATCTTGAAGGCGACAAGGCAGTCTTCCAGCGCCTTGAAGATCGGGATCGAGCGGGTCATCGCCGAGGCGTCAGCGCCTTCCGGCATAACCCACTTGCCGTTGGTCTTCACGCCGGCTTCTTCGAGCAGGTATTTCAGCGGCACGCCGGTGTACATCACGTTGTGCACCATGCCATGGGTGAACTGGCAGCCATTGAGCTGCGCCCCGCGCCACTCCATGCCGGAGTTGGCGGCGCACTCGAGGAAGTAGACATGGTTGCGCCGCGGAAAGCGCATCAGGTCCTGCATGGTGAACACCAGCGGCTTGTCCACCAGGCCGTTGATCATCAACCGGTGCTTGGCCGGGTCCACTTCGGCAATGCCGGCATGATGGCGTTCGAAGCACAGCCCGTTGGGGGTGATGATGCCGTCCAGCTCATGCAGTGGCGTGAAGTTCACCGACGAGATCGGGTCTGCCGTCAGCCACGCCACATCGCGGCGCACCACATGCTTTTCGAATTCCGACGGGGTGCCGTAGGCGCGCGCATCCACGCCTTCGCCGAGAAACTGGTTCCAGTGCTGCTTCTCGAGAATGACGTCTTCGCCTTGCGCAGCGCTGGCTGCCTTGCCGGCAATTGCCGCACCGCCGAGCGCCAGTCCTGCACCCAGGAACGTGCGACGGCTTGTAGATGCAATCGGGTTGTTTGCTGGTTTTTCTGTCATCAGGCTATCTCCTCACCAGATGCATAGAACAATACATTCTTTTATGTGAATGTGAAACCCCTTAAGGCTCACATTTTGACCGTGACGGTCGAACCTTCCGGCACTTTCACCACTTTTTTCCCGGTGATGTGCTTTTCCATCAGGTCATAGATGGCCGGGCCCTCGACGTTCTCGTTGACCGATGCCCAGCCGCCGACGACGTACTTCTTGTCGGCTTCGAGCAGTTCGCCGGTGGAAGTCAGGCGCATCTCGGTGATGCGGCTGCCCATTTCGGCATTCGGCTCGCAGGTGTAGCTCATGCCGCCGACGCGGACCATGTCGCCGCCCTGCTGGAAGAACGGGTCCTTGTGGAACAGGTTGTCACAGACATCTTCCATGATTTCCTTCATCTGGGCGCCGGTGAACTCCAGCCGGTACACGCTCGGATAGCTCATCGATGTCTCGGCATAGAGGTCGTCGATGGTGATGTCCGAGCCCGGCAACAGCGTGGTGCCCCAGCGGAAACCGGGCGACAGGGCAATCTGGGTGTCGCGCTGCTCGATGATGCCTTCACAGATCAGGTCGTCCCACGTGCCGTTGAAATTGCCGCGCCGGTACAGCAGGTCCTCGGTGCGGCCGATGACGCGCTGGCACTCGGCTTCGTAAGGTGCGCGCACTTCGTCGATCTTGGCGGCCATTTCCGGGTCCGGGGTAATGACGTCGGAGAACACCGGGATCAGGTTGGACGAGTGGCCGACCACCTTGCCGTCCTTCACTTCCAGGTCGATACGGCCGAGATACTTGCCGTGCGAGCCCGACGACAGCAGCAAGGTGTTGCCGATCTCGATGGCGTGGGGAATGGCGTCGTGGGTGTGGCCGGTGACGATCACGTCGATGCCGGAGACCACCGTGGCCAGCTTGCGGTCCACGTCGAACCCGTCGTGCGACAGCAGCACCACTACTTCAGCGCCGTCCTCGCGCGCCTTGTCCACATTGGCCTGCAATGCTTCCGGGCGGATGCCGAATGACCACTTGGGGAACATCCAGCGCGGATTGGCGATCGGGGTATAGGGCATGGCCTGGCCGATCACGGCAACCTTGACGCCACCCTTCTCGAACATCGCGGTACTCTCGAACACCGGCTCGTCCCACTCGTTGTCGAACACGTTGGAGGCGAGGAACGCGTACCCGAGGTCCTCAACGATCTCGTTGACCCGATCAGCGCCAAAGGTGAACTCCCAGTGGCCGACCATCGCGTCGGGCTTCAGCAGCTTCATGCAGTCGACCATGTCCTGGCCGTTGGTCTTGAGCGAGGTATAGGAGCCTTGCCAGGTGTCGCCGCCATCGAGGAACAGCACCTTGTCGTCGCCGCGCTCGGCCCGGATGGCCTTGACCAGCGTGGCGGTGCGGTCGAGCCCGCCCAGCTTGCCGTAGGCGGTCGCCAGGTTCACGTAGTCAAGGAACGTGTGGGCATAGGCCAGCGGCGTGCCGGCCTCGATGCCGAAGTGCTTGAGGAACTCCTCGCCAACCAGGTGCGGCGGAATGCCGGCATAATCGCCCACGCCGATATTGGTGTCCGGCGGGCGGAAATAGACGGGCTTCAGCTGGGCGTGCACGTCGGTGAAGTGCAGCAACGTGACCTGGCCCTTTGAATCGAACTTCAGCAGGTCATCCTGGGTGAGCTTCTGCTGCGCCAGAGCGCGGTTGAAGTTGCCGCTGAAGCCAGCCGCTGCGCCCAGCGCAATGGAGGCGTTGACCGTGTATTGCAGGAAGTCTCTTCT
>JAZBOA010000384.1:0-5099 GCA_036350935.1 Anderseniella sp. | reverse complement strand
TGCGCGCCTGGTCGGAGACAGGCCTGTCGGCCTGGCTGGCCGGCACCGAAGTCTTGCTGTCGGTGGTGTTCTTCTTCGCCGCGATCTACTACGCCAAGTTCAGCGCGCCATCGCGGACTGCTCACTGATTGCTGTCGGGACAAGTGGGAATGGAAAACATCACAGTTTCAACGCCTCGTTGGCCCGTGCAGGTATCGAGGCCGTGGCCCGGACTTGGTCCACTCGCTTCTGCTTGCGTCCTGGCATGAGTCGAATTGTCCTGCTTGATGCCCAGAAAAACCTGTCGGTCGGGTTTACCTTGCCATTGGCGGAGGTCCTCGAAAGCACGGGCCGGGAAGTCTGCCTCGCCCGACACCCAACAGATCTGGCCGCTGGCGACACGCTGCTGATACTGGGTCTGGCAAACTGGGCCGAGCTCAGTGTGCCGTTCCTCGTCCAGGCGAGGGAATTGGGGGTCAGGCGGATACTCTGGAATTGCGAGCCTTTGCTCCCACCGGACCTTCCTCGCTCCCGGTTGCAGGACTGGTATTTACATGCAAGCGCTGCGGGCTTCGCTCGCCGCCCCCCGAGAAGACAGAGACTGCTCGACCGCGTTGCCTACTACGGCTTCACGGTCCAAAGCTGGGGCTTGCCGTGGAACAGGGATTGGGGATTCTCGGGTCGGCAGTTTTCCTATCCGGCCAAGGAGTCGCGGAAAGTGTTGGGTTTCTGGCGTGACGGCTTGATCGATGCGATATTCGTCAGCCTGCAGCCCCGCCAACAATTTCTTTCGAACCATGGCATACCCAGCCAGTTTGTCCCCGTCGGCTATCACCCCTTTTGGGGAAGCTTGCTGGCGGGTGAGGAACGAGACATCGATGTCGTTTTCCTGGGGCATCTAAGCCGCCGTCGCCGACCCTTGCTGCGAGAACTGGGTAATACGCTAGCGAAGGCCGGATTCGAGCTGAAAGTCATAGACGGGGATTGCTATGGCGATGAGCGGACCCGTCTTCTCAATCGCAGCAAAGTTCTGATCAATCTCAACTCGATGCCCTGGGAGTCGCCCGGCATGCGCTTGTTGATGGCCATGAGTTGCAAGGCCATGGTGGTATCCGAATACGCCGCAGACATAGCGCCCTACGAAAACGGGAAACATCTGTTGATGGCCGCAAGAAAGGATCTCGCCGGGCTGATCGTTTCCTGCCTGCGTGACGAGGCAATGCGATCGAGCATTGCCGATCGGGCGCATCAATTCGTAACGCGGGAACACACGCTAGCAAAGCGGCTCGTCACGGCACTGGAAATCGACGCCGACTCGATCGGAAGCTCAATATAGAAGGCAAGAAATGTTCTGGAAACGTGAAAAGGTGTTCTGCATCGGCAGAAACAAGACGGGCACGACCTCTTTGGCCAAGGCATTGAAGATGCTGGGCTATCGGGTGGGCCGGCAGGACAAGGCCGAACCCTTGATGGATGACTGGGCCAGGCGTGACTTTCGGCGCATCGTCCAATATTGCCGCTGGGCAGATGCTTTTCAGGACGTGCCGTTCAGCCTGGACTACACCTACCAGGTGCTCGATTACGCATTTCCTGGATCAAAATTCATTCTCTCCGTCCGTGACAGTCCCGATCAGTGGTTCGCGTCACTGGCACGATCCCAGACGAAGATCGTCGGCAAGGGACGGCTCCCCACTGCAGAGGATTTGCGGCAACTTGCTTATTGCGAACCCGGGTGGTTATGGAAGCAGCATCAGTTCGTGTATGGCGTGGATGAGTCCACGCTGTATGACCCGGAGATCTACAAACACCATTACCAGAACCACAACCAGGGAGTTCTGGACTATTTCAAGTATCGCCCTGCCGACTTGCTGGTGTTGAATGTCTCAAATCCAGACGCCATTCAGCAGTTGTGCGATTTTCTCGGGCATCGCCGCATGACGATCGCCATGCCGCACGAGAACAGGAGCTCCTGATTCGTGCTCGCCTCCGCGGGGGCGAGCGGCATCATTCCATGTGCGCTTGTTTGCGTAATTGTTCGCAGCCATCGGCTGGCGCAGCCAACGGGACACCCGTCTGTTCGCGTTCTCAGGAAACCGTCAGGGACTTCTTGACGACAGCGGGTGTCCCCACCACCAACACATCTTCCGGCACGTCCCGCAAGACGACCGCACCGGCGCCGACCACGGATCGATCGCCAATAATCAGCCGCTCGAGCAATGTGGCGCCGATGCCGATAGTCACACCCGCACCGATGTGAGACAAGCCGCCGAGATTGCTGCCGGGCTGAACCCGAGAATACGCGCCGATACGCGTATCGTGGCCAACAGTCACCCCACGATTGATGAAGACGTGCTCGGCCAGTTCGGCACCTGGCGCGATCACGCTGTTGGCGCCGACGAATACGCCTCCTGACAAGCTGGCCAGTGGCGAAACATAGGCGCTGGGATGCACCAACGACGTGAAGCCCAAGCCAAAGCGATCGACCAGCTCATCCGCGAGCCCACGCCGCTCCGGTGATGTCGGCCCAAGCAGGTACAGCTCGCCTTTTTCCGGCGCGAACGCTTCGAACGCCTGCAGGACGGGGGGCTTGGCGAAGCGAGAATAGGCGTCCATCCGCTGGGTCGCCGACAAGTCCCGTTCCCCCGGATTTTCCGGATGATGGATGACCACCTTGCTTACCGGGAGCCGGAGCGCAAGTGCACAATCAAGCAGATCCGAGAGGATGTTGCTCAATCCAAAAATCACCAGACGGTCGCCAGCCGGTTTATTCATTGAATTCACCCAATCCGAGTCGTTGCCGCGTTTCCGTCATCGTTGCCACGTCCCGGCCCGCAGCCCGGGTCAGGCCCGTCACGCGCTCTACAAGCTGGGCGTTGCTTGCCAACTGGGTACGCGACGCATCCAACCATAGATTGTCTTCGAGCCCGGTGCGTGCTCCGTCGGCCAGCACTGCTGCCAGGTTGTTGGCCGGATGCTGATACCGCCCGATTCCACCGAGTGCCCACACGCTGTCCGACGGAAGCTCCCGGAGCATCACCGCGAGATGCAGAAGATCGGTCTGGGCGGTCGCGATGTTTCCAAGAATCAGGTTGAAGTAATAGGGCGGCTCAATCAATCGCTTGTGGATGAGCACCTTGGCATAGTGAATCATGCCAAGGTCGAACACCTCCAGCTCCGGTTTGACTCCGTATTCGCGCATCATGGCCGCCAGGGTCTGAATCGTTTTCGGATCGTTTACGCTCGCGCCATCGGAGAAATTCATCGAGCCCAATGTCAGGCTCGCGAGATCGGGGCGATCGGCACCTTGAATCCGCAGGGCAGCAGTCCTCTGCATCAAGTCGGACGTCCTGCGGCCACTGGTCGTGACGGTGATCACGGCTTGCCGGTGCTTCGCGCGAATGCCCCGAATAATCGACGCGTAGCGATCGGGATCGTAGGACGCATCGCCATTGTCCTCACGCGCGTGCAGGTGCAGAATGGATGCACCCAAATCCACTCCGGTACAGGCGTCGGCGACAATTTCCCCTACACTCATTGGCACGTGAACAGACTGGTCCCGGGTGGGCACCCAACCCGTCATCGCCAGATTGACAATCAGTTTCTTGACATTGGCCGGATCAGCAATTGAGAAAGACATTCTTAACCTTTGGTGCTCCGGACATTCATGATTCGGAAATTAATGAAGTTGTGTCGGCCCTGCATGCCGGTTGGATCGGTACGGGCCCGCGCGTTCAGCAGTTCGAGCGCGATTTTGCTTCATACAAACAACTGCCATCAAGTCATGTTGCTGCTGTCAATTCGTGCACGGCAGCTCTCCACCTGAGCCTGATTGCCGCCGGACTCGGCCCCGGTGCCGAGGTTATCACCAGCGCGCTCACTTTTTGTGCCACGGTCAACGCGATCATACATTGCGGTGCCACACCCGTTCTGGCGGATGTCGACCCCCTGACGATGAATCTAGATCCAGATGACGTGGCCCGCCGCATTACGCCGCGCACTCGCGCGCTGCTGCCGGTGCACTTTGCCGGTCGCCCTTGCGAAATGGACCGTTTGCAGCGCCTCGCGGAGGAACATGGTCTGATGATCATCGAGGACTGCGCGCATGCCGTCGAGAGCGAATATCATGGCCGGCCAGCCGGCACGCTGGGCGACTTTGGCTGCTTCAGCTTCTACGTGACGAAAAACCTGACCTGTGGCGAAGGCGGCATGGTGATCGCCCGCGAGGAAGGCCATATTCAGCGCGTCAAGCGCCTTGCCCTGCATGGGCTAAGCCATGACGCCTGGCAGCGTTTCAGCGACCGCGGATTCAAGCATTACCAGGTAACCGAGTGCGGCTTCAAGTACAACATGATGGATCTGCAGGCGGCTCTCGGCATACACCAGCTCGCCCGCATCGAATCCAGTTGGCAGCATCGCCAGCGGCTATGGAATCGCTATCAGCAGCAACTAGCAGGATTGCCCCTTGTTCGTCCCGCCGAGCCAGACCCCGGCACTCGACATGCCCTACACCTCTATACCGTGCTGGTTGACCCCGAGCACAGCGGCCTGTCACGCGACGCTTTGCTGGAGGCGTTGCACACGCGAAAGATCGGTGCAGGCGTGCATTATTTGAGCCTGCCCGAGCACCCCTATTATCAGGATCGCTACGGGTGGAAACCGGAGGACTGGCCACAGGCGCTCCGTATTGGTCGTCAGACGCTGAGCCTGCCCCTTTCGCCCAAGATCAGCGACAGCGATCAGGATGACATCATTTCCGCACTGGCCGAGGTATTGGAGACCCGCGCTTAGTCGGCGCACTGCGGGACAGACTGACGGGATGATGGACCGCACTTGAAGGCAACAAGTGCCGTCCCAGGCGCCGACAGGCGGCGAATCGGGCAGCCGGTTAGCCCATTTCTGCTCGCAAGCGGCTGGAGCACCAAGCCGGCAGGAAAACGCCCCGTCGGGGCGTTTTCTCAAGTCTTGATCAGACTTGCGGATGCGCGCGCTCGAGCTTGCTGTGGAGCTTGTTCAGCGCGTTGAGGTAGGCCTTGGCGGATGCCACCACGATGTCGGTGTCGGCGCCCTGGCCGTTGACCACGCGGCCGTCGCGCGCCAGGCGCACCGTCACCTCGCCCTGC
>JAZBOA010000383.1:0-31773 GCA_036350935.1 Anderseniella sp. | reverse complement strand
TTCCAGCGCCTATTGCCCCAGCCGTTCAAGCAGCGCGGGCACGTGCACCTGGTCTGCCTTGTAGTTGCCGGTGAGCGCATACATCATCACGTTGACGCCGGTGCGCCAGGCATATTCGCGCTGGCCTTCGCCGCCGGGCGACACCGGGTATTGCGGGTTGCCGGCCTCGTCCACCGCCCAGGCGGCGGCATAGTCATTCGAGCCGATGATGATCGAACTCACGCCGTCGGAGGCGGCTGCCTCAATGGCGTTGACGTCGGCTGCGGCGGTGCGCGCCTCGACCCACAGCTGGCCGCCGGCCCAGCGGCCGGGGAAGGTGTTCATCAGGTAGAAGGCGCGGGTGAGCACGTGGCCTTCCGGCACCGGCTCCAGTGCGGGCACGTCCAGCCGGTCGAGGATGCCCCTGAGCGCCTCAGTGGCGGGCGAGGGCTGGCCGGTGGCCTGGGAGACGGGATCGTTGTCGTCGCGGGTGTCGAAGAAGATGGTGCCGCCGTTCTTCATGTAGTCGGACAGCTTGGCCAGCAGCGCATCGTCCGGCGGCGTGGCGCCGGGCAGCACCGGCCAGTAGATGATCGGGAAGAACACGATCACGTCGCGCTCGATGTCGATGGCGATCGGTTCGGCCGGCTCGATGGAGGTGCGGGCAATCAGCACACGGCCGAGGCCCGACAGGCCCATCTTGGAGGTGGCGTCGACTTCCGCATCGCCGGTCAACACATAGCCGATGCGGGTTTCGAGACTCGCCTGCATGGCGAACTGCTCTGCCGCGTCGAGGCCTTGCGAACTGGCGCTGTCCTGGGCGCGCAAGGGCGCAGGGGCGGCAGTCAGCATGGCCAGCGCAAGGCCGCCGGTGATGAACACCGCCAGCGAAGCGGCAGCGGCGCGCCGCCGGGTGAGCCGGGCAAGCCCGCCAGTGAGGTAGAGCATGGCGGCCATGTCTGCAGCGAACAGCGCGAGTGCGGCAGCGAACAGCCAGCCAGAGAGATCGGTGGGCCGGGCGCGTTCATAGCCTGCCACCGCAAACGACGCCGGCAGCGCCTCGAGCAGGCTGAGCCCGCCGCCCGAGGCATCGAGATTGAGCGCATGGCGGGCGCCGCCACGGGCATAGATGCCGGCCGGGTGGGCGGGGCTTGGCTGCATGGTGAAGAAGCTGTCGGTCTCGACCGGGGCGGCGGTGACAGGCGGCGCGGTCAGTTCTCCCTGGCCATTGAGGATTCGCAACGGCGTAAAGGCCCCTTCACCAGCGGCGGCGGCCTGTGCATTGGCGGCAGCGCCCGCGGCTTCGTCCCCGGCATTCAGGCTGCCGGCTGCCGGCGCCATGTCGGCAAGCCGCTTCAGCATTTCCACGAACAGGCCGGTGAGCGGCAGGTTGGACCAGTCGGCATTGGCGGTGACGTGGAACAGCACCACCAGCCCCTTTCCCTCGGCAGCGGCGGTGACCAGCGGCGTGCCGTCCTCAAGGCTCGCCCACACCCGCGACGGCAAGGTGGCGGAGGGTTCGGCCAGAACCTGGCGCTGCACCTTGACGGACGGGTCCGCGGCAAGGCCGGCAAACGGCGAGTCCTCGGCGAAAGCGGTAAGCGCCTGCGGCTGTTCCCAGCTCAGCGCCGAGCCGAGCGCCCGCCCGCCGGAGCGCAGTTCAACCGGCACCAGTCCGTCGTGACCGCCGGAGAGGCGCGGACCCGCAAACCGGACCAGGATGCCGCCGCGCGACACCCAGTCGCTCAGCGCCTCGACATTGCTGTCGCCAAGCACGCCGAGGTCGGCCAGCACCAGCATCGAGGCGCCGTCATCCAGCGCCTTGCCGATCTGTTCAACGGACGCCACCTCGGTGATCTCGGCGCTGGGCTGCAGGGCGCGCGACACATAATAAAGCGGTGAAAGGAGCGGCTGGTCGAGTTCAAGCGCCGCGCCGGATACCATGGCGACCGACTTGCGCCGCCAGCGGTCGTCGAACAGGTAGACGCCGCCTGCGGTCCGTTGACCGGTCAGTTCGACGCGGGCTGCCTCGTTGCGCAGTTCCAGCGGCAGCTCCACGCTCACTTCTGCCTCGGTCGCACCGGCCTCGAACTGCAACACCGCATCAGCCAGCGACCGGCCGTTGAGCGCGCGCACGCTGACAGGTTCCGAGGCGGCGGCAGTGGCGTCGGCCCGAACCGCGGCCAGCTTCAGCGATGCCTGTTCAAGCTCCGGCAGCTTAAGGGCAGGCGGTATGGCGGATGCGTCGGGTTTCAATACCTCGACCCGGGCATTGCCGTTGGCGAGCGCAGCGAGAGCGTCAGCAAACCCGGCATCGCCAGCATGGGCAAGCCCGTCGGACAGCCAAAGCACCCGCAAGCTGTCGAGCCCGCCGAAGGCAGCCGTCAATTCCCCGCCAAGCGCGCCGCGCTGCGGCGTCAGCGCGGTTGAGGCAAGGGCGGCAGCCTGACGTGCGGCGGCTGCGGCATCGCCGAGCGCCAGCTCGCGCGCCGTGGCGGAGCCGGTGGTGCCGGTTACCGCGGCAGGTGCGCCGGCGCGTTCGGCTTCGGCCAGCACGTCCTCCGTCAGCCGGGCGCGGGCCTGCCAGTCGGCAGCAGACGCCCAGCCATCATCGATGACCAGCAGCAGCGGTCCGGCAGAGCGGTCGCGCACCGACGAGGCGTTGAGCAGCGGTCCGGCCACCGCAAGGATGATGGCGGTGGCAAGCCCCAGGCGGATCAGCAATACCCACCATGGCGTGTGCTGAGGCTGTTCTTCCTTCGAGAGCAGGTCCAGCAGCAGCCGGAACGGCGGGAACTTCACCTGCTGCGGGTGGGGCGGGTTGAACCTGAGCAGCCACCAGATCAGCGGCAGGGCCAGCAGGCCGATGAGCGCCAGCGGGGTGGTGAAGGCCAGGCCTGCGAACAGTGACGACATGGCCGGCCTACCTCGCGCCCGGGCGCTGGGTCAGGCGGGTGTAGAGCGCCATCAGCAGCGGGTGGGGCGACTGGTCGGTGTGGTGCACGGCAAAGGTCCAGCCAAGCTGGCGGGCAAGCTGCCTCAGGCCTTCGCGGTGGCGGTGCATGGCGGCGATATAGTCTTCACGCAAGGTTTCGGCGCGCCCGGCGATGAAGCGGCCACGGCCCGCCATCTCGATGAACTCGGTTCGCCCCTGCCAGGGCAACGTCTCTTCGGCAGGATCGGTCACCTGGATGATGTGACCGTACAGGCCGCTGTCGGCAATGCGCGAGAAATTGCTCTTGATGGTGTCCAGCGGCTCCAGGAAGTCGCCGATCAGCACGCAGGAGGCAAAGCGCGGCAACTGCACCTGCGGCGGCAATGACTGGCTGGCGAGGTCCTCGCCGCCAGCGCCTGCATACCACGCCGCCATGCGGCGCAGCAGCAAACGGTTGTGACCCGCAGCCTGCGGCCAGCCGATGACGCTGACGCGCTCGCCGGCGCGGATTGCCAGCGTGGCCACGGTGAGCGCAAGGATGGCGGCGCGGTCGCGCTTGGAGGTTTCGGACAGGCCGGACTTGAAATCCATGCCTGCCGCCTGGCTTGCCCAGACATACAGGGTGTTGGTGGCGGCCCACTCGGTTTCGCGGATCAGGGTGCGGCCGGCGCGGGCTGTCTTGCGCCAGTCGACGCGCGAGACCGAGTCGCCCGGCGAATATTGCCGGTATTGCCAGAAGTCGGCGCCGGGGCCGGTGCGGCGGCGTCCGTGTGCGCCCTGGACGATGGCGTTGGCAATGCGCTGCGACTGGATCAGCAGAGCCGGATAAGCGTCGGCAAGCCGGTCGGCGGCGCCGCGCAGGGTTGCTGATGTCAATGCAGGTGATGCCATGCGCCGGGTGCCGCCTTGCCCTAGAGCGAATGCCGGCCTGATTCAATCAGGCTGTTCGTTCTGTCCGTTTGTTCTTCCAGCATCATCTTGCCGATCCTCGTTTCACTCCGGTCGGATGATGCCCTAACCTGCAACTGATGCGGCCAGATGCGAAATCACGTCGTCGATTGAAATACCGTCGGCACGCGCCGAGAAGGTGATCGCCATGCGGTGGCGCAGTACCGGATGGGCAAGGGCCGCCACATCGTCCAGCGAGGGCGACAGGCGCCCGTCGAGCAGCGCCCTGGCGCGCACGCCCAGCATGAACGACTGGCTGGCGCGCGGGCCGGGGCCCCATGAGATATGCTCGTTGGTGTAGTCGCCGGCGTCCGGGCCGGGCCGCGCCGAGCGCACCAGGGTGAGGATCGCGTCGGCCACCTTCTCGCCTACTGGAATGGTGCGGGTGAGGCGTTGGGCCCGCATCAGCTCCTCGCGGGTGAACACGTTGGCGACAGGGTCTTCAACGTTGCCGGTGGTGGCGAAGATCATGCGCCGTTCCGACTCGAGATCAGGATAGGGCACCTCGATTTCCAGCAGGAAGCGGTCAAGCTGCGCCTCGGGCAGCGGGTAGGTGCCTTCCTGCTCGATGGGGTTCTGGGTGGCCAGTACGTGGAACGGCGAGGGCAGGTCATAGCTGACCCCACCCACCGTCACATGGTGTTCCTGCATGGCCTGCAGCAATGCCGACTGGGTGCGCGGGCTGGCGCGGTTGATCTCGTCGGCCATCAGCAGCTGGCAGAACACCGGCCCCTTGACGAAACGGAACTGGTGACGGCCGCTTTCCGGCTCGTCCAGCACTTCCGAGCCAACGATGTCGGCCGGCATCAGGTCGGGCGTGAACTGGATGCGCTTTTCCTCAAGGCCCAGCACCGTGCCCAGCGTGATGGCAAGCTTGGTCTTGGCGAGGCCCGGCGCGCCGACCAGCAGCGCATGGCCGCCGCCGAGGATCGCCGTCAGCGCCAGGTCGATCACGTTGTCCTGGCCGAAGATCACCGAACGGATCGCCTCGCGGGCCTTGCCCAGCCGGGCGGCGGTGGCCTCCAGTTCGTCGAGGATTTTCGCGTCGGCGTTGGTGACGTTGCTCATCTGCACTCCCTGCCTGCCAGTCAATTCGCTAATGTCTGCCGGAATCGGCATTTTTCACCGGAAGCATACGCCATGAACAGTGGCCGTAACATGACTTATCTGCCTTTGTTACCACGATGTAACGCCGTGTCCGCAGGCTGCCGTTGCATGGACTTGCTCACATTATCGTCATGTGGTTCATCGTGAGCCATGACAGCCGATTTTCCGATCCGGGGCCTAGATGCCATTTCCGCCGCCGACATCCCGCGCCGGGCGCCGGCGCCCGTCGAGACGTGGCATCCGGAGCATGAAGGCCTTATCGACATACGAATAGATCTGGACGGCAACTGGTTCCATGAGGGCCGGATGATCCAGCGGCCAGGCCTGGTGGCGCTGTTCGCCTCGATCCTGCGGCGCGAGCCCGATGGCAGCCACGTGCTGGTGACCCCGGCCGAGAAGCGCTTCATCACGGTGGAGGATTCAGCCTTCACCGGGGTATCGGTCGAAGTGGCGGGGCGTGGCAGGGATCAGCAGGTGAAGGTCACGACCAACCTCGGCGACGAGGTGGTGATCGGCCCGGATCATCCGCTGGTGATGCGGCCAAGCCCGGCGGCGGGTGGAGACGGCGCTGAGCTTGCCTATGTAAAGGTGCGGGGCGGACTTGAGGCGCGGCTTGGACGGCAGGCATTCTATGATCTCGCCGACGCGGGCGCAGTTGAGCAGGGCTGGTTCGGGGTGTGGTCGGCGGGGGCGTTCTGGCGGCTGATGCCGGCGGACCAGGCGGGTGTCTGAGCCGATGGAACCCGTGACGAAACAGGACTTTGTCGAGCGGTTCATCCCGCGGCTGCACGTCTCGCCGCCGCCGGAGGTGATGGATCATTCGCTGCCGGCGATCCGCTCCGACGATGATCTCAATGGCGGACTGGTGAGAGTGTCCGGCATGAAGTCGCGGGCGGCGGCCGTTCTGGTAGCGCTTATCGAGCGTGGCGGTGAATTGCACGTGCTGCTGACCCAGCGGTCTGACTCGCTGCCGACCCATCCTGGGCAGATTGCGTTTCCGGGCGGCAAGATCGACGCTACTGATCCCGGCCCGGTGGAATGCGCGCTGCGTGAAACCCATGAAGAAACCGGCGTGGCGCCGGAGTTTGTCGAACCGGTCGGATTTCTCGATGTCTACCAGACCCGCACCGGCTTTCGCGTGGTGCCGGTGGTGGCGTTGCTGAAGCCGGGGTACGCGCTGGTGCCGGAGGCTGGAGAGGTAACCGCGATCTTCGACGTGCCGCTGGCGCATTTCATGAACCGGGCTAATCACTTGCGCCACTCACGCGAATGGCAGGGCGCAACCCGCTACTTCTACGCCATGCCCTATGGCGATTACTATGTGTGGGGGGCGACAGCGGGGATGCTCAAGAACCTGCATGACCGGGTGTACGGGCCATGAGCACGTCAACGCTGAAGGGCCATGCCGTCCTGCAAACCACTGGTCTGAAAGAGGTTTTCGCCGCCATTGAGAAGGCGGGCGGCGAAGCCCGGATCGTCGGCGGAGCAGTGCGCAACGCGTTGCTGGGCGAACCGGTGCACGAGATTGACCTGGCCACCACGCTGGAGCCCGAAGCCACCATGGAGGCGGCGCGGGCGGCTGGTCTGAAGGCGCACCCCACCGGCATCGACCACGGCACGGTGACCATCGTGAGCGGGCACAATGCCTTCGAGGTGACAACGCTGCGCCATGACGTGGAGACCCATGGCCGGCATGCGACCGTCGCCTTCACCGACGACTGGCAGGCGGATGCGGCCCGGCGCGACTTCACCATGAACGCGCTTTATGCCTCGCTGGACGGCGAAATCGTCGATCCGCTCGGCGGCATTTCAGATGTATTCAACCGGATTATCCGTTTTGCAGGGGATGCGGAGACGCGAATAAAGGAAGATTATCTGCGGATTTTGCGCTTCTTCCGGTTCTTCGCCCAGTATGGCAACGGCGCGCCGGATGCTGCCGGACTGGCGGCCTGCGAGCGGCTGAAGGGCGGCTTGAAGCAATTGTCGCGCGAGCGCATTGGCCAGGAAATGCGCAAGCTGCTGGTGGCGAAGGGTGCAGCGCGGGCGGCCGGGCTGATGAACGAGGCCGGCGTCAGCGGGGCGTTGTTCGGACGCAAGCTGGATGACGCGATGCTGCAGCAGCTGGCGGAGATCGACGTGGCCAACGGGCTTGCACCGGACTATCCGTTGCGTCTGGCGGCGGGCCTGCCGTTGAGCGCAGAGGCGCTGGGCGAGAGCTTGCGGCTGCCCAACGCCGAGGGGCGCGCCATTGCTGCCTTGCGGGATGCGATGCCGCCGGCGCCGGCGCTGCGGGACAACGAGCGCAAGGTGGTGCTCTACCAGACGGGTGCGGAAACCTTCGCCCGGGCGGTGCGGCTGGCGTGGGCGCAAGAAGATGCGGCGCCAGGCGACGCGAACTGGCAGGGCTTGCTGAACCTGGCCGAGGAGTGGCCGGTGCCAACGCTGCCGGTAACTGGGGCGGACCTGATTGCAGCAGGGCTTCAGCCGGGGCCGGAACTTGGCGCCACGCTGCGCCGTTTGGAAGACTGGTGGATGGCCGGCGGCTTTACCGCGACGAAGGAGGAGTTGCTGGCCAGGGTTTCCACCTAACGGCCAGCGGCCTTCTTGCGCCCGTCATCCGCCTCATGCACTAATTTGGTCCACCACCTCACATTTCAAATCAGCGGGCAACAATGAGCATTCAGAAGTTTGCAGTCGGGCAGGCCGTACGGCGTGTCGAGGATGAGCGTTTCATGACCGGGGCGGGCCAGTATGTCGACGACATCCGGCTGCCCGATACCGCCCATGCGGCGTTCGTGCGCTCGCCGTTCGCCCATGCGAAGATTGGCAAGATTGACACGGCGGCGGCTGAGGCCATGCCGGGCGTCGTCAAGATCCTGACCGGCAAGGACGTCAAGAAGGCAGGCCTCGGGCCGTTTCCGACGGTCACCGCCATCGACGGGCTGGACGAGAACGGTGTTGCGGTGCCGGAGCGTTTCGCGCTGACCGGCGACGTGGCGCGCTTTGTTGGCGATCCCGTCGCCATGGTGATTGCCGAAACGCAGGCCGAGGCGCAGGCGGCTGCCGAGGCCATCGAGGTAGATTACAAGGACCTGCCCGCGGTGGTGGACCTGGCCACCGTGCTCGACAGGAAGACCAAGGTGATCCACCCCTCGGTCAAGTCGAACCGGGCCTACCATTTCCACAAGGGTGACGAGGCGGCGACGGACAAGGCCATTGCCGGGGCGGCGCACGTCACGACGCTGACCTTCGTCAACAACCGGGTGGCGCCGTCGGCCATCGAACCGCGCGGCAGCCTGGGCGACTATGACCCGGACAAGGACCAGATGATCCTGTACGTGTCCGGCCAGGCGGTGCATGCGCAGAAAGGCCAGATGGCGGCGGCGATCTTCAAGTGTGCGCCTGAAAAGGTGCGCGTGGTGATGCCGGACGTGGGCGGCGGGTTCGGGGCGAAGAACTTCGTCTATCCGGAAAACGTCATGGTGATGTTCGCCGCAAAGCTGCTGGGCCGGCCGGTCAAGTGGATCGCCAGCCGCACCGAGAATTTCCTCGCCGAGGTTCATGGCCGCGATCACCTGACCACGGCCTCGCTGGCGCTGGACGAAGACGGCAGGTTCGTGGCGCTGAAGGTGGAGACCAAGGCCAACATGGGCGCCTACCTGTCGTCGTTCGGGACCATCATCCCGTCGTCTGCAAGCTGGGTGTCGATGGGCGGAAACTATACCATTCCGGCGATTTCGATGACGGTGGACGCGGTGTTCACCAACACCGTGCCGGTGGACGCCTATCGCGGCGCGGGCAGGCCTGAGTCGGCCTATGTGATCGAGCGGCTGGTGGACATTGCCGCGTATGAAACCGGGCGCGACCCGATCGAGCTTCGCCGCAAGAACTTCATCCGCGAGTATCCGTTCAAGATGGCGCTGGGCATGGTGATCGACTGCGGCGACTTTGAAGGCACGCTCGACAAGGCGCTGAAGGCCCATGATGCGGCAGGCTTCGACAAGCGCCGCAAGGCGTCGGCGCGCAAGGGCAGGCTGCGCGGTCTTGGCGTGTCGAGCTATCTCGAAGTGGTGCTGGGCATGCCGGCCGATTTTGCCGAGATCCGTTTCGAGGACGACGGCGGGGTGACGCTGATGACCGGCGGCACTGCAACCGGCCAGGGCCACGAAACCACCTACAAGCAGATCATCGCCACTGAACTCGGCATCGACCCGAAGAAGGTGCGCTATGTGAGCGGCGATACCGACAAGATCGCCACCGGCGGCGGGCATGGCGGGGCACGCTCTCTGATGATCGTCGGCTCGGCGGTGCTGAACACCAGCCACGAAGTGGTCAACAAGGGCAAGCAGGCGGCGGCGCACGTGCTGGAAGCGGCGGTGCAGGACATCGAGTTCAGGGCCGGCAAGTTTTCGATTGCCGGGACCGACCGGGTCATTGCGCTGCTCGACCTGGAAAGGCAGTTGCGCACCATGGCCGGTTCGCTGCCGGATGGGGTGCCGGAGACGCTGTCGTCGTCGCAGACCTTCGAGCGCAAGTCGTTCAGCTATCCCAACGGTGCGCACGTGTGCGAGGTCGAGGTGGACCCGGACACCGGCACGGTTGACATCGTGGGCTACACGGTGGTTGACGATTTCGGACGCATCATCAACCCGCTGATCGCCGGCGGGCAGGTGATGGGGGGTGCGGTGCAGGGCATCGGGCAGGCCATGCTGGAAGGCGTCGAGTATGACGAGACGGGGCAGCTGCTGACGGGCTCGTTCATGGATTATTGCATGCCGCGGGCCAGCGACATTCCCGACTTCCAGCTACAGTTCAACCAGGACGCGCCGACGGCGTCCAATCCGCTGGGCGTCAAGGGCGCGGGCGAGGCCGGGGCAACCGGTGCGCCGCCGGCGGTGGTGAACGCGGTGATGGACGCATTGAAGGACTACGGCATCGCCCACCTGGACATGCCGCTGACCCCGCTCAAGGTATGGCGCGCCATTCAGGCGGCCCAAACAGGAGTTGCAGCAGAATGACTGGCATTATCGTGATGAGAACCTCGGGTCCCGGCATGCCGGAGGCCGAACATGACGTGGTCGATGCGGCCAGGACGCTGGCCGGCGGGCCCGTCAACACCACGACCTGGAACCACTGGACCGGCGAGGACGACCGGCTTTTGTGCGGCATCTGGGAATGCGAGCCGGGCAAGATGGCGATGGAGTACGAGGAGTGGGAGTTCTGCCACTTCATCGAGGGCGAGGCCGTGCTGACGAATGACAAGGGCGAAAGCTGGACGCTGAGGGCTGGCGACGGCTTCATCATTCCTGCCGGCTTCAAGGGCACCTG
Organism: Anderseniella sp.; assembly: GCA_036350935.1. Lineage (GTDB taxonomy): Bacteria > Pseudomonadota > Alphaproteobacteria > Rhizobiales > Aestuariivirgaceae > Anderseniella. The sequence goes on along the minus strand of JAZBOA010000383.1, from coordinate 21,476 downwards.
GGAGACGGTGAAGAAAGTCCGCAAGCACTACGTCATCCTGCTGCCGAAGGGGTGATGAGCCAACGCGGGGTTCATTCCGGGTGTTGCGGTTCCGGTGGTGCAACTGCCGATTGTTAATCATCCGTTACACTACTGCTTCAATCCTGCACGGGCCTGGTCTATGCTGATTGACGTCGGGGGCCGTGGCCGATGCACTGGCGGCGGCGGTTTGTGTGTGGGTGATGTGACATGAGTTTCCTGGAGCCTGCCTCCATCTTGCATGAGCATGTGGCCGTGGGGGAACGGCCGAGCGATCTCGGGTTTGCGATCTCGGGCCACATCATGCAGCAACTGGCGCTGAGCCTTATGCCCGGCCAGCGGGTTGCCACATGGGCGTCTGCAATCATTGCCCACGATCATTCCATCATTCTCGAAGATGCCGGACATCCGGCGCTGCTGATGGCGGCGTCAGTGGGAACAGCGGCTGCCCGGCTGGTGCTGTCGCCCGGCGGGCAGGTGGGCGCGTTTGACCTCACCGCCATGGCAGGCCGGTTGTTGCTGCCACAGGACAGCTTCCTGGCTGCGGGACCGGGCGTACGGATGCGGCCCTACAGCCATGTGCGCGGGCTGGCCGGCCGGCGCAGGCCGCACGGGCTCATCCTGATGCTGGCCGAAGGCGACGGCTGGCTGTTTTCCGGCGGGCAGGGCGAGGTGTCGGAACTGTCGCTGCAGGCAGGCGAAACGCTTGCGGTGCGTGGCGGGGCGATTGCTGCGCTGAGTGCGACTGTGGTGATCGACGCAGTGACGCAGGGCGTGCCCGGTTCTTTCGGCAGTGCCGCGATGGCCACGCTGCGGGGGCCCGGCAGGGTATGGCTGCAGACATCGGGTGAAACCCCGGAGCCGGTTGCGGCGTTGTCCCGGACGGACAGGCTGTCTGATGCCGGGGCGCAACGGGCAGGCCTGCTGCAGTCAAGAGTAAACTAGAAGGCTTTCATGCAACGCGCTGTTCTCATCACCGGCGCCGCCAAGCGGATTGGCCGGCGCATGGCGCTCGACCTCGCCAGGCAGGGCTGGTCGGTGGGCGTCCATTACAATTCGTCTGAAGATGCGGCGCGCCAGGTCGTGGACGAGATCACCGCGGCTGGCGGCCGGGCGGCGATCATCCAGGGCGACCTTGCGGACCCGGATGCGCCAGTTCTGATCGTGGCCAGCGCGGTGGAGCAGCTGGGGCCGCTCACCTGCCTGATCAACAATGCCTCCCGGTTCGAGCCCGACATGGCCGATACGGTGACGGTGGAGCAGTGGGACCTGCATCTCAACACCAACCTGCGGTCGCCGGTGTTTCTGGCGCAGGCGTTTGCCGCCCAGTTGCCGCAAACGGCGCAAGGCAACATCGTCAACATCATCGACCAGCGGGTGTGGAAGCTCAATCCGACGTTCTTTTCCTACACTGCGTCAAAGTCGGCGCTGTGGACGGTGACGCGCACGCTGGCGCAGTCGCTGGCGCCGCGCATCCGGGTCAACGCCATCGGGCCCGGCCCGGCGCTGCCCAACGTGCGCATGAACGAGGCCGACTTCGCCAAGCAGGCATCGCTCACGCTGCTCAATCGCGGCACCTCGCCGGAGGAGATTTCGTCGGCATTGATGTTCATACTGTCGGCTCCGGCCTTGACCGGGCAGATGATCGTGCTTGATGGTGGGCAGCATCTGGTCTGGCAGACGCCGGACGTGACCGACGTCAACGAATAGCCTTCAAGTGAGTGAGTGCAATGGATGTGAACCCGCGGCAGCTGAGATCCGGATACGCCAGCGCGGAAGCGGGCTTGCGCCACATCTTCGTGCGCGACCTGGCGCTGATCGCCATGGTGGGCATCTACGAGCACGAGAAGAAGCACCCGCAGCGCATCCTGGTGAACATCGATTGCGCCGTTCAGGAAATGGGCGGGCCGCTGGACGACAACATCCGCAATGTCGTCAGCTACGAGAAGGTGGTCAAGGACGTGAAGTCCATCGTGCATGACGGACACGTCAACCTGGTCGAGACGCTGGCGGAAAAGATTGCCGTGAAGGTGCTCAGGCACAAGGCGATCAAGCGGGTGCGGGTGCGGGTCGAGAAACTCGACATCATTCCCGAAGCCTCCAGCGTGGGCATCGAGATCGAGCGCGTCCAGCGCTGATTTCCTCAGGCTCGGGCCTCGCACATGGCCCCTGCTTTCGCTACATAAGGGCCATGAGCGAACAGTCTGCAGACATTGCACACGATGATGCCGCACCGGCTGCGCACGCACGCGGGCCAGAGGTCATCAAGCAGTTTGCCCGGACATTGCCGGGCAAGCCGGGCGTCTACCGGATGTATGACGCCAAGGGCAACGTGCTCTACGTGGGCAAGGCGCGCAACCTGAAAGCCCGCGTCTCCAACTACACGCGGCTGGGCGGGCATACCAACCGCATCGCTGCGATGATCGCCAACACCGTGTCGATGGAGTTCGTGACCACCCGCACCGAGCCGGAAGCGCTGCTGCTTGAAGCCAACCTGATCAAGCGGCTGAAGCCCCGTTACAACGTCATCCTGCGCGACGACAAGTCGTTCCCCTATATCCTGATCGCCAAGGACCACGAGGCCGCCCAGATCACCAAGCATCGCGGCGCCCGGTCGCGCAAGGGCAGCTACTACGGCCCGTTCGCATCGGCAGGCTCGGTCAACGCCACCATCAACTCGCTGCAGAAGGCGTTCCTGCTGCGCTCGTGCACGGACAGCTATTACGATAACCGCACCAGGCCCTGCCTGCTGTTCCAGATCAAGCGGTGCTCGGCGCCGTGCACGGCTGAGATTTCGCCGGAGGACTACAACGAGCTGGTCAAGCAGGCCGAGGCGTTCCTGTCTGGCAAGTCGGACGCGGTGAAAAAGCAGCTGGCCCGGCAGATGGAGGCGGCCGCCGAGGATCTCGATTTCGAACGCGCCGCCATCTACCGTGACCGGATCTCGGCGCTGAGCCATGTCACCGCCTCGCAGGGCATCAACCCGGCCGGCATCGAGGAGGCCGACATCTTCGGCATTGCCCAGCAGGGCGGACAGACCTGCATCCAGGTGTTCTTCATCCGGGCTGGGCAGAACTGGGGGGCGAGGGCCTATTTCCCGCGCGCCGACCGGTCGGTCGAGCCAGCCGACGTACTGGCCGCGTTCATCGCGCAGTTCTATGACGACAAGCCGGTGCCGCGGCAGCTGCTGCTGTCGGACGAGGCGGCGGAAGCGGAACTGCTGGCAGATGCGCTGTCGTCGAAGGCGGGCCGCAAGGTCGAGATTACCGTGCCGCAGCGCGGCGGCAAGCGCGAGCTGGTGGACCATGCCCGCACCAATGCCCGCGAGGCGCTGGGGCGGCGGCTGGCGGAAACCTCGTCGCAGCGCAAGCTGCTGGAAGGGGTACAGACGGTATTCGGCCTCGACAGCATGCCGCGGCGCATTGAGGTGTACGACAACTCGCACATCCAGGGCGCCAATGCGGTGGGCGCAATGATCGTGGCGGGGCCGGAAGGCTTCGCCAAGGCCCATTACCGGAAGTTCAACATCCAGACGCAGATGGAAGGCGGCGGCGACGACTTCGCGATGATGCGCGAGGTGCTGACGCGCCGCTTTTCCCGGCTCGTCAGGGAACATGGCGCGAGACCGGACCAGCCGGCGGATGCGGATGCTGGCGGCGAAGATGACGATGACACGTCGGTCGGGACGTGGCCCGACCTTTTGCTGATCGATGGCGGCAAGGGTCAGCTTTCGGCGGTGCTGGACGTGCTGCGTGAACTGGGCGTCGAGGATGTCGCGGTGGCCGGCATTTCCAAGGGGCCGGACCGGGACGCGGGCCGCGAGCAATTCCACGTGGCGGGCAAGGCGCCATTCATGCTCGAACAGCGTGATCCGGTGTTGTACTATGTGCAGCGGCTGCGCGATGAGGCGCACCGGTTTGCCATCGGCACGCACCGGGCCAAGCGGTCCAAGGCCATCGTGGCCAACCCGCTGGACGAGATCGAGGGCATCGGACCGGGGCGGAAGAAGGCGCTGCTCAGGGCGTTCGGGTCGGCGCGGGCGGTGAGCAGGGCGTCGGTTGCCGACCTGGAGGCGGTTGAGGGAATCAGCAGAAGTTTGGCAACCTCGATCTACGAGCATTTTCACGAGGGCGGGCAGTGAGCGCCGAGGCGGAGAAGATCAGGCATCCCAACCGGCGCGGCAATGTCGCGACGTGGCTGCCGAACATCCTTACCTACCTGCGCATCGTAGCGGTGCCGTTGGTGGTGGGTTTGCTGATCTATGGCGGCGAGACAAACCGCTGGATCGCGCTGGCCATCTTCGTGGCGGCCGCCATCACCGATTTCTTCGACGGCTACCTGGCGCGCATCTGGCAGCAGCAATCGTCGCTGGGCCGCATGCTGGACCCGATCGCCGACAAGCTGCTGATTGCCTCGGTGCTGCTGGCGGTCACCTATACCGGCCAGATCTACAGCTTTCACATCTGGGCGGCGGTAATCATCCTGTGCCGCGAGATACTGGTGTCGGGCCTGCGCGAGTTTCTTGCCGAGCTCAGGGTCTCGGTGCCGGTCACGCAGATGGCGAAATGGAAAACCACCATTCAGATGGTGGCCATCGCATTCCTGATCGTCGGGCCGGCGGGCGACAAGTTCATGGAGCATACGTCGACCATCGGTCTGGTGTTCCTCTGGATTGCGGCGCTGGCAACGTTGTATACTGGCCTTGACTATTTTCGTGCGGGTGTGAAGCACGTGATCGACGAGGACGAATGAAGGTTCTGTATTTTGCCTGGGTGCGCCAGCGCACCGGAACGGGCGAGGAAACCATCCAGGTTCCTGCCAGCGTCACGACTGTGGGCGAGCTTGCCGCGCATCTGGCGGGCCGCGACGAGGGCTATGCGGCGGCGTTCGAGAACATGGACGTGATCCGCGCCGCGGTGGACCAGGAACATGTGGACCTTGACCACCCGCTGGCCGGCGCGCGCGAGGTGGCTTTCTTTCCGCCGGTGACCGGCGGTTAGGCTGGAACAACCCCCGAGGTCAGTGATTGTCGGCCTCGGCGAAGCGGCCGCCGGTCAGCAACTGCTCTGCCAGCTCCTCGTCACGGCCATAGATATCGCGGCGGAAGTGGACATTGCCGTCCTTGTTGGCAAAGGCGGTGATGTAGCTGATGTAGACAGGGATCTTCCGCTTCAGCTTGACGATGCGCCGTTCACCTGAGGCAATCTGCTGGTCGATGCGGGCGCGGGTCCAGCCTTCTTCCTTCAGGATCACCTCGGCAAGGTCGAACGGGTCCTGCACGCGGATGCAGCCGTGGGAGAACACTCTCAGGTCCTTCTCGAACAGGTTCTTGGCCGGGGTGTCGTGAATGTAGACATTGTACTTGTTGGGGAACATGAACTTGATCCGCCCCAGCGCGTTCTTGTCGCCGGTATCCTGGCGCAGCCGGTACGGCACGCGGCTCATCGAGGCCCAGCTCACCGAGTAGGGGTTGACCTCCTTGCCGTCTTTGTCGAGCACCCGGATGCCCTGCCGCTGCAGGTAGCCCGCATCCTGCTTGAGCTTCGGCAGGTATTCCCGGTTGGCGATGGACGATGGTACGTGCCAGTAGGGGTTCATGACGAGATAGGTCATCTCCTCGGTGAATACCGGCGTCTTGTGATAGGTCTTGCCCACCACAACACGGGCGGTGTGAACGGTCTCGTCGCCGCGCATGACCTTGAGTTCCTGGTCGGCAAGGTTGACGAACACGTAGAAGCCTCCGGGCTCGCGGTCCAGCCAGCGGCGGCGCTCCAGGTTGACTTCAAGCTGGCGAATGCGGTCGTCGACGCTCTTGTTCATCTGCTCGAGCGTGGTCGGGCCAATGACGCCATCCTCGGCAAGGCCATGGCGCATCTGGAAGTTCTTCACCGCCGCCACGGTGACGTCATCGTAGATTTCTCCGACGGGGCGGTCTGCCAGCTTCAGGTCGCCGACCGTCGTCAGGAGTTCACGCAGCAGCGGCAGCCGCACGTCGGTGCCGCCCGGCTTCAGAACGGCTCCACCGGGGATCGGCTGCCAGCCTCCTGCGTCACGGATGGCGCGGTATCTTGCAAGCGCCTCGACCAGCCGGTGATAGCGCTCGTCCTGTGGCATCAGGCTGGCGAGGTAGGGCTGGAGATCGTCGGCCTGTTCGGCACCGTCGAGCAGGTAGGCCGCGCCGTATTCGCGCGGCAGCTGGATATCATTGTTTCTGGTCACTTCGGTGGGGTCGACGCGGCCGCGCGTCAGGTCGCGGGCAAGGTCGATGAAGGCGCTGGTGAGCAGCATTTCCAGCTCGGCCAGGGCGCGCGGATGGGGGTCGCCGACCAGGTCACGGATGGCGTCAACCCGGTACTTGAACTCGCGCAGTCCATGGTTCTCGATGTTTTCGAGAAACGCCAGCAGAACCTTGCCCTTGCCCTTCAGCCCGTCGTCGCGCACCCAGATCGGCTTGAACGAGCGGTCGGCATAATAGGTGAAGACCTGGATCAGCCGCTCGTCGTCCTCCAGCGAGCCGATATTGCTTTCACCGTTGAGGATGATCTGCTCGATCTGCTGGCCAACGGCGACATTGTTGCTGGCCGCAAGCGCGCGGCTTACAGGGCCGGGCGGCACCAGCAGCAGGGCGAGGCACATGAATATTGCAAGCGCAAAACGGACGGCAGGCATGAACAGCTCTCCATGACAATCGTCCCCCGGATGCGATGCATGATAGCGGGGCTGCAGCCGATTTGGAACGGGCAACAGAAAAGGGCGCAGTCACCAATCAGTGACTGCACCTCCGAACTGCTGCAGCCGGGCGGCAGGTTACTCCGCCGCGGCGGCCTTGGGCTGCACGGCGTTCATGTAATCGTTCATCAAGGTGGTGGTGATGTTGCCGACGGAGAACCTGTAAGGGCCGATTTCGGACACCGGGGTCACTTCCGCTGCGGTGCCGACGATGAAGCATTCCTCGAAGGTGGTCATTTCCTCCGGCATGATGGCGCGCTCGTTGACCTTGATCTGGCGCTCGCGGGCAAGGCCCAGCACGGTCTGGCGGGTGATGCCGTTGAGGAAACAGTCCGGCGTTGGCGTGTGCAGTTCGCCGTCCTTGACGAAGAACACGTTGGCGCCGGTCGCCTCGGCCACCTGGCCGCGATAGTCTAGCATCAGCGCATCTGCATAGCCGGCGCGTTCGGCGGCATGCTTCGACAGGGTGCAGATCATGTACAGGCCGGCCGCCTTGGCTTCACACGGTGCGGTGGCCGGATCGGGACGGCGCCACTTGGCCATGTCGAGGCGGATGCCCTTGAGGCGCTGCTCGGCGTCGAAATAGCTGGGCCATTCCCAGATGGCGATGGCGACGTTGATGCGGGTGGTCTGGGCCGATACGCCCATCATCTCCGAGCCGCGCCATGCGACGGGCCGCACATAGGCGTCCTTCAGGCCCTGACGCTGCAGCAGTTCGATGCAGGCATTGTCGATCTCTTCCACCGTGTAGGGGATCTTCATGTCGAGGATCTCGGCGGAGCGGAACAGCCGCTCGGTGTGCTCGCGCAGCTTGAAGATGCGGCCGCCATAGGCGCGCTCGCCTTCAAACACCGAGGATGCGTAGTGCAGGGCATGGCTCAGTACGTGGAGCTGGGCATCGGACCAGGGGATGAACTGGCCGTTCATCCAGATTTCGCCGGGACGATCGTCAAATGGGGCTGCGGCTGCCATTGCAGGCTCCTGTGGTACCGGCCGGCAGGGTGTACCCGCGCATGTCCGGGAATTGCTCTCGACAAACACAAAAACGCATGAAATGCGGACAATCCCACTACCAATCGCCGGAAAATATGTCAATATAGCTGACATAAACTGTGATCGGCGGCGATCATGAGGAGGGGGCCTTCGATGGCCAGTGACGCAGCACAGCAGACCACGCCGGTTCAGCATACGCTCAGCGATGAAGACATCATCGAGCTGATCGAACTGCTGTACTTCGGGTACCGGGATTTCACCTCGGATCCGGACGCGCTTCTGTCGCACTACGGGTTCGGCAGGGCCCACCATCGCGTGGTGCATTTTGTCGGGCGCAATCCGGGCATCTCGGTCGCCGAACTGCTGGTGGTGCTCAAGATCACCAAGCAGAGCCTTGCCAGGGTGCTGCGCGAACTGGTGGAGCGCGGCTTTATCGAACAGCGCACCGGCGATGCCGACAGGCGCAAGCGGCTGCTCTACCTGAGCGACGAGGGCCGGGCGCTGCATGCGCGGCTGATGGCGCCGCAGATGGCGCGGGTGCGCGAGGCCATTGCCCATGCCGGCGCCGACTCCGGTCCGGTGATGCAGCAGCTGCTTTATGGCCTGATCAACCAGCACGATCGCGGCGAGGTCGAGCGGATCGTCGGATCATGAGCGCGTCGCCGGACACATACCCGCACGTGCTGATCGTCGATGACGACCGGCGGTTGCGCGAATTGCTCAGTTCGTTCCTGTCGTCGAGCGAGTACCGGGTATCGGCGGTGGACGGTGCCGCAGAGGCGCGCCGGCGGCTGTCGGGAATGGCATTCGACCTGATCGTGCTGGACGTGATGATGCCGGGCGAAAGCGGGCTGGAGTTTGCCCGCAGCCTGCGGGAGGCGGGCAACGATGTGCCCATACTGATGCTCTCGGCGCTGTCGGATACCGAGGACCGGATCAGCGGACTGTCGGCAGGCGTGGATGACTATCTGGCCAAGCCGTTCGAGCCGCGCGAGCTGCTGCTCAGGGTGCAAGCCATCCTGAAGCGGCATGCTGCCATGCAGCCGGCGGCCGGGCAGGTGAATGAGGTCAGCTTCGGACCATTCACCTTCAACCTGGTGCGCGGGGAACTTCGCCGCGAGGGCGAACTGGTGCACCTGACCACCCGTGAGCGGGAGATCCTGCGGGTGCTGGCGCAGCGGCCCGGCGAGCCGGTCGACAGGTCGGAAATCATAGAACCGTCACAAGAAGAGTCCAACAGGGCGGTAGACGTGCAGATCAATCGCTTGCGCCGCAAGATCGAGGAACAGCCCGCCATGCCGGTTTATCTGCAAACCGTACGTGGTCATGGTTATACTCTGCACATTGATCCGTGAAGCCAGCCCGCAGCCCACGCGCCGGGCGTGACAGGTGCCCATGACGGCCATATCGAACAGGGAAGACACGCCGCAGGACCAGCGCACGCTGTGGTGGCATTTCAACCGGCTGCTGGAGCGCTACCTGCCGGAGCGGCTGTATGCCCGGTCGCTGATCATCGTCATTGCGCCGATGCTGCTGCTGCAGGGTCTGATGATCTACGTATTCGTGGACCGGCACTACGAAACCGTCACCCAGTCGCTGTCGCGTTCGTTCGTGCGCGACGTGGCGCTGGTGATGAAGACGTGGGAGGAAAGCCCGCACACCGAGGCTGACCTGCAGCGCGTGCTGGGCATGGCCAACGATGACCTGGCGCTGGGGCTTACCGTGGAGCGCGACGCCGAACTGCCCCCACCCAACCGCAAGCCGTTCCTCTCCTCCGTCCACCCCAAGCTGATGCGTTACATCGCCACCGATGTCGGCCTGCCGCACTGGGTCGATACGGTAGGCCAGACCGGCTACGTGGACGTGCGGATAAAAACCCCGGACGGGTTCGTGTTCCGGTTCCTGTCCGATCTGGACCGGGCGCACGCATCCACCAGGTTCATCTTCATCGCATGGATGATCGGCGGCTCGCTCATCCTGTTGCTGATTGCGATCATCTTCCTGCGCAACCAGATCAAACCCATCGTCCAGCTTGCCGATGCGGCGCAGAGCTTCGGCATGGGCCGCGACGTGCCCGACTTCCGGCCCGGCGGGGCTGCGGAGGTGCAAGCGGCGGCGCAGGCGTTCATCAAGATGAAGCGGCGCATCGAGCGGCATGTCGAGCAGCGCACCGCCATGCTGGCGGGTGTCAGCCACGACCTGCGCACCATCCTGACCCGGTTCAAGCTCGAGCTGGCGCTGCTTGAGCAGAACGACACGGTGCGGGCCTTGCAGGAAGACGTGGCCCAGATGCAGCGGATGCTGGAAGGCTACATGGCCTTCGTGAAGGGCGCCGAAAGCGAACTGACCCGGCCGACCGACGTGGTGGCGCTGCTCGGCGCCGTCGCGGACGAGATGAGCCGCTCGGGCCATCCGGTTGCCCTGAACACGCCGCGCAAGCTGCTGCTGCCGCTCAAGCCGGATGCCTTCAAGCGCTGTATCGGAAACCTGGCGCAGAATGCCGCCCGGTTTGCCGGCCAGGTCGAGATCACGGCCGTGCATGACGGCAGTTATCTGCGGGTGGTGGTGGATGATGACGGACCGGGCATTCCGCCGGAGAGTTATTCCGAGGTATTCAAGCCGTTCGTGCGGCTCGACAATGCCCGCAATCAGGACTCGGGAGGCACCGGGCTAGGCCTTGCCATTGCCCGCGACATTGCGCAGAGCCACGGCGGCGACATCACGCTGTCACCATCGCTTTTGGGGGGCTTGAGGGCCGAGGTTCGAATTCCAACGTAAACGGGTTCAATGCATCCGTGAGCCGTTGGGGCAGGGCGTGTTTACCCCGATCAGCACGATGTCGCCGTTATCATCCGAAAATCCAAGGGTCAGGACTTCTGACATGAACGGGCCGATCTGGCGCGGCGGGAAGTTGACGACCGCCGCCACCTGCCGGCCCATCAGGTCGTCCGGGGTATAGTGCACGGTGATCTGGGCGGAGGACTTCTTCACCCCGATCCCGGGGCCGAAGTCGATCTTCAGCTTGTAGGCGGGCTTGCGCGCCTCGGGAAACTGCTCCACCTCAACGATTGTGCCGATGCGGATGTCGACTTTCATGAAGTCGTCGAAGGTGATGGTGCTCATGGCTGGTCGGGGTTCGTTGATGGCTTGTCACCGGATTGCGATGGTGGGGGCGGCGGAGGGGAATCACCCGGTCCCGGTGAGCCGGAAGAAGGACCCCGCCTTGCGTTCATGAAGCCTCGGGCAAGGCTTGCCAGCGCCGTGGCAAGCGCAGCGGGCGTTTCGAGCCGGCTGATCCAGTTGGCGCCGTCACGCAGGGACCGGTCAAGCTGGGCCATGGTGCGGGCCATGCCGGGGTCGTCGTCATTGGCCCAGGTGCGCAGGGTCTGCACGTAGACCCAGGCGAGACCCGAGGTCTTGATGGCGCCGCGAAATCCCGAATCCTCGATGCCGGCGGCTGACAGGATCCAGTCCTGTGATTGCAGCAGCGAGCCTGCCAGCGTCAGGTAGCCGGCAGCCGAAGCGGCGGGGGTGGCGACAATCGAGCGGATGGCGGCCTTGTCGGCGTCCATCAGTTCCAGCCGCCGCATGATGATGTCGAACACCCGGTCGTGGGGTGAACCGGTAACCGGCTCGCTGTCGAGCGACTTGAGCATCTTCGCATCAAGCTGGCGGCCATAGAGGCGCAGGATATCAGCCTTGCCACCGATGACGCCGGCAAGATCCGCCAGGCTCATGTCCGCCTCGGCGGCAATGTCGTTGATGCGGATGTCCGCCCAGGCCCGCGTGGCGGCCAGGCGAAGGGCGGCGTTGATGATCCCGGTTTCGGCCTGTTGGCGATCGGCCATCGGTCGGCTCCCCTTGTTGATGGTTGCGCAAGGCAAGCCTGCACGGGCATGACGGTGAACGCAAGCGCGTCAGCCTGCCAGTTCCCTTGAACGCTTTTCAGCCGCCGCGGTTGCCTTGCACATGAGAGGTTCAAGGCCGTCATCGGCCATCAGCACCTGCAGGGCGGCGTAGGTGGTGCCCTTGGGCGAGGTGACGTTCTGGCGAAGCGTGCCTGCGTCAGTGCCGGTGACCCGCATCAGCTCGCCCGCGCCGGCCACGGTCGCCCGCGCCAGCCGTTCGGCCACATCATCGGGCAGGCCCAGCGCCTTGCCTGCCTCGGTCAGGCATTCGGCCATGTAGAACACGTAGGCCGGGCCGGAGCCGGAAATGGCGGTGGCGGCGTCGATCAGGCCTTCATCGTCCACGGTCACCACTTCGCCGATGGCGGTTAGCAGGGCGGTGGCCAGGTCCACCTGTGCGGCAGACACATCACTGCCCGGCGCCATGGCGGTGATGCCGCGGCCCACCGCCGACGGCGTGTTGGGAATGGTGCGGATGACCGGCGTTGCCTCGCCGAAATGACTTTTCAGTGCGGCGATGGTCTTGCCGGCCACCACCGAGACGACGAGCGGCTTGCCGTGCGCCAACGCCGCCAGGCCCGGCAGCACCTCATCGACCATCTGCGGCTTGATGGCCAGCAGGATGACCTCGATGCCGGTGACCTGGTCCGGCTCCGGGTTGTGGGTGATGGCGTGGCTGGCGATCAGGGCTTGCGTTTCAGGCGGCGGGGCCGGGTCGAAGATCACCACCTGGTTGCCGGTGACGCCGGCCTTGAGCCAGCCCTCCAGCATGGCGGTGCCCATCTTGCCCGCGCCGATGAGGACGAGCTTGCCGCTGAGATTGACTGCATTTGCCATGATGAATGGTCCTCCCGGACAAGAGGCGTTGACTGCAGGGATGTGATCCGGGAGCAGACTACGCTTCGCCGACGGTTTCAAGCAGACAGGACTGGATGGCCTGTTCGGCGGTCTTGCCGGCCCAGATGACGAACTGGAAGGCCGGGAAATAGCGCTCGCAGGCGTCGAGGGCGGTGAGCACCAGCGCCTCGCACTGGGCTTCGCTGACGCGCGCCTGACCGGTCAGCAGCAGGGAGTTGCGGAACATCAGCGAGCCTTCGCTGCGCCAGATGTCGAAATGGCCGAAATAGAGCTGTTCGTTGATCAACGCCACCAGCCGGACGATTTCCTCGCGGCGGCTTTCGGGCACCTTCAGGTCGAAGCTGCACGCCAGGTGCAGGCCTTCGAGGTAGTCGTTCCAGTTGAGCGCGAGATGCAGGTCGGTCCATGTGCCGGAGACGATCATGTTGACCTCGTCATCGGCCGAGCGGTCCACCATCCAGTCGTGGCGCGAAGCGATCTCCTCCACGGTCTCGAGCGGGTGCAGCTCCTTGGTCTTGAGCGCCAATGCTGCCGTCATGCCGTCGGTCTCCTGTCAGGTTCGCCGCCTGCAGCAAATCTGCAAGACGAATCAAACGTTAACGAGACGTTGCCGGATGAACGCGTGCGCCGCAAGAGTCGGGCGTCGCGCGGTGTGATTCCTCCACATTGCAAGCCTCAACGAATGCGATGCTGGGGACAGACTACTTTCTGGCTGTGGACGGTTTGGCGGCCGGCTTCTTCTTCGCCTTCATGGCGGCGGCAGGGGCGGCGGGGCGCTGTTCTACCGCTTCGAGGCGCGCCTCAAGCTCGGCGACGCGGGCGCGCAGCGCCTCGTTCTCGGTGCGGGCCATGGAAGCCATGTCGCGCACCACGTCGAATTCCTCGCGCTGCACGATCTGGATATCGGCCAGTACCCGCTCGATCTGGGCGCGAACCAGGTTGTCCACCTCGCGCCGTGCCCCTTGCGCGGCGCCGGCGGCGTTGGTCATCACCTTGGCAAGTTCGTCGAAAAATCGGGAAGAGGGGCTGGTCATGACGGATCCCTGATCGTGACGGCAGTTGGAATGGACTGTTCAATGCTTTAGGTAGGGCGCTCGCAAAGGATGCGCAAGCCTTGCGCACCTGATTCTGGCCAAGGGGACAATTCGCCCTACCATGCCCACGCTGTTCGCCCTGCCGTTCCCGATAGTGGATCCAGTCGCCTTCTCGCTCGGGCCAGTGGTGGTGCGCTGGTATGCGCTGGCCTATGTGTTCGGCCTGCTGCTGGCGATCTGGTACGCCAAGCGGCTGGTCAGCAACGAGGCGCTGTGGCCCGGCGCCAGGCCGCACACGACGCCGGCACAACTCGACGACCTTTTGCTGTGGTGCACGCTGGGGGTGCTGCTGGGCGGTCGGCTGGGCTATGTGCTGTTCTATAATCCTGTCTATTTTGCCCAGAACCCGGCGGAAATCCTGCAACTGTGGAACGGCGGCATGTCGTTCCATGGCGGCTTCCTGGGCGTGGTGGTGGCGTGCCTGTTCTATGGCCGCCGCCATGGCATCGGGCTCGACCAGCTGCTGGACCTTGGCGCGGCAAGCGTGCCGATCGGGCTGTTCCTGGGCCGCATGGCCAATTTCATCAATGCCGAGCTTTACGGCAAGGTGACCGACGTGCCGTGGGCGATGGTGTTTCCCGGCGCCGGGCCGGACCCGCGCCATCCCAGCCAGCTTTACGAGGCGTTTCTGGAAGGCATCGTGCTGTTTCTGGCGGTGCGGTTTGCCACACACGGCCTGAAGTGCCTGCCGAGGCCGGGCTTCGCCTCGGGGGTGTTCGCCATCGGCTATGCCGTTTCCCGCATCCTGGTGGAATTCGCCCGTGAACCGGACGCCCATATCGGCTATCTCACCGGGGGGTGGGTGACCATGGGCATGGTGCTGTCGGTGCCGCTGCTGATGGTGGGCGTGTGGCTGATCTGGCGGGCGGGGAGGAGCAATGGCAAAGCCGAAACCTGAAGGCGCGAGGCGCACCTCAGCGCTGGGTGAACTGATGGCCGCGATGATCGTGGCGGACGGCCCGATGCCGGTCGACCGCTTCTTCGCGCTGGCGCTCGGCCATCCGGAGCACGGCTACTATATGGGCCGCGACCCGTTTGGCCGGGCCGGAGACTTCATCACCGCGCCGGAAGTGTCGCAGATGTTCGGCGAGCTGATCGGCATCTGGTGCGCTGCCGGATGGCAGATGATGGATGCGCCGGCGCAGTGGAACCTGATCGAACTGGGGCCGGGCCGCGGTACGCTGATGGCAGACGCGCTGAGGGCGTGCTCGGTGATGCCGGGCCTGCGCGAGGGGATGACGGTCCACCTTGTCGAGATGTCGCCCGAACTGCGAAAGATGCAGGCCGAAACCCTGAAGCGGGCGGGCGTCGAACCGGTCTGGCACGACCGGCTGGAGGATGTGCCCGATGGCCCGTCGCTGATCATCGCCAACGAATTCCTTGATGCGCTGCCGATCCAGCAGATCCAGAAACAGGCGGGGCGCTGGCATGAGCGGGTGGTGGGGCTGGATGCACGCGGCGCGCTGGCGTTCGGGCTGGCGGCGGACCCGGTGCCCGATGGGCTGGTTCCCGGCTGGGCGGCTGGCGCGGACGACGGTGCGATTGTGGAGCTTTCGCCGGCGCGCGAGGCCGTGGCGAGCGAGATCGGCCGGCGCATCACCGCGCACATGGGCGCGGCGCTGATCATCGACTACGGTCATGTGCGCTCGGGCGTGGGCGATACGCTGCAGGCCATCGCGAAGCACCAGTTTGCCGATGTACTGGCGCGGCCGGGCGATGCAGACATCACCTCTCACGTGGATTTTGAGGCGCTGGCGGCAGTCATCACCACAGGCGGCGCAAAGGCCTATGGCCCGGTCACGCAGGGCGAGTTCCTGACCAGGATGGGCCTGCGCGAGCGCGAGGAGATGTTGCGCAAGCGCGCCGATGCCCGCGCCCGCATCCGCCTCAGCAAGGGTGCGCAGCGGCTGGTGGCAGGCAACCAGATGGGACAGTTGTTCAAGGTGCTGGCTGTAACGCATCCGGACATGCCCAAGCCCGCGCCGTTCAACGTCAGCACTGAGGGCGCGCCATGATCGAGGCACCCACGCTGTCCGCCATCGGCGGTATCCGCCACGGCTTCTTCACCCGCCAGGGCGGCCATTCCTCGGGGCTTTATGCTTCGCTCAATACCGGCCTCGGCTCGCAGGACGACCGGGAGACGGTGAAGCGCAACCGGGCGAAAATCTGCAGCGTTCTTGGCGTCTCTGCCGTCGTCACGCCCTACCAGGTGCATTCGCCCGATGCGGTGATTGTCCAGACACCGTGGGATCACGATTTGCCGGAAAGCGTGCCGCGCGCCGATGCGGTGGTGACCAGCCGGCCGGGGTTCGCCATTGCGGTCAACACGGCAGACTGCACGCCGGTCCTGTTCGCCTCGGGCGACGGCAAGGTGGCGGGTGCGGCGCACGCCGGATGGAAGGGCGCTATTGGCGGGGTGCTGGCGTCCACCGTTGAGCGGATGCGCGAACTGGGTGCAAAGGACATCCACGCCGCCATCGGGCCGACCATCAGCCAGGCCAACTACGAGGTGGGGCCGGAATTCCAGGCGCAGTTCGTGGCGCGAGACCCGGCCCATGCACGGTTCTTCGTACCGTCGGTGAAGCCTGCCCACTTCATGTTCGACCTGCCGGGCTTCGTACGTGCCGGGCTTGAGGCGCTGGAGCTTGCCTCCATCGAAGACCTCGCCCTGTGCACCTATGCGGACGAGCAACGCTTTTTCAGCTACCGGCGCACCACGCACCGGGCAGAACCGGATTATGGCCGGCAGCTTTCGGCCATTTGCATCAAGCCCTGAGGAGACGGCACCATGGCATTGCATTTTGAACTCAAGGAATACAAGGCGCGGCAGAAGAAGGTGATCAAGGAGCTCGAGGCGCGCGGCCTCGACGGCATCCTGATGTTCCAGCAGGAGTCGATGTACTACCTGACCGGCTACGACACGTTCGGCTTCTGCTTCTTCCAGTGCCTGTATCTCGGTTGCGACGGCAAGCTGGCGCTGCTGACCCGCTCGGCGGACCTGCGCCAGGCGCAGCACACCTCGATGATCGACGACATCCGAATCTGGACCGACGAGGCCGGCGCCAAGCCCGCCGCCCAGCTGAAGGACATGCTGGCGAGCCTTGGCGCCAAGGGCAGGAAACTGGGCATCGAGAACGAGTCCTATGGCCTGGTGCATTCCAACGGCCTTGCAGTGGATGCCGAGATGAAGGGCTTTGTGAAGCTGGAGGACGCCTCGCGGCTGGTGGACGCCATCCGGGCGGTCAAGTCGGACGCCGAGCTCAAGTACGTCCGCAAGGCCGGCAAGCTGGGCGATGCGGCGCTCAAGGCGGCCATCGAGGCAACCCGTGCAGGCGCCGACGAAGGCGACATCCTGGCTGCGCAGCACAATGCCATCTTCTCCGGCGGCGGCGACTACCCGGCCAACGAGTTCATCATCGGGTCGGGCAAGGATGCGCTGCTGTGCCGGTACAAGTCAGGTCGCAGGAAGCTGTCGAAGCGGGACCAGCTGACGCTGGAGTTTGCCGGGGTGTACCGGCATTACCACGCGGCGTTCATGCGCACGCTGATCGTGGGTGAACCGAGAAAGCAGCACGTGGCCATGCATGATGCCGCCGTTGCCGCGCTGAAGGCCTGCGAGGAGCAGTTGCGTCCGGGCAAGACGGCGGGCGACGTGTTCGACGCCCATGCCCGGACCGTCGACGAACACGGGCTGAAACATGCCCGGCTGAATGCCTGCGGCTATTCGCTGGGCGCCAAGTTCACGCCAAGCTGGATGGACACGCCGATGTTCTACCACGGCAACCCGTTCAGGATTGCGCCCAACATGGTATTCTTCGCCCACATGATCCTGATGGATTCGACCACCGGGACGGCGATGACGCTGGCGCGCACCTACATCACCACCAAGGGCGATCCGGAACCGGTGTCGAAGTATCCGCTGAAGCTGATCTGCAGATAGGAGATGGCATGGCCTATACCGTGAGACCGCTGGAGGCTGCCGACAAGACGCGCTGGCGCGAGCTGTTCGACGGCTACCTGAAGTTCTACAAGACCGAGCTTTCCGATGAGCAGATCGAACTGACGTTCGATCGGCTGATGGGCGACTTCGAGTGGGATCCGAAAGGGCTCGTGGCGGTGAACGGCGACGGCCGCATCGACGGCATTACCCACTACGTGTTTCACCGCTCGACATGGTCACCGACGGTCTACTGCTATCTCGAGGACCTTTTCGTGGACCCGGCCGTGCGCGGCGGCGGGGCGGGCCGGGCGCTGATCATGGCGGTCTATGACAAGGCTGACGCGAAGGGCGCCACGCGGACCTACTGGGCGACGCAGGAGTTCAACTATCCAGGCCGCACGCTTTACGACAAGGTGGCGGTGAAGTCTGCGTTCATCCAGTACCGGCGTCCGGTCTGACGGCAATCGGCAGGCTTGCGGCGCAGCGCTGCCTTGGGGCACATTGCGGAGCTGACGGCGGGCACAGGCGGGCGAGGCTCTTGAGACCGGCACTTCACACCACGCAGTTGAACTGGACTGAGGTCTTCGGGCGCCAGCCATGGCGTGCGGCGGCGGCTGTGCTGCTGCTTGCGGCGGCGGTGCTGCTGTCGGCCTGCGCCGGCTCGGGCGACTCCGGGGCGTCGAACTTTGGCAAATCCGGCCTCAGCGGTGGCGGAACATCGGGGAAGATCCCGCCGCCGATCGCGCTCATCGCCATGAACGGGCTGCCGCAGGACAAGGCAGGCATCCTCGCCGATGCCCTGGCCGAGGAAGCCGGCAGCCGCGACATCGCCATCGTGCAGGGCAACTTCTCCGATGGCTACCAGCTCGCCGGGACGTTCGAGCCGGTGCAGGAGGGCGGCGGCATACGCGTCGTTTACCGCTGGACGCTGACCGGCAATACCGGCGGCGTGCTGCATACCATCGAGGGCCAGGAACTGGTGCCGGCCACCAGCGGTGACCCTTGGGCCGGTGTTGACGCCGTGGTGATCAGGCGCATTGCCTCGCTGACGGCGGAGAACCTTGCCACGCGGCTGGCGCAACTGGGCTTCCGGGTGCGCCAGGCCGGTATCCTGCCGCCCACCCACACTTTTGCCCGGGCCGGCCCGAATGCCGAGAAGGAATACGACCTCGAGACCTTCTACGGTCCGGGTTCGCCACTGGCGACCGCCTCCATAACGCCCGACGAGCTTTACTCGCTGACGCCGGAAGAGCTTGACCGGCGGATTACCGAGGCCGCGCAGAAGGCGGCAGCGCAGCGGCTGAACCCGTCAGGCGGGCCGTCGCTGGCGGCCCTGATGGGTGAGGATGAGGCAGCAGGCGGCGTGGCCGATGAAGCGGTGGCGGACCTGCCCACCGCAAAGCCTGCACCTGACCCGAAAACGGAAGTCGCCGAAAAGACGGTTGCCGCTGCCGCGCCTGACGGTGGCGGGCAGTTGCAGATCGACCAGGTGGCGCTTGTCGGGGTGTCCGGGTCGCCGGGACGCGGCAATGACGAGTTGTACAAGGCGATGCGCAAGGTACTGCGGCTGGCGGGCTGGCCGGTGACCGCAAAGGCCGGCAGGACGGCCCTGGCCATTACCGGCGAAGTCGAGATCGGCGAGGCAAGGGGCGGCGTGCAGCAGGTAAGCCTGGCGTGGGCGGTGAAGCTGCCTGACGGCAAGGTGCTCGGCACGGTGCGCCAGCAGAACGACGTGCCTGCAGGCTCGCTGAACGAGGGTTGGGGCCAGACGGCGGGCTTTGCCGCGGAAGCGGCGGCTGAGGGCATTTTCGCCCTGGTCGATCAGGTCCGTGGCACGTCCGCGGTGCGCTGAGCGGCGTTTCCGGCATTCCGCTGGTGCATATCATCCGCCTGACTGTGGACGTGCTGCAATAGGTGGTTGGCAAGTCCGCGCCTTGGGTTGTAAGACACCTGTCATAGGGCTGGTTGTCCGGATGCAGCATTGTGGCTGTTGGGGTCCGGCTTGGCAGGGCGAAGTCAGACATGAAACTTGTTTCGGGCAATTCCAACCGGCCGCTGGCGGAAGCCATTGCAGCCTATCTCAATGTTCCGATGACGAAATGCTCGGTCAGGCGCTTCGCCGACATGGAAGTGTTCGTCGAGATCCAGGAGAACGTGCGCGGCGAGGACGTGTTCGTGGTGCAGTCCACCTCGTTCCCGACCAACGACCACCTGATGGAACTGCTGATCATCATCGATGCGCTGCGCCGCGCGTCGGCCCGCCGCGTCACCGCGGTGATCCCGTATTTCGGCTATGCCCGGCAGGACCGCAAGCCCGGCCCGCGCACGCCGATCTCGGCCAAGCTGGTCGCCAACATGATCGAGCGCGCCGGGGCAGACCGGGTTCTCACCATCGACCTGCACGCCGGCCAGATCCAGGGCTTCTTCGACATCCCCACCGACAACCTGTACGCAGCCCCCGTCATGGTGCGCGACATCAAGGACAACAAGGACCGGTTTGATGGATCGGAAGTCTGCGTGGTGTCGCCGGACGTGGGCGGCGTGGTGCGTGCCCGCGCGCTGGCCAAGCGCATCGGGGCACCGCTGGCCATCGTCGACAAGCGGCGTGAACGGGCCGGCGTCTCCGAAGTCATGAACATCATCGGCGAGGTCGAGGGCATGTCGTGCATCCTGGTCGACGACATCGTCGATTCCGGCGGCACGCTGTGCAACGCGGCAGAGGCGCTGCTCGACGCCGGGGCGGCGGACGTGTCGGCCTACATTACCCACGGCGTGCTGTCGGGGGGCGCGGTGGCGCGCATTACCTCATCAAAACTGAAGCAACTGGTGCTGACCGACTCGATCCAGGCGACGGAAGCGGTGCGGGTGTCGCGCAACATCCGGGTGATCTCGATGGCAAACCTGATCGGCGAGGCCATCCGGCGCACCGCACTCGAAGAGTCCGTCTCCAGCCTGTTTGATGATTAACCCTGGGGGGTGCTGCGGTGAGCCATGTCGTCCATCGTGAAACCATCCCGGCCCGCAGCCCCTGGTCGCGGGTCATCCGCGCCGGCGAGCGCTTGCGCATCATCGACACGCACGGCGAGCAGGCGGTTGATTTCCTCTGTTACAACGCCGCCGATCCGGCCGAGCGCTACCACGCGCCCAACACGCTGAAAGCGGCCGGCACCATCCTGCTGACGAAGGGCCATACGCTGTACTCCGACAAGGCACGGGCGCTGTTCACCATCGAGGAAGATACGTTCGGCGGGCACGACACCATCGGCGGCTGCTGCTCGAAGCCGTCCAACGAAATGCTGTACGGCGTGGCCAACGAGGGCTGCCGGGAAAACTTTCTTGCCGCACTGGCCGAACACGGGCTGGGCTGGAAGGACGTGGTGCCAAACGTCAACTGGTTCATGACCGTGCCGGTGAGCGCGGCGGGCGATGCGGCCATTGCACTTGGCTCGTCAAAGCCGGGCGATTACGTTACCCTGCGCGCGCAGATGGACGTGCTGGCGGTGATCTCGAACTGCCCGCAGGTGCTCAACCCGTGCAACAACTTCAACCCGACGGAGATCGAGGTCGAGGTGCTGTCCGGCTGACATGAAAAACCCCGGATGCTGGTTTCAGCACCCGGGGTCCAGGTCAATCAGGGAGGTTGTCACTCACTCACAGAGCACGGTTGTTCCACTGCTCAAGCGTCATCATTTGCGCGCCGATCAGGTCGTAGCGAACGGCATAGTAGCCATCAGCCGTGGTGACGAGCGCTTCCGGGTGGGTGTCTACGAGGTCCTGCGCCATCACGCCGACCCAGGTGGTGACCGGGTCAAACTTGTACTTCCAGCTGTAGATCCTGTTGCCTGCTGCATCGGTGCCAAGAGCGACGATGTCGGTCTTCAGGCGGCGGTCAGAACCAGTCTGCTCATAACAAGCTACGAAGTCCGGTGTGTCGAG
>JAZBOA010000382.1:0-9476 GCA_036350935.1 Anderseniella sp. | reverse complement strand
AGCGCGCTGGCCGCGCGCGCCACCACGCATAGGCGCGTCGGCCTGCTGGCGTCCACGGCAGTGCACAATATCGGGCTCTATGAAAAGGCGCTGGCAGCGCGCGGGTTGCAAACGGTCCCGCCGCAAGACCAGTCGCGGCTCATGGACATCATCAAGGCGGTAAAACGCGGCGACAGCGGCGACGCGGTGCGGGACAGCTATGCCGGCATCGCCCGTCAGCTGGCCGGAGACCGGGTGGACGTGCTGGCGGTTGCCTGCACCGAGCTTTCCGTGCTGGCCGGGGCGCTGGACCCGGACCTTCCGGTGGTGGACGCGCTTGATGTGCTCACCGCCGCCATCATCGATTTCGCGGCACACTGACAAGACAACCCAATCCGTCACAGGGAGAACAGACCCCATGTCCATCACCTACCTCAAGAAGGCCGACAAGACATCCGCAACCGGCGAGCAGGACGTGCGCGACATCGTCATGAACATGCTGGACGAGCTGGAACGCGGCGGCGATGCGCGCGCCGGACAGTATGCGCGCGAACTGGACAAGTGGACCGGCGACATCGTGGTCACTGACGAGACACGGGCCCGGGCAGCCGCCATGGTGCCGCAGAAGCTGAAGGACGATATCCGCTTCGCCCATGACAATGTCCGCCGCTTCGCCGAGGTGCAGCGCGCCTCCATCCAGGACACCGAAACCGAGATCCTTCCCGGACTGATCGCCGGGCATCGCAACATTCCGCTACAGACCGCCGGATGCTACGTGCCGGGCGGGCGTTATGCCCACATCGCCTCGGCCATCATGACCGCCACCACGGCGAAGGCGGCCGGCGTGGACAACGTGATCGCGTGTTCACCGCCGCGCGGCGAGACCGGAGCGCACCCGGCGGTGATCTTCGCGCTGGATGTGTGCGGAGCCGATACCATTCTCAACCTTGGCGGTGTGCAGGGCATCGGCGCGCTGGCGTTCGGCCTGTTCACCGGCAAGCCCGCAGACATTCTCGTCGGCCCCGGCAACCAGTTCGTCGCCGAAGCCAAGCGGCTGCTCTACGGGCGTGTCTCCATCGACATGTTCGCCGGCCCCACCGAAAGCGCCGTCATTGCCGACGCCACCGCCGACCCGGAGATCGTCGCCACCGATCTCGTCGGCCAGGCCGAGCATGGTTACAACTCGCCTGTCTGGCTGATCTCCACCGACCGGGCGCTGGCGGAAAAGGTTCTGGCAATCGTGCCTGACATGATCGCCAGCCTGCCCGATCCCAATCGCCAGTCGGCAACCGACGCCTGGCGCGACTATGCCGAGGTGGTGGTGTGCGACACCCGAGAGGAAGCGGTGAAGGTGTCTGACGACTATGCCTCGGAACACCTGCAGGTGATGTGCAAGGACCTCGACTGGTGGCACAACAACCTTCGCAATTACGGCTCGCTGTTCCTCGGCGAGGAAACCAACGTGTCGTTCGGCGACAAGGTGTCAGGCCCCAACCACGTGCTGCCGACCAAGCAAGCAGCGCGCTATACGGGCGGGCTCTATGTCGGCAAGTTCCTGAAGACGGTCACCTGGCAGCGCATGACGCGGGAGGCCAACAAGGCCATTGGCCCGGCGTGCGCGCGTATCTCGCGGCTGGAAGGCATGGAGGCGCATGCGCGCTCGGCCGACATCCGGCTTGCCAAGTGGTTCCCGCAGGACAATTTCGACCTGTCGGCGGAGGACTGACGCATCATGGCGCTGAAACGCTTCGCCATGGAGTTCGGCATGGGCACGGACCTGCAGGGCGCCGACTATACCAAGGCAGCCGTGCGCGCCCTGAAAGACGCGCTGTGGCACAACTCGCTGACCATGGCGCCTGCCTTCGGCTTCCCGCGCGAAGCCATGCAGATCGAGGTGCTGATTGGCGTCGCCCGGCCTGATCTCGTGGACAAGGCGGCGGTTGCGGCGGTGCTGCCCTACGGCACGGCAAAGGTGACTGTCGAGGAAGGCGGGCTCGACATTGCCAAGGACGACGGCTCGCTGACCGTCATGGCCAACGCAGCGGCAGTGGTCTATTTCGACGTCGAGGACACGGAGGCGCAGGCCCATGGCTGACCAGCGGCTGATCCTCGAAATGGGCACTGGCAATGACCTTTATGGCGGCGATTACACCAAGGCCGCCATCCGCGCCGTGCACGACGCCATGCGCCATTCCTCGCTGTCGCTGTACTGGTCTCTGGGGCTGGACCCGGCACAAATGTGGGTCAATGTTACCGTGGGCGTGCAGCAGCCGGACCAGGTGGACCTGGCCGCAGTGGCGAAGCAGCTTCCCTATGGCATCGTGACGGTGAAGGCCGTGAAGGGCGGGCTAGACGTGCCGGACACAGCGCGCGGCGACAAGACCGTCATTGCAGCTGCAGCCATTGAGGCGCGCTACGACATTCCGCAAGGCCGGTTCAGGCTGGTAAACGGGTCCACCATATGAAATGACACATTCAGTTTGATGAATGTCAAAGCAGGCGGCGTTCAATGCCCGTCTACTGCCCGTCCACTCACAAACGGAGCAGTGAAATGACCAGAATCCGCGTTCTTCTGTTTGCCTTGCTTGCGATTTTCGCATTCACCAGCGCATCGCTGCCGGCGCAGGCGCAGGACCCGGCCAAGCCGGGCCTCTTTATCAATCTGACAACCGACGACACCTGGTCTGCGGCCAAGGCAATCATGTTTGCCCACGAAAGGGCGCTGAAGAATGGCCACAAGCCAGTCGCCATCTGGATGAACGTGCGTGCCGTCTACCTCGCCGACAAGAAGCGGGCCTCGCACGTGCACGGGCTGTTGCGGGAAAGCAACAAGTCGATCCAGGACATGCTTGCCGCATTCATTGCCGATGGTGGCACGGTGATCATGTGCCAGGCCTGCTCAAAGGCCGCCGGACTGACGCAGGAAGACTATATCGACGGCGTCACGATGGGAGACTGGGAAACCGTCAGCGCCATCCTGTTCGATCCTCAGGTCAAGACGCTGTCCTGGTGATCTGACGAAACGTGCCTGTTCATCCGGGCAGGTCAACCCCGCAACTGAATCAACTGGCGCCCGGCCTGCCGTTTGCGGCAAGCCGGGCGATCGGTGGGAACCAGCGCCACGAGGGCATTGAGACCCAACCGGGGGACGGTTTCAATCCTTCGGCGCGCGGAATTTTTCGTGGCAGGCCTTGCAGCCGTCGCCTACGCCACCCATCGCACCCTTGACCGCATCGAGGCCGTTGCCGGCGACTTCAGCCATCTGCGCCGCGGCTTCGCGCATGGCCTTGGCCTTTTCGCCCACGTCAGACCCGTCAGCCCAGATGTCTGCCTTGGCCCACGTCTTGCCCGTCATGCCTTCATCGGCCATCGACGAGCCCTTCGGCCACATCGCCATGCCGTTCATGGTCGTGGCCTTGACCAGGTTGTCGGCGGACGCCTTGGCCAGATCGGCGTTGTACTCCGCCTCGCCCTTTACCATGGCGCCAAGCTGACCGAGGTTGAAGGCATACACCTGCATCAGCGCCTGGCGCGCCTTGGCGGCCCGGTCTTCAGTCTCGCCGGAGATGGCGGCATTGGCGGAGGCCAGAAGGGCGATGCCCGCAGCAGCGGCGACGATCAGTTTGTTGAACATGGGGTTGCTCCGATGCTTGGCGACTCGAAAGATCGCTTGCAAGAGTAGGCTTTGCGCTTACGATCAGTAAGCCGCTATTTCTGCACCTGGAGTGTGCGTTGATGCACAGGCTGGACTGGAGTGACCTGCAATTCATCCTCGCCGTGGCCAGCAACGGCTCGCTTGCCGCGGCAGCACGGGCGCTGGGCGTCAATCACTCGACCGTGCAGCGGCGCATCGCGTCTTTCGAAACCCTGCACGAAGTCACCGTTTTCGACCGGCGACCGGATGGCTACAAACTCACCATCGAGGGCCAGCAGTTGCTGGAGACGGCGCGCGAAGTGGAGCAGGCCGTCTGGGGCCTGGAACGCAAGATCGCCGGCAAGAACCTGAAGCTCGAAGGCACCATCAGGCTGACTACCACCGATACGCTGCTGCACACCGTCGTGGGGCGGCAACTGAAGCGGTTCCTCGAGAGCTATCCCGACATCACGCTGGCCACCTCGGCGACGAACTCGATCGTCTCGATCAGCCGGCGCGACGCCGACGTGGCAATCCGGCCGGCCCAGTCAATCGCCGACGGGTTGGTCGGCCGTAACGCGGCAAGATTCCGGTTTTACGCCTATGCATCACCGGGATACCTCGCCGGCCATGCCGGCAGGCCTGCCGAAGACATGGACTGGTTGTCCCCCGACCAGACGCTGGCCGCCACGACGCCGGGACTGTGGATGCGCCGTCACATGGGCCGGGCGCGCATCGTCATGACCTGCGACAGCATCATGGCGATGGCAACTGCCGCCGGCTATGGTCTCGGCGTGGCGCTGCTGCCGTCCTATGTGGGCGACGGACACAACGGCCTGGTCCGCCTCGACGTCGATACAACCGAGGCAACCAATTCGCTGTGGGTGCTGACCCACCCGGATCTGGCCAATGCCGCGCGCATCCACACGTTCATGGACTTCATGGCCGAGGCGCTGGCCGGTGAAATCGAGCACCCCGGCGCGTGATCAGTTTTCGACGTGATGCATGACGAATTTGCGACAGAAATGATCAGCGACTCATGGCAATCATCAGGCTGTTCCGGTTCGCGACATCTCGCGCGACCGGTGGCAATCGTCGAAGAAGGACACGACACCCATGGCCAAGAAGCCAGCCGCCAAACCCGCCGCCAAGCCTGCCGCCAAGCCCAAGGGCAAATGATCAGGCCGTCCATACTTTCACTTCATCGACTGAAGACACCCGGCAACGAACTGTTAGCCGGGTGTTTTTCATCCAGGCGCAGCGGTCAAACGGCCAGCGCCAGGCCCCACGCGCCGGCCAGCGTGAGCCCCGCCAGCTTGAGCGCATTCATCTGGCGGGCATCGTCATCGAACCAGGTGCGATCCTTGCGCGCCAGCAGCCAACCCCCGGCCACGCCGGCGGCGAAGCCCAGTACGTGGGCGCCATAGTCGACATTGCCTTGCCCGAAGCCGAGGAAGGCCATCAGCATCAATCCGCCGCCCAGCGGCGCCCAGTACCTCAGCGACACTTGCGGCGGGCGCCACTGGTGGCGAAGCGCGGCCAGCAAGCCGATGGCCGCGAATACCGCGGTTGAAGCGCCGATTGAGGTGTGGGTGGGCGATTGCCACAAGGCGTTGACGAAGTTGCCCGCCGCACCGGCCAGCACCACTGACGCCCAGGCCATGCCGCTGCCGATCTCCTTCGACAGCAGCCACACGAAGACGACGCCGAAGGCAATGTTGGAAGCGAGGTGAGCCAGGTCGAGATGCAGGGTGAGCGCCGTCACCGTGCGCCACAGTTCGAGCTGCGAGGTGACGTGGTGGGCGACCATGGCGCCTTCCGCGGCCCAGTTGACGCCGAAGCCCTCGCGCCGGGCCGCACCGAAAAAGAACAGCAGGATGGCGGCATAGGCCATTGCCGTGTTGGAAAACGACAGGGTGAACACATCGCCACGCGCCGGTGGCTTCCGGCCGCCGGTGCCGTTTTCCTCGTCGTACTGGTCAAGCTCCCAGGCGGCGCGCAGCTGGTGCTCCGGCTCCACGTAGATGGCGTATCCGCCCTGCTCGTGCGCCACCATGGCGCGAAGGCCCACCGCCACCAGCGTCAGGCTCCACGAGCGAGCAAGCTCCTGGTCCGTGGTAAAGCGGATCCGGACGGGCCGGTTGTCTTCACTGCCGTTCAAACCGGATGCTGCCTTCCTGTTCGCGCCGATCGGGACTATATGGGGGCAATCCTGCCCTGCCGCAATTGGAACACGACGCATGACCGGACGCGATACCGAAGACGAACTGGCTGACGCCTACAACGCGGCGCTGGCGCATGAGAAGGCGGGCCGGCTGGACGAGGCGGAGCAGGCCTACCGGCGGGTGCTGGCGCTCGATCCGGAAGATCACGGTGGCGCGGTGATCCGGCTTGCCGCTATGGGGCGCGGCGCGGCGCCGGTGCGCGCGCCGGAGGCCTATGTCGAGACGTTGTTCGACCAGCATGCAGATGCGTTCGAGCACATTCTGGTCGATCAGCTCGGCTACCACGTTCCGCTCATTCTCAACGACGCGCTGAAGGCCCACGCGCCGGGACCGTATGCGCGCATGCTCGACCTGGGCTGCGGCACCGGCCTTGCCGGCGTGGCGCTGTCCGGCATCACCCATCACCGCACCGGCATCGACCTGTCGGCCAACATGATCGACATCGCCGGCGAGAACGAGCTCTACGACGAGCTTTACGTAGGCGATGCAATAGCGTTCGTCGAGGAGATCGAGGACGAGGCGCCATGGGACCTGGTCGTGGCCACCGACGTGCTGCCCTATCTGGGCGAAGTGCGACAACTGTTCGCCGGCGTGAAGCGGGTCAGTGCGCCGGATGCCGTATTCGCGTTCTCGACAGAGAGGCTGGACGGCAAGGCTGCAACGTACGCGGTCGGCCCGCACCAGCGGTTTCATCACGGCCTGAAGTATCTTGAACGCGAACTCGATTCAGCCGGATTCCGGGTGCTGCACGTGCAGGACATCACCGTGCGCCACGAGGAGGGCGAACCGCAGCCCGGCCACATGGTGATCGCCCGCGCTGCCTGAAAAATCGGCAATTCGGCCCAGGCCTGCAATCTGTCGTTGATTGCGGCGTTTGGCTGATTGACCACGCCCGCGCGCGGCCTAATGTAACCGCCGGTGTCAAAATCCTCACGAGGGAGTTGAGTGATGGTGAAATTCGACAGGCGCAGTTTTGTAAAGACCACGGGCGCCACCGCCCTGGCGATGCCGTTCATCGGCACAAAGGCCCTTGCAGCCGATCCGCTGAAGGTCGGCTTCGTGTATGTCGGGCCGGTGGGCGACCACGGCTGGACCTACTCTCACGACCAGGGCCGCAAGATGCTGGAGGCCGAGCTTGGCGACAAGGTCAAGACCTCGTACGTCGAGAGCGTCAAGGAAGGTCCTGACGCCGAGCGCGTCATCCGGCAGCTGGCGGATGAAGGCAACAAGCTGATCTTCACCACGTCGTTCGGTTTCATGGACCCGACCATCAAGGTGGCGAAGCGCTATCCGGACGTGAAGTTCGAGCATGCGACCGGCTTCAAGATGGCCGACAACGTGTCGATCTACAATGCGCGCTTCTATGAAGGCCGCGCTGTGCTCGGCACCATCGCCGGCATGATGTCCAAGACCGGCACCGCCGGCTACATCGCCTCGTTCCCGATCCCGGAAGTGGTGATGGGCATCAACGCCTTCACGCTGGCTGCGCAGAAGGTCAATCCCGAGTTCAAGACCAAGGTTCTGTGGGTGAGCTCATGGTACGATCCGCCGAAGGAAGGCGATGCGGCCAAGGCGCTGATGGACCAGGGCTGCGATATCATCACCCAGCACACCGACTCGCCCGCCGCCCTGCAGGCCGCCGAGCAACGTGGCGTCTACGCCTTCGGCCAGGCCTCCGACATGTCCAAGTTCGCGCCCAAGGCGCACCTGACAGCCATCCTCGACATCTGGGGCCCATACTACGTCAAGCGGGCCAAGGCGGTGCTTGACGGCACCTGGAAACCGGAAAGCTCGTGGGCCGGCTTCAAGGAAGGTGAAGTGGCCATGTCGCCCTACAACGACGCCATGCCGGCCGAAGTGAAGGAAGCGGCCGAGAAGGTGCGCATGGGCATCATGGATGGCTCGCTGCATCCGTTCACCGGCCCCATTACCGACCAGGCCGGCGCCGAGCGCTATGCCGCCGGGGCCACCGCCACGGATGAGGAATTGCTCAAGATGGACTGGTACGTCGCAGGCGTGCAGTCGTAGTCGTCAAGGAATCGAACAATTGTGCCCCGGACAGCGTTCCGGGGCCAGTCTGGGTCCCGGCACAAGGCCGGGACACAGGCGTTCAGATGATTACCCGACCAGCCCGCCGTCCTCGCGGGAGACAGCGACAATGGCCGAGCGCGGCACGGCGTTGCCGCCTTCCGGCCAGTGGCTGTTGCCCTTTTCGCCCGGATGCTGGATGCCGACGAACATGGTGCGGCGGTCCGGGCTCCAGGCAAGGCCGGTGATCTCGCACTCCCTGGGCCCGACCATGAAACGGCGGATCTCGCCAGTCACCGGATCGGCCGCCAGCATCTGGTTGTTGCCATGGCCGGCGAAGTCACCGTCGTTCGAGTAGTTGCCGTCGGTCTGGATCCACAGCAGGCCATTGCTGTCGAAGCGCAGGCCGTCGGGCGAGTTGAACATGTTGTCCTTGTTGATGTTGGCCGAACCGGCCTTGTCATCCTGGTGCACAACCGGGTTGCCGGCCAGCACGAACAGGTCCCAGGCAAAGCCCTTCGCCGCGTGGTCGCCATTGTCCGGACGCCAGCGCACGATCTGGCCGTACTTGTTTTCAGCCCGTGGGTTAGGGCCTGCCGCCGGTGTGACGTCACCGCCGGCATTGGGCTTTACGCCGCGATTCTTGTTGTTGGTGAGCGCGCAATAAAGCTCCGGCGCGTTCGGGTTGGCGGCTACCCACTCCGCGCGGTCCATGGTGGTGGCGCCTACCCTGGAGCCGGCCTGACGGGTGTGGATGCAGATCTCCGCGAGGCTCATGCCGGTTGTCTCCGGCGTCAGGTCGAGCCATTCACCCTTGCCGTCTTCGTTGAACTTCGCCACCGAGAGCACGCCCTCCTCCAGCAGCTTCGAGGCATCGGCGCCCGGCGCGTACACGCCTGCCGACACGAAGCGGTAGATGAACTCGCCGCGCTCATCATCGCCCATGTACACCACCACGCGGCCGTCATTGTTGACCACCACCTCGGCATTCTCGTGCTTGAAGCGGCCAAGCGCGGTCAGCTTGCGCGGGGTAGAAGCCGGATCGCGCGGGTCGATCTCGACCACGTAGCCGGCCCGGTTCGGCTCGTGCGGATGCCTCGACACGTCGAAGCGCTCGTCGATCTTCGCCCAGCCGTAGCCCCAATCCTTAGCCGAAACGCCATAGCGTTTGAGCTCGGGCGATACCTCGTGCTTCTCGTCAGCGGCGGAGAAGTAGCCGTTGAAATTCTCCTCACAGGTGAGGAACGTCCCCCACGGCGTCGTGCCGGAGCCGCAATTGTTCCACGTGCCCTTGACCCTCGTTCCGGTGGGGTCGGCGGCGGTCTTCACCAGGTCATGGCCGGCGGCCGGGCCGGTCAGCACCATTTCCGTCTCAGGCGTGATGCGGCGATTGAACGGGCTGTCCTTGACCAGCGACCAGCCATCAGCGCCGTGGGCAACTTCCATCACCGTCACGCCGTGGGCCATCTTGCCCTTGGCGATGTCGTCATTGCTGGCCGGTTTCTTGTCGGGATTGTTGCCCCACAGGATATTGCGGTTGGTGTATTCGTTGTTCACGGCAAGCAGCGTATGGCCGTTGTGGCTGAACATTTCCATGCCGTCGAGATTGT
>JAZBOA010000381.1:0-3189 GCA_036350935.1 Anderseniella sp. | reverse complement strand
GCGGGTGACGATGTCACGCGGACGGATATTGCGGGCAATGAGGTCCATCACCTGCTCGCCCGCCGTCATGCAGAACCGGTCGCGCAGTTCATAGGGCGCAGGCGCGCCGGCCGAATAGGGCAGCGCCAAGCCGATGGCTTCCGAAACGGTGGCCATGGTGTTGGCGGTAAACTGGGCGCCACAGGCTCCGGCAGACGGGCACGCCACCTGCTCCAGCTCCGCAAGATCCTCGTCCGACATGTCGCCGACAGAATGCCGGCCCACGGCTTCGAAAACGTCCTGCACGGTGACCGGCTGGCCACGGAAGGTGCCAGGCAGGATCGAACCGCCATAGATGAAGATCGACGGCACGTTGAGGCGCACCATGGCCATCATCATGCCGGGCAGCGACTTGTCGCAACCAGCCAGGCCCACTAGCCCGTCGTAGCAATGGCCGCGCATGGTCAGCTCGACCGAATCGGCAATCACGTCGCGGCTCACCAGAGAGGCCTTCATGCCCTGGTGGCCCATGGCGATGCCGTCGGTGACAGTGATGGTGCAGAATTCGCGCGGCGTGCCGTTCGCGTGGGCCACGCCCTTCTTGACGGCCTGCGCCTGACGCATCAGCGCGATATTACAAGGTGCGGCTTCGTTCCAGCAGCTGGCGACGCCCACGAAAGGCTGGCCGATCTGCTCGCGTGAAAGCCCCATCGCATAGTAGTAGGAGCGATGCGGCGCTCGCTGCGGCCCTTCCGTAACATGGCGGCTGGGCAGTTTGTCCTTGCTGATTGTCTTGGCGTCCATAAGCAATATCCGTCCCTGAGGCATCAAAATTGGTATGCAGGTCCTGATTAACGGTAAATCGCGGACCGCAAACTGTTGGTTTGGTTAGCGATACCCCAGCGGGTAACATCCTCTTATAATCCGCATTCGAGCGCGATTAAGGCAGCAAGGTGGAGCCTTGTCGGATTTCGCGGAACTGTGACATTTCTGCCACAGATGTGCGACATGCAGCTGGCTGCTTGTGATTTTGCGGCGAGGCTTTAGGGTGCCGTCAGCCGGATTGCCCCGGTCACCCTGGCAGGCGTCCGGATTCAGCTGCAGCGGATTGATGCACGAGGCACTTTTGACACCCCGATGAATGATACTCCCATGCCCTCATCCCTGCCCGGCCACGCCCCGCCACCAGGCTCCGGTGCGGCCTTTGGCCCGCCCGGCGGCTCTGCTGGTGAACCTATGCGGGTGGAATACGTTACCCAATCCGGCCTTGGCGGCATCGCCATCACCAATTTCCTGCTGAACCTGGTGACGCTGTGGTTCTACCGGTTCTGGGCCAAGACAAGGGTCCGGCGGCATGTATGGTCCAGTGTTCGGGTGAATGGCGAACCGCTTGAGTACACCGGCACCGGCAAGGAGCTGTTCCTGGGCTTCCTCATCATCATGGGAGTGATTTTCCTGCCGCTGGCGCTGATCGGCGTCGGACTGGCTGCCTACCTTGGTCCCCAAAGCCCTGCCCTGACATTGTTCCAGGTGGTTGTGTCGCTGGTTCTGGTCACGCTGTACGGGTTCGCCATCTACCGGGCGCGGCGATACCGGCTCTCACGCACCGTTTGGCGCGGCATTCGCGGCGCCTTGACCGGATCGGCGCTGGCTTACAGCGGCAAGTATTTTGCAGCACTGCTTCTGGTGCCCATCACCCTGGGCTGGTCCAGGCCGGCGATGAACCTGCTGCTGGCCGAGCAGATGTACAATGACATGCGGTTCGGCAACCAGCCGTTCACGTTTCGCGGCCGGGCCGGACCGCTATACCTGCAATACGCGATCTGCTGGTTCCTGATGGCCGGCATCGTGTTCGCCATCGTGATCGGCGGGGCCAGTCTTGCGTTCAGCGGAGCGCTGGAGCAGTACAGCGGCCTGCTGGAAAGCCTGCTCGATACTGAAAACAGGTCGGCGGAGGCCACCGGCCTGGTGGTGTTTACCTTTATCGCCGGCTTTATCGTGCTGTTTCTCGCCTACCAGATCATCAGCTCGATCATCTGGGCGCTCTATACCGCCCGGGAAATGAACCTGTTTGCCCAGTATACCTCCTTCCCCGGCGTCCGCTTCAACTTCAACGCAACCGGCTGGAGCCTGGTCACCCTGTGGCTCGGCAATCTGGCGATCATCATTTTCACGCTGGGTATTGCACAACCTTTCGTCGAACAGCGGGTCATGCGTTATTTCTGTGACCGGCTGAGCGTTGATGGCCTGGTTGACTTCTCCGCAATCAGGCAGTCGCAGGCGCAACTGGACAAGCGCGGCGAAGGCCTGATCGATGCCCTTGACCTGGACGCGTTCTGACCATGCCGGCAAAGCCCAACGCAGAATTTTTCGACGGTCGGTCGGCTCACTCGCATCTTGCGCATGTCAGCTTCGATGGCCGCAACCTGACCATCGCGCGCGACGGCGAGACCAACATCCTGTGGCGCGCCGATGAGGTCGAACTCGTTTCGGGCGGCAAGCCGGGACAGGCACTGCGGCTGAAGCAGCGCGGTGA
This sequence comes from Anderseniella sp., assembly GCA_036350935.1. GTDB lineage: Bacteria > Pseudomonadota > Alphaproteobacteria > Rhizobiales > Aestuariivirgaceae > Anderseniella. The sequence goes on along the minus strand of JAZBOA010000381.1, from coordinate 674 downwards.
TCATGGAAGCCGGCTGACGCTGCCGGAGGGCGATCTGGCAGACAGCATCCTCAACAGCCAGCGCCATATCCGCCATGGTCATCGCAACCGGTTTTTTCGCGGCGCTGCCGTGGCCGTTGGCACGGTCGCACTGCTGTTCGGCATTGGCTACGGCGTGCTGGCTTACGCCCCGCAGGCACTGGCGGGGCTGATTCCGGACCGGATCGTCAATTCGTTCGCCGACGGGCTTGAGAAATCCGTGATAAAGTCCTCGAAACGCTGCAACAATCCGGCCGGAGAAGCAGCCCTGAACAAGGTTGCCCGGAGGGTTGTTTCGGGTGCGGAGAACCCGCCAACGTTCTCGTTGCGGGTGTTCGACATCCGCCATGCCGGCAACAAGAAGCTGGTCAATGCCTTTGCCTTGCCGGGTGGGCGGATGGTGTTCTCAGCAGGGTTGATCGACGATGCCCAGTCGGCTGACGAAGTCGCCGGCGTGCTGGCGCACGAACTCGGACACGTGGCGCTGCGCCATCCTGAAGCGGCGATCGTGCGGGTGTACGGATTGCAGATGCTGCTGAGCCTGTTCAGCGCCGGCCAGGGCGCGGAAACCCTGTCCAATCTTGCGGGCGTGCTTGCGGTGCTGCGCTACAGCCGGGCTGCCGAGGCTGAGGCCGACGAATATGCCGTCAAGGTGC
>JAZBOA010000380.1:0-3608 GCA_036350935.1 Anderseniella sp. | reverse complement strand
GCATCCTGTTCCTGTCGGACGTCCGCGAAGAGCTCGACGCCGCCCGAGAGGCGGGGTGGCGGACGGTCTGGATGGTACGCGAGGGACTCGCGGGACCGGCCGCCGCCCACCGGCGGGCCATACGCTTCGACCAGATTCCGCTGTGACGAATCAAACCGCAGCTCGCTACCCAACCGTCGCCGGCTCGGCGCACGCGCGCCTCGCCGACACCCCGGGCCGTTCCTGGAGCGCCCCCGGAACACTGACGCGGGGCTCGACGCCCCCGCCCGACACCGAAGCGGCACTGAAGATCACCGTCATCAGATTGCGCTGGCCTTTGACCTTGACCCGCAGGACGAAGAATCCGGACTGCTCGCTGTGGACGGTGGCGCGCTCTACGGTGCCGGCAAGGCGCTCACGAGGGGCGGTGGTTGGGGAAGGGAGCATCGGCTGATTGTAGCGCCGGGATCTCATGCGTGCGGGGTGACTGCTCGCTGGCGGAAGGGCCGTGTCTGCGGCATCAGTTTGCCGGATGAGCAGATTCGTCAGTGTTGCACCTTACCTTTGGGTGTAAACCTAATACAGAACTCATGTTTAGGCATCATCATGCTCACGAGGCCCAAGGAATGAGGACAAGCATCATAGGCGCGAAGACTTTAAGATACCCGCCGGCGCTGTTACCCTGCTCCTGCCGCTAACGTCCGGCTGTGCCAATCTGGAATGAGTCAGGACAACGCATGGTCTCCGGCACGGCCATCCGCGGTGTCATCGTCGGGCCGATCGGCGCCGGCGTCGGCTATGTGGCCGAGCGTGCGGAAACGAGCAAGTAACGATGTCTCACTCGCGCACCCCGCATCACCCCCAGCGCTGCACAACAGCTCCACACGCGACGCGACCCGCTGCGGGCGGAATGGCTTCGCGCCTGGCGAAGCGCTTCATCAACGCACCCGAGTAGACCAAATGACGCCGCAGTCGAACGCCATTACAGGGGCGATGGCAACGCTGTCGCTACTGGCCAGCTTAGCAACATACGCGGGCGCGCTGGAGCCAGTCTCTGCAATGCCGTTAGCACCCGCTCTGCATGCGCGGGACCTCGACGCACGCGAACGCAGCCTGTCCGACTTTGCAGGAGAGGTGCTATTGATCAATTTTTGGGCCGGATGGTGCGCCCCGTGCCTGCATGAGATGCCCGCGCTGCAACGGCTGGCCGAGCGCTTTGAGGGGCGACCGTTCCAGGTTCTGGCCGTCAACGTCGGCGAAGATGCCCGCCGCGTGCGTGAGACGCTGCGCCGTCTCGATTACCGTGGCATGGCGCTGCTAGACAGAGAAAGCGCCGCTTTTGATGCCTGGGGCATAGACGTCTTGCCCACCAGCTTCGTCGTCGATCGGCAGCGGCGCATTCGGCTGCGTGGCGTCGGCGAGTTGGACTGGGACGACAAGGAGGTAGATCGGGCTATTGAAGAGATCATTGAATCACACAGCACGCCGCTCGATTGACCGGTAGTCAGCGCGCGGAGCTGTATGAATGGGTCGCAGACTTCTTTGCACAACGATGCCTAGGGTAAACGGCATCTGGCCCCGCTGGTGGCGAGGCCAATGTTACTGGGTTCCCTGCCCATGCCGTGTTCGGCCTGCTCGGCCAACGCGACTATTCGATCCGCTTAAGCGTCGGTTGGCCGTTCGCCGTCCTTGGCAAGTCGTTTAGGCCTATTTCTGCCGGTGGCAGAGACCACAGCCCACGGGCGTGCCCTTGGTAATCACCGCGGTCGGCTGCCCGGCGGCGCAACCGGGCAGGCTGCCCTTGTTGTCCTTGCAGCGCACGGTACGGTCTTCCGCCGTGCGCGAGAGCACCGTGCCTTTCAGATCCTGGCCATGGCAGGATCCGCAGCCCGGTCCGTCGTTGCGATAACTCCTGTGCCGCAGGTTCCAGCGATCGTCGGGGGCGAAGTCCGGATTGCTGAACTCCAGCTCCGAGATCGGGTGCATCCCATGCGGCCCATTGTTGCCGAGCGGCAACGTCTCATCGGTGGGCTCGTGGCAGGTCTGACATTCAGCGATGTAGCCGGAGTGACCCTGTAGCTGACTGGCCGGGATATTGTCGTTGGCGTTCGGGTTCGCCGTCGGCCATTCGGCATGCGTGCTGCCGTGGCAGGACTCGCAGAACAGCCCACCATGGCCGGTGCTGACCCGGTACAGCTTGGGGTTGCCATCGGCGGCGGTTCCCTCTGCGACCACGGTCTCGGCGAAGACTTTGTTCGCGGGCACGATGGGCGTCGCCTTGCTGTCGTCGGTGCGATAGGCGGCCAGCAGCCGGATGCCGTCGCTGTTGCCGAGCGTATCCGTTGGGTTGACCAGCACATTCGCATCACCGGCAAGATTGTCCGTGGCGTAACCGGTATGGCAGGAGCCGCAGCCAGGCTCGTTGGCCCACGGGACCCGGGGCGTATTCGGGTTGGTGTAGAAGTCCGCAGCCAGATGGAAGGCGCCGGGGTTGTCCGGACTCACGTCGCGGGAGAAATCATCGCCGACCTGCGCCATCTGGCCGTGGCAGTCCTGACAGACCAGGCCGCCGTTGGCCATGGCGCCGCGCATGCACTGTGTGCGCTTGCCCGGATGGCAGCTGTAGCAGGTGGCCTCGAGGATGGTCTGCGTGGTCACGGGGTCGCGCCGCTTGCCCTGGCCGTCGATGGCCGGGGGCATGGCCGTGAACAACAGGTTGCCCGCGCTGTAACCGCTCTCACCCGGTGACCGGCCGTTCACGTCCAGCTTGCCGTGGTGGCTGTGCATCGCATTGGACATGGACTTGTGCTTGACCTGATCGCGGCCATTGGCGACCGACGGCGAATTAATGATGCCGCCGGGTACGTTGCTGTTGACGAAGTCCGCCTCAAAGTCGTTCTCCGGTCCCAGCGGACCCAGCTGCGCCAAATCCAGCGCCGGCGTGTAATGGCAGGTCTGGCAGACGACAGGCTTGAAAGCCGTCGTTCCGGGGTTTGGAAAGTCCTCCGTGGTGCCGGCGATCAGGGTGGTTTGGTGCTTCAGGTCGTGGAGCTTGAGGATGTTCTTGTCGCTCGCCCATTCCTCGCTCACCGCATCCGGAACATTGCCATGATCAGGATCATCGATCGACACCCTGGCGTCGTTGCCCAGGTCTGCGGCGGCGATACCGCCTGCGCCGTGGCACGCCTGGCACTCGGCCTCACCGGAGATCGGCATCACGGTGTCCAGCGATGCAACCGCGTTTGACCCCACGTGCGCTTCCACCCGCACCAGTGGATAGGGATTCTCCCGGCCAAAGTCGTCGAAGGCGGAGACCGGTACGCCCGCCGCCTCGAACAGGTTCAATTCCGCCGTGTAGCCGAACGGGAAGGCGGTAAAGAACGGCAATGTACCGATATGCTCCTCGAACCGCTGCGAGTCGTTCACGGCATAGGGACCGTTCAGACCAGGCATGGCCTGCTGGCTGGCATGCAGCTCACCATCCTCGAGATAGAAGCGCTCGACGTCTGGCACCGGCAGGCCAATATCCAGGTTGTCTGCCGAGTTGTCCGGATTATAAAACAGCCCTAGAACGTTCGCCGGATAGAAGGGGTCGTAGGCCTCGAAGGCGATGTTCCAGAAGTTGGTCT
>JAZBOA010000379.1:0-5728 GCA_036350935.1 Anderseniella sp. | reverse complement strand
TCAGCGTACGTCGAGCACCGACGTGGTGGCCTTGCGCACCACATCCACGGCGGTGGAGCCGCGGATCATCCGCTGCAGCCGCGTGCGGCCCTCGTCGGTCACCACGATGACCCCGTGCCCGGCACCGTGCTGGCAGATCATTTCGGCCGGTGGGCCGGCCGCCGTGACGAGATCCTTCACCTTGATTCCCATGGCCTTGAGCAGGGCGCGCGCATTCTTGACGTTCTCGTCCGCCGCCGGCAGCCCCACCTCGTCGCGGGCGGCGGAAAACAGGGTGATCGGCTCGCCCGCCACGTGGGCCAGCACGGCGGCCCGCCGCACCGCCTGCATGGAGCGCGAACTGCCGTCGGTGCAGATGAAGAAGCCCTGGCCCTCGAGCGGATGGCGCACCACCAGCACCGAGCACGGCGCATGCACCGTCACCTGCTGCACCACGCCGGCATCGAACAGCGAATGAAACTCGCCGCGCCAGCGCGACGGCTCGCCCATGATGATCAGGTTGTAGGGGCCAAGCTCGTACTGGTCGAGAATGCCGGCTGCCGGGTCGGGCGCCGTCTTCAGCTTCAGCACCACCGTGCGGCCTTCTTCGGAGTTGAACTCCACCTTGTTGTCGCCCAGCGGGTCGCCCCAGGCGTCCTGGTGGCCGGTCTTTCGCGGCCAGTCCTCGGCCGGAATGCCTTCCTCGCGCAGGATTTCGAGCGCCATGCGAAGCCGGTTGACGCCGGGCAGTTCGAGGCCTGAGTCCAGCATGTTCTGCCGCGCCACGCGCACCTGCAGCCCGCCCGACCACAGTCCCTGGTCGATCGGCCGCACGAACAGGATGATGATGTCGCACTCATCCGACTTGGCCAGCCGCGCCGCCATCCGCACCGTGTCGAACGACTCTTCCGTATCGTCGATGCAGGCGAGGATGCGGAATCGCTTGCGGCGCTGCGCATACACATTGGCCAGTGTCTTCTGGACGGCACGCTCGACGCGGTCACTGACGACGGTTTTGCGGAACAGGCTCATCACCACACCATCCTAGCGCAACAGTGGCCAGTAGAGGAAGGCAAACGCCATCAGCAGCGCGAGCGAGGCGATGGTCATTCGCCAGCCCGACTTCAGGAAGTCCTTGCCGGTCAGGAAACCTGACGCGTAGATGATGGTGAAGGCCGGGTGGGCCGCCGCGGTGATATAGGCAAAAGCAGAGGATATCGCCGCTATGAACCCGGCGATCAGCGGGTCGGTCCCGCCGGCGCTGGCGGTCTTCAGCACGATCGGCCCCAGCACCGCTATCGCAGCGCCCGCCGTCATGGTGTTGGTGACGAATGTCGTGAGCAGCGCGATGGCCGCATCGAGGCCAGCCCCGCTGGCCAGTCCGATTGGCCGCAGCATCTCGACGAAGTTGCTGGCTACCCATTCAGCCGCACCGGTATCCTTCATCTGCACGCCCAGCGAGATCGCCGCCGCATAAAGCAATACGACGCCCCAGTTGACGCCGGAGTTGACGTCTTCCCAGCGCACCAGTCCCGCCACCAGGAACGCGATTGCTCCTGCAATGGCCACGATGCCGAGGCCCAGTTGCTCGGAAAACATGATCCAGCCGATGACCGTCAGGATGAACAGCATGATCGCCATCCATTGCGCCGGGCGGATCGGCCCGTCCAGCGTCACCTGGGTGCGCAGCCGGGTCACCGCCCGCGACAGATCGGTATACTCAGGCTTGAACGTCCAGAACAGCACGGCGGTCACCACCGGCAGCTGTGCCAGGAATATCGGATACGCGTACATCATCCAGGTCACGTAATCGACGAGGAAGCGGCGTGTTTCGGGGTTTGTGGGGTCATAGAAGAAGTCGCGCCAATAGCCGATCATGATGGCGTTGCGCGCCCCGCCCGACGGTGTGCCGATGCCGGCGATCGCGCAGCCGTAGGAGATCGACAGCAACAGCACGGCGGCGAGGTTCTTGACCTTCTTCGGGTCGTTGGACGTAAGCGAGATCAGCGTGATGCCGACCGGCAGCATCATTGCCGCAACCGTGTGCTCGCCGATGAACGAGGCGAGCACCCCGCAGGTCAGGGTGATGCCGAAGCTGATGCGCAAGGTGCTGGTGCCGGTGACCTTGACGATGGCCCAGGCTATGCGCCGGTCGAGCTTCTGCTTGACCACCGCCACCGCCAGCATAAGCGCGCCCATGATGAACAGCACGGAGTCTGTCATCAGGCTCTTGGCAACCTCGGTCGACTCGATCCCCAGCAGCACCACCTGTCCCACCACGATCAGCAAGGCTACCGTTGGCAGCGGCACCGGCTCGGTGATGAACAGGATCGTGGCGAACATCGACATGGTCAGGACGATCTGTCCTTCCCGTGACAGCCCCTCGTAGGGTCCGGTCTGCAGGAAGGCGAAAGACAGCATCAGCGCGATGAAGAACCAGCGCCGCTCCCAGAACCAGTAAAGATTGATCTGGTTCCTGAGGTGAACCCAGCGCTGGTAGCCGTGCCGCTGCAACCGGTGCAGCCGGTGTTCGCCATAGTCGGCCTGCAGGCTGTCGCGGGCCAGCTGGAATTGCACGTCACTCATGCGGCTTGCCCCCTTGCGGCCCACGAAGCCCTTGTGAGACTGTCAGCGGCAGCCAACCCCAAACCTGAAAAATCGGAGTGCTTCGCCCGATGAGCGATATCGCCGCCATCCTGAACCATGTCGACGCCAACCTCGACGACAGCCTGGACCGGCTGTTTGACCTGCTGCGAATCCCGTCGATTTCGACTGATCCCGCCTACAAGGCCGAGTGCCGCAAGGCGGGGCAGTGGCTGGTCGATGACCTGAACGGCATGGGCTTTCGGGCAAGCCTGCGCGACACGCCGGGCCACCCGATGGTTGTGGCGCATTACGCGGGCCCCGAAGGCCGTCCCCATGTCCTGTTCTATGGTCACTACGACGTCCAGCCAGCCGATCCGCTGGAAAAATGGAACACCCCGCCGTTCGAGCCGCAGCGAGTAACCGGCAGGGATGGCGTTGAGCGCATCTATGCCCGTGGCGCCAATGACGACAAGGGCCAACTCATGACCTTCATAGAGGCCAGCCGCGCGTGGATCAATGAGACCGGAGGTCTCCCCTTTTCGGTCACCGTGCTGTGTGAGGGCGAGGAAGAGTCCGGCAGCCCCAGCCTCGAACCGTTCCTGGAGGCCAACAGGGACGAACTGAGCCGGGCCGTTGCGCTGGTCTGCGACACCGGCATGTGGGATCCGGACACGCCTGCCATCTCCACCCGCCTGCGCGGTCTGGCCCACGAGGAAGTCACCATTATCGGCCCGCGCATCGACCTGCACTCGGGCTTCTATGGCGGGGCGGCGCACAACCCCATCCACGTGCTGATGAAGATCCTGTCGGACATGCGCGACGCGGACGGCCGCATCACCATTCCCGGTTTCTTTGACGGCGTGCCGGAACTGCCTGAAGCTACGGCGAAGCAGTGGCAGGGACTGAACTTTGATGAAGCGAAGTTTCTCGGCGACGTCGGCCTTGCCACGCCGGCCGGCGAGAAGGGCCGCTCGGTGCTGGAGATGACCTGGTCGCGGCCCACGCTGGAAGTGAACGGCATCTTCGGCGGCTATACGGGCAAGGGCACCAAGACGGTGATCCCGTCCGAAGCGACGGCAAAGGTCTCCATGCGGCTGGTCGGCCAGCAGGACCCCGATCACGTGCTGAAAGTATTCCGCAATTTCATCGAGGCACGGTTGCCGGACGGTTGCCAGGTGCGCTGGGGCGGGCGCGGCGAGGGCTCGCCGGGCATCGAGATCCCGGAAGACAATCCCTGGCTGAACAAGGCGGCAAGGGCGCTTGAGGACGAGTGGAACAAGCCGGCGGTGATGATGGGGTGCGGCGGTTCAATTCCCGTGGTGCGCGCTTTCGAGGACATTCTCGGCATGAAGTCGCTGCTGGTCGGCTTTGGCCTGCCCGATGACGCCCTGCATTCGCCCAACGAGAAGTACAATCTCAAGTGCTTCCACAAGGGCATCCGCAGCTGGGTGCGCATCATCGGCGAACTGGCCGCTACCTGAGCAGCCCGCAGCCATGCTGATCCAGCTTGTCATCGGCTCCATCGTTATTATCGCGACGGTGGCCATCCAGGCCGAGATGTTCGGCCTGATGACCCGGCGGCACGAGCCGGTGCTGACGTGGACGCGGCACCGCTTCCGGCGCATGGCTGGCACCATGTTCATTTCCATTGCAATGCTGATGGTTCTGGCGACGATGACCATCGAGGTCTGGCTCTGGGCACTGGTGCTGCTGGCAACCGGCGCGGTACAGGGCCTGGAGCCGGCGGTCTACTTTGCGCTCACCTGTTTCACAACACTGGGTTTCGGCGACATCACGCTTGACAGGGAATGGCGGCTGCTCTCTGCGATGATAGGCGCCAACGGCTTCCTGATGTTTGGCTGGTCCACCGCCTTCATGGTGGAACTGATCAGGAAGACGCGCTAACCCGTTTTCTCGAGTCCGCACCACTCGGCGATGAACAGCGCGATGGAGCCCGTCACCCGTTTCACCGATGACAGCGACACGCGCTCGTCGAAGCCGTGAATGTTCTCCGAGTAGGGGCCATACACAAGGCAGGGAATGTCGCCATAGAGCACGAAGACCCGGCCATCAAGATAGCCTGGCGTTACCATCGTCTCCAGCGACTTGCCATAGGCGGCCGCGTGGGACCTGCCCAGCGTGGCCTCGGCCTCGGAGCCCTCCTCCAGCACGTAACCTTCCGCAAAGAAGCCGTTGAACTCGACCTCTGGCGGATTGTTCGACAGGAACGCGTTGGCCAGGGCTGCATTGCGCACGCAATTCTCGATTTCGCGGGCGGCATCGCGCGGGTCGATGCCCGGGTAGATCGAGATGCGGCAGTCGAACGAGCACCAGGCCGGCACCGACGAGGCCCAGTCGCCGCCCGCGATCTTGCCGATGTTGAAGTTGATCGGGTGATTGTAGTCCTCGAAATAGCGGTGGTTCTTCTGCCGTGCGTTCCACTCGGCCTCGAGCTTTCGCAAGCCCTTCATGATCTCGAAGCTCGCCTCGATCGCATTGGCGCCCGCGCCGGCCTCACGCACATGTACCGGCAGCCCGCGCACGTGCACCCGGAACCAGATCACCCCGGCATTGGCGCGAACCAGCTTGTCGTCTTCCGGCTCGGGAATGATTGCCGCGTCGGCCCGGTAGCCGCGCACCAGCGCCGACAGCGCACCGTTGCCGGTGCATTCCTCCTCCGTCACCGATTGCACGTGCACCGTTGCGGCCGGCTGCCAACCTAGCGACTTCAGTGCATCCAGTGCGAATATGTTGGCGGCGATACCGGCTTTCATGTCGGCGCCGCCGCGGCCATACAGCCAGTCCCCATCGCGCCATGGCTCGAACGGCGGCCTGGTCCACATGTCGAGCGGTCCAACCGGCACCACGTCCATGTGTCCGTTGAGGATGAGCGACTTGCCTGTCTCCTGGCGCGGGCGGTGCGTGCCGACCACGTTGATGGCGTTGGAGTAGTCAACCTTGACCGGCGAGAATCCCGGGTGGCTCTCGATATCGGCGACGTCAATGGCCCAGCGATCCATCGCAAGGCCACGCTTCTTCAGTTCGGCGAACAGGAAGTCCTGTGCCGTGTGCTCCTGGCCTCGCAGGCTGGGAAAGCGGATCAGCTCTTCGGTAAATGCGGTCTGCTGCTCGAAGCCAGCGTCAACCGCGGCGAGAATGTCCC
>JAZBOA010000378.1:0-15144 GCA_036350935.1 Anderseniella sp. | reverse complement strand
TTCTTCACCAAGGCGGTTTGCCATGCGCTGAAGGAAATCCCGGCGGTCAACGCCGAGATCGATGGCGACGAGATCGTCTACAAGAACTTCTGCCATGTCGGCGTGGCCGTTGGCACCGACAAGGGCCTGGTGGTGCCGGTGGTGCGCGATGCCGACCAGATGTCGATTGCCGAGGTCGAGAAGGAGATCGGCCGGCTGGGCCTGAAGGCGCGCGATGGACAGTTGTCCATGTCGGACATGCAGGGCGGCACCTTCACCATTTCCAATGGCGGGGTGTACGGCTCGCTGATGTCGACGCCGATCCTCAATGCGCCGCAGTCTGGCATTCTCGGCATGCACAAGATCCAGGATCGCCCGATGGTGGTGAACGGCGAAATCAAGGTGCGCCCGATGATGTACCTGGCGCTCAGCTATGACCACCGCATCGTCGACGGCAAGGAAGCGGTGACGTTCCTCGTCCGGGTGAAGGATTCGCTGGAAGACCCGGAACGGCTGGTACTCGACCTGTAAGGAAGGTTCTCACATGTACGATCTGGTTGTTATCGGCACAGGCCCCGGCGGCTATGTGGGCGCGATCCGCGCTGCCCAGTTGGGAATGAAGGTAGCGGTGGTGGAGAAGCGCGCCACTCACGGCGGTACCTGCCTGAACGTCGGTTGCATTCCGTCCAAGGCGCTGCTGCATGCATCCGAACTGTTCGAGGAAGCCGGACATTCGTTCGAGGGCATGGGCATCAAGGTGTCGAAGCCGAAGGCCGACATCAAGCAGATGCTGAAGTTCAAGGACGAGGCCATCGACGGTAACACCAAGGGCATCGAGTTCCTGCTGAAGAAGAACAAGATCGACGCCTTCCACGGCACCGGCAAGATCCTCGGGGCCGGCAAGGTCGAGGTGACGCCGGAGAAGGGCGAAAGCCAGGTTCTCGAGACGAAGAACATCTGCATTGCCACCGGGTCGGACGTGGCGCGGCTCAAGGGCATCGAGATCGACGAGAAGCAGGTGGTGTCGTCCACCGGCGCGCTGGAACTGGACAAGGTGCCGGGTCACCTGGTGGTGGTCGGCGCGGGCGTGATCGGGCTGGAACTTGGCTCGGTATGGCGGCGGCTGGGCGCGAAGGTAACGGTGGTCGAGTTTCTCGACCGCATCCTGCCGGGCATGGACTCCGAGGTGGCCAAGAAGTTCCAGGTGATGCTGAAGAAGCAGGGCATGGACTTCAAGCTGGGCTCCAAGGTGACCGGCGTCGAGAAGGACAAGAAGGGTCTCAAGGTGTCCGTCGAGCCGGCCAAGGGTGGCGATGCCGAGACCATCGAGGCAGACGTGGTGCTGGTCGCCATCGGTCGAGTGCCGTACACGGCCGGCCTTGGCCTTGAGGAGGCTGGCGTCAAGCTCGACGAGCGCGGGCGGGTGATCATTGACGATCATTTCAAGACCAGCGTGGACGGCATCCATGCCATCGGTGACGTGGTGCGCGGCGCCATGCTTGCCCACAAGGCCGAGGAAGAAGGCGTGGCGCTGGCCGAACTGCTGGCTGGCCAGGCAGGCCATGTGAACTACGGCATTATTCCGGGCGTGGTATACACCAATCCGGAGGTTGCCTCGGTGGGCAAGACCGAGGACGAGCTGAAGGAAGCGGGCGTAGAGTACAAGGCGGGCTCTTTCCCGTTCATGGCCAATGGCCGCGCCAAGGCCAACAAGACCACAGACGGCTTCGTCAAGGTGCTGGCGGACGCAAAGACTGACCAGGTGCTGGGCGTCCACATCGTCGGACCGCAGGCGGGCGAGCTCATTCACGAGTGCGCCGTGCTGATGGAGTTTGGCGGTTCATCGGAAGACCTGGCGCGCACCTGTCACGCGCACCCGACGCTGTCTGAGGCGGTCAAGGAAGCAGCACTTGCCGTCGACAAGCGGTCGATCCATTCCTGATCAGATATCTGTCTCCGGCACCAGCCTCGTTCCGTCGATCATGCGCTTGTAGGTGAACGGTGCGGGGTCGACGACGGGCGTCCTGCCGGTAACAAGATCGGCCATCAGCTTGCCTGCGCCAGGGCCGATGCCGAAGCCGTGACCGGAAAAACCGGTGGCGAGAAACAGGCCCGGCACCTGCCCGATGGGCGAGATCACCGGCACCGCGTCGGGCGTGACGTCGATCAGGCCAGCCCACTTGCGGGCAATCTTCACGCCCCTGAAGGCGGGATGATCCTGCTGCAGTTCGGCGAGGCATTCATCCAGCACCCACTGGACCGGCTCGGGGTCGAGCACCCGGGTTTTCTCGAACGGCGACACCTCATCGAGCTTCCAGCGCGAGGCCATGACCGCCTCGTTGAGAAAGCGGGTGCCGAAGCGCAGCCGCAGGTTGGGCCACTCGGACTTCAGAGCCGGGATGAACGCCTTGAGATACTTGAACGAGGCGGGAATGATGTCGGCGACCGTCACAGCATTGTGGGCAATGGTGTAACCGCCGTCGGCGCGCTTACGGACGGCATATTTTCCACCGGCGAACGAGGCGACGTAGGGGGCGTCCAGCGGTTCGGTGGCCTGCACCGAAGACAGGGTGATCAGTTGCGGCAGGTCGAGACCGAGGTTGCCGAGGAAGCGTCGAGACCAGGCGCCGCCGGCATAGACAACAGCAGGGCACTTCACGGCCCCACGCTCGGTGACGATGCCTGATACGCGGCCTGCTTCCATTTCGACGCCGCGCACCGCCCAGCCGGTGAACACCTGGCCACCCATGGCGCGGATGTGCCTGGCGATGGCAGGCGCGGCCATGGTGGGTTCGGCGCGGCCGTCGGAGGGCGTGAAGAGCCCGCCGGCGAACCGTTTTGAGGCGCCGGGAACGATGTCGTCCAGCTTGTCCTTCGAGACGATGCGGCTTTCGATCTGCATGGGCCGGGCGCACTTTTCCGCCCAGTTGTCGCGCCGCTCAAGACCCTGTTCGGTGGCTTCAAGATAGGTGATGCCGCAGGTGGTGAAGCCGGTCGCGGCGCCGACGCGCTTGTCCATGCCGCGCCACAGTCTCAGTGATTCGGCAATGAGTGGCATCTCGCGGCTGTCGCGGCCCATCTGCCGGCACCAGCCCCAGTTGCGGCCTGACTGCTCGCCGGCAATGCGGCCCTTCTCGAACAGCGCCACTTTCAGGCCGCGCTCGGCAAGCTCCATGGCGGTGCAGGTGCCGATGATGCCGCCGCCAATGATGGCAACGTCAACGCGGGTGGGCAGGCCGGTGTCACTGTCGACGATGTCTGGAAGAGGTACGGGCATGATGGCGGCGAGGATATGTCCGGCGCGCACTGCTTGCCAAGCTGGATTATGCGCGCGGATGAGCCTTGTCGTACTGGGCCAGCAGATGCTCGCGGTCGACGCCGGTGTAGACCTGCGTGGTGGACAGGCTCGAATGGCCGAGCAGTTCCTGGATGGCGCGCAGGTCTGCCCCGCCGCCCAGCAGATGGGTGGCGAAAGAATGCCTGAGCGCGTGAGGCGTGGCGGTGTCCGGCAGGCCAAGGCCTGAGCGCAGGCGCTGCATCAGCAGCTGGATGTTGCGGGCATTGAGCCTGCCCCCGCGCTCGCCGATGAACAGGGGCCCTCGTGGGTCGAGCGAGGGCACGAGGCCGAGATAGGTCTGGATGGCGTTCACGGCAGCGGGCAGCACCGGCACCAGCCGCACCTTGCCGCCCTTGCCGGTGATGCGCAGCACATCGTCGTTGGGCGGCACCGGGGCCTCGTTGCGATTGAGGTTCAGGGCCTCGGAAATGCGCAGGCCGCAAGCATAGAGCAGCATCAGCACGGCGGTATCGCGGGCCGCCACCCAGGCTTGCGCATTGTCGCCGGCCTGCATTACCCGGGCGGCGGCGGTGGTAGCCAGCGGCTTTGGCAGCGCGCGCGGCAGCTTGGGCGTGCGCAGTGCGCCCAGCGCCGGATTGCGGGCAAGGCCGTTCAGTTCCAGCCAGCGGTAGAGCGTGCGGATGGCGGAGAGCTGGCGGGCCAGCGAGCGGCTTTCCACCCCCCGGTTGCGGCGGGACGCCATGAAGGCGCGGAAGTCCATGGCCTTGAGCGAGGCAAGGTCCCCGAGGCTGGCAGGCGCGCCAAGGTGGCCTTTGATGAAACCGGTGAACTGGCTCACATCACGCAGGTAAGCCTCCAACGTGTGCGGGCTGAGCTGGCGCTCTACCTGCAAGTGACCGGCCCAGCGCTGGATTGCACTGGCGGTATCGGGCGCGGCTTGAAACTGCGTCAGGGCATCTTCGTTCATGCACGCCAGTGTAGGCGGGCATGGTTAACAGCGGCTGATCACAGAATCTTCTGGCCCGTCTTGGCCCAGTCGGCGGAGAACATCTCCAGACCCTTGTCGGTCAGCGGGTGCTTGACCAGTGCCTTGAGGGTTGCTGGTGGCACGGTGGCAACGTCGGCGCCGGCCAGCGCGGCCTGCTTGACGTGGTTCACGGTGCGGATGGAGGCAGCGAGAATCTGCGTCTGGAAATCGTAGTTATCGTAAATTTCGCGAATTTCCTCGATCAGTTCCATGCCATCCAGGCCGATGTCGTCGAGCCGGCCGATGAACGGCGAGATGAAGGTGGCGCCGGCCTTGGCGGCCAGCAGCGCCTGGTTGGCGTTGAAGCACAAGGTCACGTTGACCATGGTGCCTTCACCGGTGAGCGTACGGCAGGCCTTCAGCCCGTCCCAGGTAAGCGGCACCTTGATGGTGACGTTGCTGGCAATCTTCGCCAGGTGACGGCCCTCGGCAATCATGCCGTCCACATCCATGGCGACCACTTCTGCCGAGACCGGGCCGTCGACGATCTTGCAGATCTCGGCGACGGTCTGCTTGAAATCGCCGCCGGCCTTGGCAACCAGGGAGGGGTTGGTGGTGACCCCGTCCAGCAGGCCCATGCCGGCGAGTTCGCGGATGTCGTCAAGATCGGCAGTGTCGGCGAAGAATTTCATCTGGTGTCACTTCTTTCGAATGGAACTTGTGATTGGCGGCGAACCTATCATCGCAGGCAGCCGCCGCCAATGCCCGATGGGCTGTTGATTGAAGGCTTCAATTCAGCCAGCTTCAGTTCCAGTCATGCCGTCCGATTCCACAGTCCAGGTGCTGCTGCCGCTGGCGCTCGAGGGTGCCTATACCTACGCCGTGCCGCAGGGCATGACGCTGGCAGAGGGCGACTATGTACGCGTGCCGCTGGGACCGCGGCAGATGATAGGCGTGGTGTGGCAGGTTGGGGGCGCTGCACCCGCGGGCGCGAAGCTGCGCGCGGTGGCCGAGCGGTACGATACGCCGCCGATGCCGGCGCTGCACCGGCAATTCATCGACTGGGTTGCACGGTACTACCTCGAGAATCCGGGGCAGGTGCTGCGGATGTGCCTGCGGGTGCCGGAGGCGCTGGCCGGTGAGCGTCAGCAGATCGCCTGGCGGGCGTCGGGCCGGGAGCCGGACAAGCTGACGGCGCAGCGGGCGCGGGTGATGGAGATTGCCTCGGATGGGCTGGCGCGGCGGGCTGCCGAACTTGCGGCAGAAGCGGGGGTGAGCGCAGGCGTGGTCAAGGGCCTGCAGGAACAGGGCGCGCTGGAGCCAGTGGCCCTGCCGGCGCTGGAGCCGTTCCGGGCCCCCGAGCCGGGGCACAGTGCGGTCAGGTTGAACACGGGCCAGCAGGAAGCGGCGCGGCTGTTGCGCGCGGCAGTGACGGCGAGGGGGTTCTCGGTGTCGCTGCTGGACGGGGTAACCGGGTCCGGCAAGACGGAGGTCTATTTCGAGGCCATGGCGGCGGCGCTGGCGCGGGGGCAGCAGGTGCTGCTGCTGCTGCCGGAAATCGCGCTGACCGGGCCGTTCCTGCGCCGGGTGGAGGAGCGCTTCGGCGTGGCGCCGGCGGAGTGGCATTCGGCGGTTCGCCCGCGAGAGCGCGAACGGGTGTGGCGGGGCGTGGCCACCGGCGAGGCCAAGATCGTCGTTGGGGCGCGTTCGGCTCTGTTCCTGCCGTGGGCCCGGCCCGGCCTGATCGTGGTGGACGAGGAGCATGAGCCTGCCTTCAAGCAGGAAGAGGGCGTCAATTACCATGCCCGCGACATGGCAGTGCTGTACGGGTCGCTGGGCGGATTTCCGGTGGTGCTGTCGTCGGCGACGCCGTCGCTGGAGTCGCTGTGGAACGCCGGGCGAGGCCGCTATGGGCACGTCAGGCTGGAGGCGCGTTACGGCAAGGCGGTGTTGCCCGAGGTATCGCTGCTCGACATGCGCCGGCAGAACATGCCCGGTGGCGAGTGGCTTGCGCCAGACCTGGTACAGGCGGTGGCCGGCACGCTGGCGGCTGGCGACCAGGCCCTGCTTTTTCTCAACCGCCGCGGTTATGCGCCGCTGACCCTGTGCCGCACCTGTGGTCACCGGCTGGCGTGCCCCAGTTGCGCCAGCTGGCTGGTCGAACACCGCTTCCGGGGCAGGCTGGTGTGCCATCACTGCGGCCACGAGGAGCCCGTGCCCAAGACATGCCCGGAGTGCGGGGCGGAGGACTCGCTGGTAGCCTGCGGGCCGGGCGTGGAGCGGCTGGCGGAAGAAGCATCCAGCCGGTTTCCCGAAGCGCGAATCGCCATCCTGTCGTCCGACCTGTCGCGCGGCAACCTGCTGGGCGAGATGCTGCGCGACATCGCGAAGGGCGAATACAGCCTGATCATCGGCACCCAGCTTGTCGCCAAGGGGCATCATTTTCCCGGCCTTACGCTGGCTGGTGTGGTGGATGCGGACCTGGCGCTGGAAACCACCGACCCGCGGGCCGGCGAACGCACCTGGCAGATGCTGGCGCAGGTATCGGGCCGGGCCGGACGCGGCGACAGGCCGGGCCGGGCGATCGTGCAGACCTACATGCCCGACCATCCGCTGATGCGGTCGCTGGCGGCGCAGGACCGTGACAGTTTCCTGGACCACGAGAGTGAGATCAGGCAGCGGGCCATGCTGCCGCCGTTCGGGCGGATGGCGGGGATCATCGTGTCAGGCGAGGACCGCGAGGAGGCATCGAGGTTTGCGCAGGCGCTGGCGCGGTCACAGCCGCAAGCGTCGGACGTGCAGGTGCTCGGACCGGCTCCGGCGCCACTGGCGATGGTGCGCGGGCGGCACCGGTTCCGGCTGCTGGTGATGTGCGCGCGCGAGGTGGACATCCAGGCCTACCTGCGCCAGTGGCTGGGAGGCGTGAAAGCACGCGGCTCCCTTCGCCTGAACGTCGATGTGGACCCCTACTCGTTTCTGTAGGGGCCCGTGCGCTGTCAGTAGCGGCTTGCGACCTGAGAAGCATATCTGCGTGCCGCCTTCGGCAGCGACTTCGCGTGGATGCCGGCGTTGTAGTAGCCCACCGAACCCCGGTTCAACGCCTTGCGCAGGTACTTCATTCCGAAGCGAAGGTTGGTGTCGGGGTTGTAAAGCGCCTTGCAGGAACCGGAAAAGCCCATGCCCCGGGCGGTCTGGCACTTCAGCTGCATCAGGCCGATCTCGCCAGCGGCGCCGGTCACATGCGGCCGGAAGCCGGATTCCTGGTGAACCACCGAAAGCGCCGTCGAGACGGGTACGCCTGCGGCTCGGGCATGCGCCTTCACCTTGGCAACGATGGCCGGATTTCTGCCGCGGGCAACGCGCGATGGCTTGCCGGTTGCCTTGGCGGCTGTCTTGCGGCTGGACTTGCGGGCAACGGCCTTTTTGCCGCTGTCGCGGACTGCCGGGGCGGTCAGCGTGCCGCCATTGAAGTTTGCGGTCCGGCTGAAGCTTGAGGTTTCCGCGCGCTTGGCGTCGGCCGGCGTGAATGACAAGGTCAGCGCAGGCAGACAAAGCGCTGCCGCCAGCGCGAGTGCGCTGGAGATGTTTTTCAGATTCATTGGAAATTGAACTCCGGTTCCGGCGGG
The DNA here is from genome assembly GCA_036350935.1 of Anderseniella sp. Taxonomy (GTDB): domain Bacteria; phylum Pseudomonadota; class Alphaproteobacteria; order Rhizobiales; family Aestuariivirgaceae; genus Anderseniella. The sequence goes on along the minus strand of JAZBOA010000378.1, from coordinate 7,274 downwards.
CAAGGATCAGAAATTCCCCCGCTTGCCCGCAGATTGACAAAACTGTGCGGGCAAGTGATTTGCCTTGCAGGTCCGGCTTGCCTATCGGGTTGCAGCCGGTACTTGCCCGTCCAGTCAGTTTGCAGGTGTCGCTTATAATTCCATAACGGCAGAATTTTGACCATTCGGGACACACTGCAGGCGGCAATAAGGCAGCGATTGCGGCAATCCGCCGCCCTGTATGAGTTGCGCCCTTTCGGCCTGTGTGCTAGATCGAGCCCGCGGTTGGTAAAGCCTTGTATGCAGGGGCACAGAGGCCGCCAAGAAATTCCAAATTTTTCAGGTGCTTACCTATCAGGGAAAAGTGCCTGAACCACCGCAAAACAGCCACAGCGAGTTGATTGTCACGTGACGGCTCAGGAACACACAGCAACGGGCATGCCTGGGCGTTACGCCACGGCCTTGTTCGAATTGGCCCAGGAAAGCAAGTCGGTCGCCGCCGTGTCGGCTGATCTGGACAGCTTTGCCGCGATGCTCGACGGGTCGGAAGACCTAAACCGGCTGGTGCGCAGCCCGGTGTTTGGCGCTGCCGACCAGATAGCGGCGCTGGACGCGATCTTCGCGCAGGCCGGCATAAAGTCCATCGCAGCGAACTTCATCAAGCTGGCGGCCAAGAACCGCCGGCTTTTTGCAGTACGCGACATGATCAGTGCCTTCCGTGCGCTGGCCGCCCAGGCCCGCGGACAAGTCGCGGCCGAGGTCATCTCGGCCGAGAAGCTTTCGACCGCCCAGGTCGACCGGCTGAAGGCTGAACTTAAGGCTTCGGTGGGCTCGGACGTCGAGCTTGCCCAGGTGATTGATCCGTCGATCCTCGGCGGGCTCATCGTCAAGGTCGGCTCGCGCATGGTCGACAACTCACTTCGCACGAAACTGCAGAACCTCAAGGTTGCCATGAAAGGGGTCAGCTGATGGATATCCGCGCTGCCGAGATTTCCTCAATACTCAAGAAGCAGATCAAGGACTTCGGCAAGGAAGCCCAGGTCTCCGAGATCGGCCAGGTGCTTTCCGTCGGTGACGGTATTGCCCGTGTCTACGGTCTCGACAACGTCCAGGCCGGCGAGATGGTCGAGTTCCCGGGCGGCATCATGGGCATGGCCCTGAACCTGGAAGTCGACAATGTCGGCATCGTGATCTTCGGTTCTGACCGTGACATCAAGGAAGGCGACACTGTCAAGCGGACCGGCGCCATCGTGGAAGTGCCGGTCGGCAAGGAACTGCTGGGCCGCGTTGTCGACCCGCTCGGCAACCCGATCGACGGCAAGGGTCCGATCAAGTCCAAGGAACGCCGCCGCGTCGACGTCAAGGCACCGGGCATCATCCCGCGCAAGTCGGTGCACGAGCCGATGTCGACGGGCCTGAAGGCAGTGGACGCGCTGATCCCGGTGGGCCGCGGCCAGCGCGAGCTGGTCATCGGCGACCGCCAGACCGGCAAGACCGCCATCCTGCTCGACACCATGCTCAACCAGAAGCCGATCCATATCAATGGCCCCGAGCAGGACAAGCTGTACTGCGTCTACGTGGCTTGTGGCCAGAAGCGCTCAACGGTCGCCCAGTTCGTCAAGGTGCTGGAAGACAACGGCGCCCTGGAATACTCCATCATCGTTGCCGCCACCGCCTCCGACCCGGCGCCGCTGCAGTTCCTGGCGCCGTTTGCCGGCTGCACCATGGGTGAGTATTTCCGCGACAACGGCATGCATGCACTCATCGGCTATGACGACCTGTCCAAGCAGGCCGTGGCGTACCGCCAGATGTCGCTGCTGCTGCGCCGTCCGCCGGGACGCGAAGCCTATCCGGGCGACGTGTTCTACCTGCACTCGCGCCTGCTGGAGCGTGCAGCCAAGCTGAACGAAGACAATGGTTCGGGTTCGCTGACTGCGCTGCCGATCATTGAAACGCAGGCCAACGACGTGTCGGCCTACATTCCGACCAACGTGATCTCGATCACCGATGGCCAGATCTTCCTCGAGACCGACCTGTTCTACCAGGGCATCCGTCCTGCCGTGAACGTCGGCCTGTCGGTGAGCCGCGTGGGTTCCGCCGCGCAGATCAAGGCGATGAAGCAGGTTGCTGGCAAGATCAAGGGCGAGCTGGCGCAGTACCGCGAGATGGCGGCGTTCGCACAGTTCGGCTCGGACCTCGATGCTGCCACCCAGCGCCTTCTCAACCGCGGTGCGCGGCTGACCGAGCTGCTGAAGCAGCCGCAGTTCTCGCCGCTCAAGACGGAAGAGCAGGTCGTGGTGATCTATGCCGGCGTGAACGGTTACCTTGACTCCATCCCGGTGGCCAAGGTTGGCGAATTCGAGCAGGGCCTTCTGCGGCTGGTGCGCGACAGCCATTCCGACCTGCTGGACGGCATCCGCACCAAGAAGGAACTCACCGACGAACTCGGCGCCAAGCTGAAGTCGGTGGTCGAGAGCTACGCCAAGTCGTTCGCCTGATTGGCCGTAAAACGTCACTCGGAACGAGAACTGAAGGATAGTCAGTCGATATGGCCAGCCTCAAGGACCTGAGAAACCGCATTGCCTCGGTCAAGGCGACGCAGAAGATCACCAAGGCCATGCAGATGGTGGCCGCGGCGAAGCTGCGCCGTGCCCAGGATGCTGCAATTGCCGCGCGCCCCTATGCCCAGCGCATGGGCGCGGTGCTTGCCAACCTGTCGGCCAGCATGGAAGGCCGCCCGGATGCATCGCCGCTGATGGCCGGTACCGGCAAGTCGGACGTCCACCTGTTGCTGGTATGTACAGCCGAGCGCGGCCTGTGCGGGGGCTTCAATGCCAATATCGCCAAGCTGGCGCGCGAGCATGCGGACCGGCTGGTGCGCGATGGCAAGACGGTGAAGATCATCACCGTCGGCAAGAAGGGCTATGACGTGCTTCGCCGCAAGTACAGCCACCTGATTGTCGAGCGGGTGGACCTGCGCGAGGTGAAGCAGGTTGGCTACACCAACGCCCAGGACATCGCCGCCAAGATACTGTCGATGTTTGAGGCGGGCGATTTTGATGTCGCGACGCTGTTCTATTCCGAGTTCCAGTCTGTCATCAGCCAGATTCCGACGGCGCAGCAGATCATTCCGGCCAAGGTGGCCGCATCCGAAGGCGACAGTGCTGCGGCTGATCTGGGCGGTGCGGTTTACGACTATGAACCGGAAGAAAGCGAAATCCTTGAAGAACTGCTGCCGCGCAACATTGCAGTGCAGATCTTCAGGGCGTTGCTTGAAAACGCTGCTTCAGAGCAGGGCGCGCGCATGTCTGCCATGGACAACGCGACCCGCAATGCCGGCGACATGATCAACAAGCTGACGATGAGCTACAACCGCCAGCGTCAGGCGCAGATCACCAAGGAACTGATCGAAATCATCTCGGGCGCCGAGGCGCTCTAGTAAAGGCTCAAGGGAAGGACCCGAAAAATGGCCAAAGCACCAGCCAAGAAAGCTCCTGCCAAGAAGGCTGCAAGCAAGCCTGCAGCTGCCGGCAAGACCGCTGCTGAAACCAAGTCAGACGCATCCAAGAAGGCCGCTGCAGCAACCGGGAAGACCGGCAAGGTGGTTCAGGTCATGGGCGCCGTCGTGGACGTGCAGTTCGAAGGCCATCTGCCGGAAATCCTGAACTCGCTTGAAACCGACAATGGCGGCAACCGGCTGGTTCTGGAAGTGGCGCAGCACCTGGGCGAAAGCACCGTGCGCACCATCGCCATGGACTCCACCGAAGGCCTGCGCCGTGGCCAGGGCGTACATGACACCGGCGCTCCCATCGAAGTGCCGGTGGGTGATGAAACGCTGGGCCGCATCATGAACGTGATCGGCGAACCGGTGGACGAAGCCGGTCCGCTGAAGACCAAGGCCAGGCGCGCCATCCACCAGGACGCCCCGGCGTTTGTCGAGCAATCGACGGAAGCAGAAATTCTCGTTACCGGCATCAAGGTCGTGGACCTGCTGGCTCCATACGCCAAGGGCGGCAAGATCGGCCTGTTCGGCGGCGCCGGCGTGGGCAAGACCGTGCTGATCATGGAACTGATCAACAACATCGCCAAGGCGCACGGCGGCTACTCGGTGTTCGCCGGCGTGGGCGAGCGCACCCGCGAAGGCAACGACCTTTACCACGAAATGATCGAGTCCGGCGTGAACAAGCACGGAGGCGGCGCCGGCTCCAAGGCAGCCCTGGTGTACGGCCAGATGAACGAGCCTCCGGGAGCCCGCGCCCGCGTTGCGCTGACCGGCCTTACCGTGGCCGAGCATTTCCGCGACCAGGGCCAGGACGTGCTGTTCTTCGTGGACAACATCTTCCGCTTCACCCAGGCCGGTTCGGAAGTGTCGGCACTGCTGGGCCGTATTCCGTCGGCAGTGGGCTACCAGCCTACGCTTGGCACTGACATGGGCGCCATGCAGGAGCGCATCACCACCACCACCAAGGGCTCGATCACTTCGGTTCAGGCCGTGTATGTGCCCGCTGACGACCTGACCGACCCGGCGCCTGCCTCGACCTTCGCCCACCTGGACGCCACCACCGTGTTGTCGCGTTCGATCGCTGAAAAGGGCATCTACCCGGCCGTGGACCCGCTCGACTCCACCTCGCGCCTGCTCGACCCGCAGGTGATTGGTGAAGAACACTATGCAGTGGCCCGCCAGGTGCAGTCCATCCTGCAGCGCTACAAGGCTCTCCAGGACATCATCGCCATCCTTGGCATGGACGAACTGTCGGAAGAAGACAAGCTGACCGTGGCGCGCGCCCGCAAGATCGAGCGCTTCCTGTCGCAGCCGTTCTTCGTGGCTGAAGTGTTCACCGGTTCGCCGGGCAAGCTGGTTGCGCTGGAAGACACGATCAAGGGCTTCAAGGGTCTGTGCGCCGGCGATTATGACCACCTGCCGGAAGCTGCCTTCTACATGGTTGGCTCCATCGAGGAAGCCATGGAGAAGGCCGAGAAGCTGGCTGCCGAAGCCGCCTGATCATCGGGCGGTTTCGCTGGAAACTGATCAACGGAGGGCCGGATGGCCGATCTCTTGAAGTTTGAGCTGGTGTCGCCGGAGCGGCTGCTGCTGTCAGGCGACGTCAGACAGGTGGTGGTGCCCGGCGTGGAAGGCGAGTTTACCGTGCTGGCCAACCATGCACCGGTGCTGTCCACGATGAAGCCGGGCGTGGTGACCGTGACCGATGCCAATGGCGCGGAAGAGCGCATCTTCGTGCGCGGCGGGTTTGCCGAGATCAATCCTGCCGGCCTGACAGTGCTGGCCGAGGAGGCGATTGCGGTGAAGGACCTGTCCGCCGAGCGGCTGGGCCAGCAGATCAAGAATGCCGAGGAAGACGTGGCTGACGCCACCGATCCGGAGAAGAAGCGCAAGGCGCAGGAGACGCTTGATCACCTGAAGGAGATAAAGGCGGTCCTGTAACGGTTTTGGACTTTGCCCTGTTACCGATATGATGAACCCCGCTCCGGCCTGCCCGGGCGGGGTTTTTGCTGGAGAGGATGACAGACGTGACCGGAAAGCCTGTTGCAGCGCCGATATGGACCGCGCCGGATGCCGCCGGCGGCAAACTGGTTGCACCAGCCGCCGAGCGCAACAAGGAGCCGATCCTCGATGTATTGCGCGAGGTGCTGCCTTCCGGTCCTGCCGAGGTGCTGGAAGTGGCGGCAGGCACCGGCCAGCATGCGGTTCATTTCGCGCATGCCTGCCCGCAGGCGACGTGGTGGCCCGCTGATCTTGCGCCGTCCCATCTGGACAGCATCGAGGCATACCGGCTGGAGTCGGAACTCGCAAACCTGATGCCGCCCCAAATGCTCGATGTCACCGTGACCGGCTGGGCCGGGCGCACTGCGCCCGAGCACGCGGACTTCATCCTGTGCTGCAACATGATCCACATCGCACCATGGGCTGCTTGCCTTGGCCTGCTGGAAGGGGCGGGCCAGAAGTTGCGGGCGGGCGGACGGTTGATGCTGTACGGTCCGTTCCGCAGGGCGGACGTAGAGACCGCCGCCAGCAACGAGGCCTTTGATGCGTCGTTGAAGTCGCGGGATCCTGACTGGGGCTTGCGGCTGCTGGAAGACGTTGCCGGTGTGGCACGCGCGCATGGGCTTGAACTGCAGCAGGTCATCGAAATGCCTGCCAACAATCTCAGCGTTGTGTTCGGCAAAGCCTGCTGATGACTTCATGGGCGACAGTACGCCCGCCAACTCGTCAGGGGTTGGGAAGCGGATAATTGCTGAAGACCAGGTCGAGTTTGGTGTCCCGCGCCATGCTGGCAGGTGTCACCAGTTCTTGTTGCATGACCAGCTTGTAGCAGGCTTCAAAGCTGGTCGCGCCACTGGTCTTGCACGGTTCATACGACTCCCATCGGCGCTTGATCAACTGCGTGACGACAGGATTGCCAGTGTTTAACTCACCGATGGCTTCTACCTTGCCGATCTCGATGTTGGCGCCTTCGCGAAACGCCAGCCAGGCGAGTTCACTGCAATAGAGCGCGTTGTTGTCGAACAGGAAATGAATGTCATACGGCAACCCCATATAGCGGCGAGCGGCCTCAACCACTTTGTTGGCGTCGCTTTCGAGAAGCTCCGGTAGCCGTTTGATGGTCACCCGGCGCCCGGCACCTTGTGCCAGCCAGCGATCAAGGTCCACCTCCCGCACAGGGCCGATGGCTTCTACAACGGTTGTGTTGCCTGAGGCATCGACGTTGATGATGCCCATGTGCGAGTAGGGACTGGCTGACGCGACGATGATCGCGCTTGCCTGGGAATCTGTGGTGGTCTGGAAGGCCAGGTCCCCCGTCCTAAGCGGCGGGAGGCTTCCTGCGACTGCCTCGGTTGCCTTGAAGTAGGTATAGCCGCTAGCCGATCCGAAAGTGGCAATGGCCACCAACACCAAGAATGCTTTCTTCAACCTGGACAAATCTTGCGTCCTTGTAGCGTACGACCAGCCTACATCGGATAATCCAGCAATGGCTTCAGCCAGTCAAACGGCTGTTGCCCTGGCGGCGCTGGTCTGCTTGGTCAGCCTTGGCTGCTGCCTCGCTGGCCCGCAACATGCGGCCCACATAGACGCCAACCGCGACTTCTACGAAAAACACGCCAAAGCCCAGGATGTAATCGAACACGTTGCCCAGCGGTCTTGTGTAGACGATGGCTGTCATCAGCACGAAGCCCGACACATACATCGAAATCTCGACCACGCGTGCAATGGACATTGCTCAACTACCCAGGTGCCGGAAGGCCTTGATGACCTGCCGGTAGACATCGAGCTTGAA